>JBIKNA010000115.1:0-17679 GCA_044358965.1 Polyangiaceae bacterium
GGTGTCTTTGGCGTTGGGGTGCTCGAAGCGACGAACGCCCTCGAAGGACTTCTGGACCTGCGCCACCTCGGCCTTGCTGAGCCCGGCGCGCAGGAGCGCCTGGCCCAGAGATCGCTTGCCCACGGCGCCCTCGTGGTGGGTTACCGCCGCGTCGTCTTTGCCGCGCGAGACGCGCCAAACGGGCTCGAAAGGAGGCGCTGCGTCGGGGCTGCCAGCATCGGAGTCGGCGGCGGTATCGCCAGCGCTGGGCGATGAAGCCACCTCTGGCAACATCGCAGATGCCGACGCGCTGGCGCTCGGTCCGGACGCCGTAACGGTGCCTGGCGCGCGGGCAACGCCAATGGCGGTGCCCAAGAACAAGAGCGCCGACAGGATCGGAAGCGACAGGGCCGCGGTACTGTGGGCTCTTGGGGGCAGAGGCGCATCGGGTGCCGGCGAGCCGTGATCATCGAATGCAAGCGCATCGGAGCTGAGGGCCGAAGGAGCATCGGGGGACTCGGCCGGCGGCGCGGGCGACACCGAGGACGGGGCCGGTGAGGGACCGGCGCCTTGGGCTGCAAGGTCGGCGTCCACGGCGCCGTCGGCGTCGATGGTGGCCTCCGAGGCGGGTTCCATTGCGGTATCCGGCACCGAGAGGTCGAGCACCGGAACGGGCAGCGCTGCGGCGGAGCGGCCGGACGTTGGAGGCTCGGTGCCGTGGGTGGCTGGCGCGACGGAACTCGGAGGCGGCGACGCACTGGCCGAGGCAGGCTGCGGCGCCGGCGAGACCGCGTCTGGGTCCGCAGAGGCGCGTGGTGCGTGTGTCGACGCGACCGAGCCGTTCGACTCCCTTTCCGGGGCGTCTCCATGGGCCTCCGGGGTGTCCGGTAGGTCGGGATCGCGGTGCGGGTCGTCGGACATTTGAGGGAGAACCCTTGCGTTTATCGCCCAAACCGCCAGGGTGCAACCCAGCGGTGCAACCCGGCGGGGCCAGAAGGGGGCCCGACGTGCGTCGCCGGTTGCGCCCACCCATGGCCTTCAAGTAGCCTCGGGAGCGTGAACGAACGCGTGAAACAACTCCTGATTTTGGGGCGCGAGCACTACGGCAAGCGCGAGTTCGACAAGTCCGAGCAGCTGCTGCGGCAAGTGCTCGACGAAGAGGACCGCTACGCCGATGTGCACGACATGCTCGGTGTCATTGCCCATTCGCGGGGCAATTTCATCGCCGCCGAACGCCACTTCGAGCGCGCCCTGGAGATCAACCCGCAGTACACCGAAGCGGCGCTCAATCTGGCAGTCACATACAACGACCGCGGCAAGTACGACAAAGCCCGCGAGGTGTATGCCCGCATCAAGGTCAACCCGGGCACGGGAGTGCACGGGCTCGACCCCTTTGCGCGCGGCAAAATTGCCAACATGCACGCCGACATCGCCCAGGCGTACGCCGATGCGGCGCTGCCGCACGAGGCCATTCGGGAGCTCGACCGCGCCGTGCAGCTTTGCCCGCACTTTGCGGACCTGCAGACCCGCCTTGGCAATCTTCTCCGCGAACTCAACGATCTGCGGGGCGCCAAAGAGCGCTACACGCTGGCCCTGGAGCACCGCCCCAACTACGTGCCCGCACGGGTGCAGCTCGGTGTCACCCTCTTGGCCATGGGCGATGCCACCGGTGCCGAGGGCATGTGGACCAAAGCCCTCGACATGGATCCCGATAACTCGCAGGCAAAAATGTACCTGCGCATGCTCGAGCGCTCGCGCAACTCACTGCCGCCACAGCCCGGCGCCTAAGTCTTGCGCTCCGGCGCTCGCTGGCCCGCTCGGTTTTTTGCGCGCCAGTGAACCGGCGGTCAGCTAAGCGCCAGCGACGGCTGCCAATTGACGTCGGAGCGAATCCGCATCGGCAAAAGCCACGGTGGTCTCGAACACCCTGCCGAAGGCATCGATGGCCCGGTCGGCCATGTCGCGCACCGTCGGGCGTTCCGGTGACAAGTCCCAGAGGCGCGTGACGCCGAACTGCTTGATGCCGCAGGGCACGATGGCCGAAAAGCCAGCGAGGTCGGTGCTGACGTTCAAGGCGAAACCGTGCATGGTGACCCAACGGGACAGGCGCACACCGATGGCGCCTACCTTGGCCAGCGAGGGCGGAGGCGCCGCGGACTTTTGGGCCCATTGTTCCGCCAGCGCGGCGTCCCACTTGCCCGGACGCTCGGTATCCGTCCACACGCCAATGAGCTTGGGATCGCCGGGCAACACGCCCGCCTGCACGCCCACCGAGGCCGATAGGTCCATCATGATCTGCGCGAGATCGCGGACATAACGACGCACGTCGCAACGCCCCGGAGACAAGTCGACGATGGGGTACCCGACGAGCTGTCCCGGGCCATGGTAGGTCATGTCGCCGCCGCGGCCGGTCTCGTGGAAATCGATGTGGTGCGCGCGCAGCTCGGCGTCACTCATGAGAACGTTGGCGATGCTGGCCCCACGGCCGCCCGTGATGACGGGCTCGTGTTCGAGCAGGAGCAGCGTGTTGCCGATGGCGCCGGAAAGGCGCGCCGCCAAGAGCTGCTCTTGCAGGCCCAGGGCCTCGGCGTAACGCACGCGGCCGAGGTAATACGCCGTCACCGCGTCCATCAGGTGTCGCGGCGGTAGTTGGGGGCTTCTTCGGTGATGATGACGTCGTGCACGTGGCTCTCGCGAAGGCCCTGCGACGTGACCCGGATGAACTGGGCGTTCTGCCGCAGGTGGTCGATGGTGGCCGACCCCGTGTAGCCCATGCCCGACCGCAGGCCTCCCATGAGCTGATGCACGATGGAAGCGAGCGCTCCACGATGCGGGACGCGGCCCTCGATGCCTTCGGGGACGAGCTTTTCGTCGGCGGTGCCGCTCTGGCCGTAGCGGTCTTTGGAGCCCTTGCGCATGGCCCCCAGCGAACCCATGCCCCGATAAACCTTGTAGCTGCGCCCCTGAAAAAGGACGAGGTCTCCGGGGGCTTCGTCGGTGCCAGCAAAGAGCGAACCGATCATGACCGCACGTGCCCCGGCCGCGATGGCCTTGGTGACGTCGCCGGAGTACTTGACCCCGCCGTCGGCGATGATGGGCACGCCGTGTTTGTCGGCCAGCTTGGCACAGTCGCTGACGGCGGTGACCTGGGGCACGCCGATGCCTGCGACAATACGGGTGGTGCAGATGCTGCCGGGCCCGATGCCCACTTTGACACCGTCGGCGCCGGCGTCGATGAGGGCGGCCACGGCCTCGGGGGTGGCCACGTTGCCGGCGATGACATCGATGTGCGGGAAGGCCTTTTTGGTGTCGCGCACGGCATCGATGACGCCTTTGGAGTGACCATGGGCTGTGTCCACGACGATGACGTCGACCTCGGCGGCCGCGAGGGCGTTGGTGCGCGCCTCGCGGTCGGGGCCGGGGCCCACCGCGGCGCCCACCCGTAGGCGGCCCCGGGCATCTTTGACGGCCAGCGGGTTGCGCTCGGCTTGCAGCAAGTCTTTGATGGTGACGAGGCCGGCGAGGCGCCCCTGCGCATCGACCACGATGAGCTTTTCGATCCGGTGCTTGTGCAAAAGCTCTTTGGCTTGGTCGACCGCTACGCCCGGCGGCACCGTCACGAGCTCTTTGGTCATGAGCGCGCTGACGGGCTGGTCAAGGTTGCGCTCGAAGCGGATGTCCCGGGCCGTCAGGATGCCGATGGGCTTGTCGCCGTCGACGACCGGCAGGCCAGACACATCGTGCTCGCGCATGATGCCGAGAGCCTCGCGCAGCGGTTGCCCCGCCCGCACGGTGACGGGCTTGGCCACCATGCCGCTCTCCGCGCGCTTGACCTGCTCCACCTGCCACGCTTGGTCTTCGGGGCTCAGGTTCTTGTGCACGACGCCAAGACCACCTTGCCGCGCCATGGTGATGGCCGTGCGGCTCTCGGTGACGGAGTCCATGGCCGCAGAGACCAAGGGGATGTTGAGCTCGATGTTGCGCGTGAGCCGTGTGCGCACGTCGACATCTCGAGGAAGGACCTCGCTGTAGGCCGGCACCAGCAAGACGTCGTCGAAGGTGAGACACTCTCGAAGTTGGTCGGGCAACATGGACGGAAGGCCTCCTGGAAGCCCAACGCTCTAGCACACGGGTTGTGGCCCGGAAGGCCTTACTCCGGGACTTTGTTGCCCTTGTCCATCTGCTCGTCGCGGTACTCGTCGATGCCCTCGGTGAAGTTGCCCGAGACATCTGGGTCGAACTGCGAGCCGGAGCAGCGCTCGATCTCGTTCAGGGCCACTTCGTGGGGCAGCGCGCGGCGATAGGCGCGATCGCTGGTCATGGCGTCGTAGGTGTCGGCGACGGCGATGATGCGCGCGATGAGCGGCACGTCTTGCCCCTTGAGGCCGAGCGGGTAACCACGGCCGTCCCATCGCTCGTGGTGCAGGTACACGCCAGGGATGAGCGGATTCAAGAACTTGATGGGGTCGAGGATGTCTTTGCCGTAGGCCGGGTGCTTCTGGAAGATCTCGTACTCGTCTTGCGTGAGCTTGCCCGGCTTGTTCAGGTTCATCACGCAGCCAATCTTTCCGATGTCGTGCATGAGCGCGGCCTGGCGCACCGTCTCCACCATGTCGGGTGGCAGCCCCAACCGGATGGCCAGGTACATGGCGTATTGCGCCACGCGGTCCGAGTGGCCAGAGGTGTACCGGTCCATCTTGTCGATGGCCTTGGCGAGACCCTCGATGGTCTGCTGGAAGGTGGCGCGAAGGTCTTCGTAGAGCCGGGCGTTCTCGATGGCGGCGGTGGCTCGGGACGCGACGATGGAGAGCATCTTTCGCTGCCCTTCGTCGAAGCGTTTGTTCTTGGTGAAGCTGGTCACGGAGATCCAGCCGATGAGCTTGCCCTTGATGCGCAAGGGGATGGCGAGCAGCGACTGCGGGGGGATCTCGGCTTCTTTTTCGAAGAAGCGGCCCAGCTTTGCGCCGGTCTCGAGGACGTGGGTCTCGGCCTTGAAGAAGTCGATGAAGGCTTGGCGGTCGAAGGCGCCGTAGTCCGGCGTGGGCGTCGCGCGCTTGCCCACCAGGCGCTGGCGCTCGAAGTAGCTGCCTTCGCCATCGTCGAGCCAGGTGGACACCAGGTCGGCGTTGATCTCGTGGAGTGCGGTATCGCCCACCGTCGCCAGCACCTCTTCGAGGGACAGACTGGCGGCGATGGCTTCGCTGACCTTGTACAGCGACAACGCCTCTTTGAGCCGGAGGTTCTCGGCGGACAAGCGCTGCTTCTCGAGGCCGCGCTGCACCACATGGATGACCTCTTCGACCTTGAAGGGCTTGAGGATGTAGTCGTAGGCGCCGCGCTTCATGGCATCGATGGCGGTCTCGACGGTGCCAAAGCCCGTCATGATGACCGTGAGCGCATTGGGCGCAGCTTGCCCCATGGCCTCGAGGAGCTCGATGCCGCCCATCCGCGGCATCTTGAGATCACTGATGACGAGATCGTAGTGCGCGTGGGTGAGTTCGTTGAGCGCCGCGGAGCCGTCCTCGGCGGTGCGGACCATGTAGCCCTCCATGCCGAGGAAGTCCGCGAGGATGTCTCGGATGAACTTCTCGTCGTCGACGATGAGGACCCGAGGACGGTCTTCTTGCGCCACGTTGGAACTCATGGGTATCCCTTGAACATTACCGCATCTTTTCCGCCGTGGGGGGGAACCTTCACCCAAAGCCACCGTGTGTCGCGATTCTTGCTCGGGGGCGGCCAAGAGCCATTTCCCGACGTTTTGTCTTGCCTGTCGGTTCGATCCCGGGGGGCCCGGCTTGCGGCCGCGGGCGCCCTGTGGAATCGTTGCCCCGCTTCATGATGCTGCGGCCTCACCTTCCGGCGGAGCTCGGCGCCACTCCGGCCCGAAAGGCAGCACTTCGCCCAGAAGACTGGGGCCGATTGGGCATGCTCGCGCTCGCACTGGTGCTCGCATCGGTTGCGGCAACCGCGGGGCAGAGCGCCTTCGTGACACTGCCGGCCCTCGACGCAGCGCCGACCACCCTTGCGGGCACCTCGGCGCTACTCGGCGTCGTGCTCGCCGGGGTCGTCATTTTGTCGGGCCGGGCCACCCGTAAGCTGGGCCCCCTGCAAGAACTGGCGAAGGATCTTGCGCAAGAAGCCCGTGGCGCGGGCACCGGGCGCCTGCTCTGGCGAAGCGCATCGAGTGCCATCGCCGAGGAGATCGTCTTCCGCGGACTTTTGGTCCCGGTCCTGGGCGTGGTGCCCGCTGGCCTGGCCTTTGGCCTTTTGCATCTGGGCCTCGGCAAGCGGTCCTTGCGCTGGGCGGCGGCGGCCACGGTGTTTGGCCTGCTCCTCGGCACCCTCTACTGGCTCACGGGCAGCTTGCTTGGCCCGGTGTTGGCCCATGCCCTGGTGAACTTCGAAAATGGCCGCTGGCTCGGCCAACTCGAACCTGCTCGCGAGGGGCGCAACGGCATCGCCAGCCGCAAGCAAGCGTACGCAAACATCGGCGGCGCCGGCGTCAGCCCGAAGGGGCGCGGCGAGGCTCGGCCACGAGATTGACCCCCGCGTCGATGGTTCGCATCAGCTGCGTCTCGAGCTGTCGTAGCGCAGAGGTGTAGCCCTCGAGCTCCCCGGAGGCGTGCGTCAGGTGCATGTCGAGTTCGGCGTTCTTGAGCTGCAACTGCTGCGTCAACTCGTCGATCTGGAAATCAAGGTCAGCCAGCAGGCCCTGCGTGCGCGCGGCTTCTTCGGCCAGCGCTGCACGCTCCCAAACACGGGAGTCCTCGGCGGTGGTCTCGGGCTCCACGGCGCTGATCGGTGCACGGATCGTGAGTGCCTCGAGATGCGCTCGCTCTCTTGAGCGGTCGTGCACGAGCACGTCGATGGCGCGGCCCAAGTTCGACCGGAAGTCTTTGGCATCGGCTTCGAGACGGTCGAGGCGCGCTTGGGCTTCGGCGGCGCCCCTCGTCACATGGTCGAGACGCTTGGCGAGTTCGTGGGCCTCGGCGGCCAGGGCATCGGCCTTGGCCCAAGCAGCTGGGCTGCGGTCGCCGCGGCGACGGGAGCGTTCGATGGCCTCGGCAAGCTCGGTGAGCTGCCGGAGCCACCGGCCGCGCAGCTCTTGGGTTTCGATACGTCCAAGGACCGCGGTGGAGGTTCCGGAGGGAGGCACGTCCGGGGTCACCACCGTGGAGGGAGGCCCTGGCGTCGCAGGTTGAGCCAGCGAAGGTCCGGGCCCCGGCGCGCTCGGCACCAAGCGCACATCGGTGGCGATCTCCTGGCGCGCCGATGGTCCCCCGACGGGCGCGGCCGTGCGCGGTGCCGCGCTGTGGCTCGGGGCCACCTGCACTGGCGGTGCTGCCGGCGAATCGTTTTCGTGGCGACGCAACGTGTCGAGCAGCGCGTCGTGCACGGCGAAGGCATCGTGCGGTCGGTCCGCGGGGTTCTTGGCGAGCATGCGCAAGACCAGCGAGGGAAGCTCTGGAGGCAAGTTGGGCACGCGATCGGACAGCGGCGTTGGTGCCTTTGTAATGGGGAGCAGCAGCAAGTCTGCCTGGCCTTTGGCGTCGTAGGGCAACTTGCCCGACACCATCTCGTAGAGCAAGACGCCGAGGGCGTAGATGTCGCTGCGAGCATCCACGGCCCCACCTTCGACGTACTCCGGAGCGATGTACCCCGGCGTCCCGAAGAGCTGCTCGGAGAACGTGAGGGCGGGCATGTCGACAATCTTGGCGATGCCGAAGTCCATCAGCTTGACGGCATCGCCCATGAACTCCGACACGAGCATCACGTTCTCGGGCTTCAGATCGCGATGGATCACGCCCATCTGGTGGGCGCGAGCCAAGGCGCTCGCCACCTGCACGGCGATGCGACAAGCCCGGGGCCACGGCATGGGGCCCTTGCCGAGAACGGACAGCAGGTTCTCGCCCTCGACGTACTCCATCACCATGTACGCCGTGCCATCGCACTCGCCCACGTCGTTGATCTCGACGATGTTTCGGTGATTGATGCGGTTGACCGCCCGGGCTTCGCGCAAGAAGCGCTCGCGGTGTGCGGGGTTCAAACCAAGGTCGTGCCGCAAGATCTTGATGGCGGCCAGACGGTCGAGCAGAACGTGCCGCGCCAGGTAGACCACGGACATGCCCCCCGCACCGAGGCGACGCACGAGGCGGTACCGCGCGGCGATGATGCGCCCCAGCAGACGATCGGTGGTTCGCACCAAGCCCTTGCCACAAATGGGACAGAACCCGGCGTCCTCCGGGAACGGCTCCTGGCAGGCAAGGCAAACCTTCACCTGCGGGAGTCTATCGCGCTTTCGTGCGACTTGCCGCAGGCAGCACGCGCAAGCCACTTATGGAAGCGGTACCGGCCCGCCGCAAAGGCCCATGGCCCGGAGCCCCCACAAAAACACCTGCACAAACACAATGAAGACGAGGCCCCGAAGCGCCAAGGCCACGCCGGGTTGTCGTTCCAAGCCGGACCACGGCATGCCCTTGTACGTGAGCATGATGGCGCGCAGGCCGATCCATAGAAGACCTGCCACGGTAACCGGGGCCAGGGGGGCATAGAACAAGACCCCGTGCAGATCCCCGCGAAGCAGCGCATGCATGCTCCGCGTGGATCCGCAGGCTGGGCAAGACACCGACAGGAACTGCGCCGACGGGCAGCGCACGACGCCAGAGGCAAACAAGAGCGCCAACAATACGAGGCTGACTGCAAGGCCAAAGGCCCGCAGAGGGCCGGCGGCACCCCCGGGGCGCCCCGGACGGGCCTCCTTCGCGTCTGAAACCACGGGTGCCATGCTCTTTTGTCGTTCTCCAGCCTGCGGAAGCTGTGCGATGATCCCGGCTCAGTCGTCCTTCGAGGAGAACCCCCATGATGGTCACAGGCAGCCCGAGCGCCAACGGAAACTTGCAAGCAGCCGGCTACGGTCCCCCGGGCGGTGGTGGCTATGGTGGTCCTCCTCCGGGCGGCATGCCCCCCGGTGGCGGCGGCTACGGCGGACCGCCTCCTGGCGGTATGCCCCCCGGCGGTGGTGGCTACGGTGGTCCGCCTCCCGGTGGAATGCCCCCCGGTGGTGGCGGCTACGGTGGTCCGCCTCCCGGTGGAATGCCCCCCGGTGGTGGCTATGGCGCGCCCCCTCCCGGCGGCGGCTTTGGTCCTCCCCCGGGCGGTGGGTTCGGCCCCCCTCCGGGTGGTTTCGGCGGCCCTCCCGGCGGCCCCATGATGCCCGGCGCGGGCGGCGACGTGAACACGACGCTTCCGCTCGTTCTGTCCATCGTCGCGACTGTGTTCTGCTGCGGCCTCGGAACCATCCTCGGCATCATCGGCATCGTGTTCTCGATCCAGGCCAAGAACGCGAACGCTGCAGGCGACATCGAGACGGCCCGTAGCAAAGCGAAGACCGCGACGATCCTGGCCATCGTGGCCTACGTCCTCGGCATCCTGGGCGGCGTGGTCAGCGCCATCGCCAACAGCCACTAACTCCAAGTCTCGCGACCCATCGACGGATCCGCTCGCGCCATTCGGCGCAAGGCCAGCGGGTCCGTCGGCTTTTTGTGACCGATACCGCTTGGAGTGCCCAGCGCATGCGCGCGAGAGCATGGAGCCCAAGGCGGCGCGATCGCCCGTCCGCCGGAACGGGCTTCAACTCCGCCGAGCGCTACGCGGTCTCCACCGGAACGCCGAGCACGGCACCGTAGGCCGCGCGGACGTCTTTGGTGACGAGCTCGTAGCGCACCAGCAGTTCGCTTGCCGCGGAGCTTTGGGCGCGCTCGCGAACCCCAAGCCCCCGGGCCAGCGTGACAAGCCCCGGCGCACCGCGCTCGAGCAGGTGGGCGCTGGTGCCGTGGAGCACCCGCAAGCGCTGCTCCACCGAACGCAGGAAGCGGTAGCCCTCGCGCAAGCTCGCCGACAGGTGCGCGTCGAGATAGCCGCAGGCCTCGAGCGAGAGCAGCGCGGTCTCGGTGTCCGTGGTGCGTACGCGGTGGTCTCCGCCGTACTTCATTTGCAAGAACTGCGTGCAGAACTCGATGTCGACGACTCCGCCCACGCCGAACTTGAGATCGTAGAGCGCGCCCTTTCGCTCGCGCCCCAGCTCGTGCTGCATGCGCATGCGAAGCCGGTGGAGCTCTTGGGGTGCCGGCGGGCCCCCTTCGTAGGCCACCTCATCGGCCATCTTCATGAAGCGCTCCCCCACCCTGGCATCCCCCGCGCACACCCGCGCACGCAGCAGCGCTTGGCGCTCCCAATCTTCGGCGCGGCGCACGGAGCCTTGGGACACACCGTGGTAAGCACCAAAGCCTGACAACGAGACCACGAGCAGGCCCTGGTTGCCCGAGGGGCGCAAGCGTGTGTCGAGCTCGTATCCGGGCCCATCACCGTGCGGCATGGAGAGCAAACGCATCACGCGCTGGGCGCAACGAACGAAGCGCTCGGCATCCTCTTGGTCCTCGCCCTCGTACACGAACACCAAGTCCAGGTCCGACCCGTAGCCAATCTCTTTGCCGCCGAGCTTGCCCATGGCGATGACCGCGAGCCCCTCGGGCACCCCACGCTCTTTGGTGACCCACGACAAGGCCGCCTCGAGCACGGCGTCAGCCAGCGCCGAGAGCGAGTGCATGGCTTGCTTGGTGGTGATCTCTCCGGCCAAGTCCGCGAGGCCCACCTCGAGGGTCACACTGGCTTTGGCGCGCCGAAGGGCACCGGCAACCTCTTCGAAGGGGTCTCCCTCGGCCTCCTCCAGACGAATGGCCCCAAGCTCTTCGGTCACCGTCGAGCGCACGGCGCCGTCGTTGGGCACCGCGCGGCTGAAGATGAGCCTGTCCACAAGCTCCGGGTGCCCCACCAAGGCTTCGCCAAGAAACAAGCTCGCGCCAAAGAGTCCGACCACGCGGCGCACCACGCGCTCGTCGGCGCCGATGGACTTTGTGTAGACCCCGGGGGTCACGAGGCGTGCAAAAAACGCTGATAGCAGTCGTGCGGCCTGCTCGGGGTCCGCAGCCTCGGCCAACGCCCCGAGCAAGACCTCGCACAGGGCCGGGTCTTTGTCGCGACTGCTTGCGCCGAGCGGCGCGTCTGGGTGCCGCGAAAGAGACAACAGGTGCCTCGCGAAGTCCGGCGTGGCCCCCTCGAGGGACGGGGGCAGAGCCCCGAGCACGAGCGCTTCGTCGCGATGGTCCAGAGCCGCCAGCAGGCGGTCCAGGGAGTGCGAGGTGGGCTGTTGTTGGTTGCTGAGGGACGCAAAGCCCCGGGCCACCAAGTCCGTGACCCGGTGCAGCTCCGCCTCGAGTTCCGCGCCGCTCGCAAACCCCAGCCCTAGCGAAAGCACCTCCAGCAGCGCCCCCTGGGGCAACTCGTGCGTCTGCACCATGGTTGCAAACTGCACACGATGTTCCAAGCGGCGCAAGAACAGGTAGGCGTCACTCATGCTGCGCGCTTCGCGGTCGGTGACAAGGCCTCGGGAGCGCAGCCGGCGCAGCGATTCCAGGGTACCCTGTGTACGTACCCTCGGCTCGCGACCGCCCCAAATGAGCTGCAGCGACTGCACGAAGAACTCCACCTCGCGGATGCCACCGGGGCCGAGCTTGAGGTCGCGGGAGGCATCGCGAGACAGCTCCGCGCGGGCCCGCAAAGCCAAGGCCCGGAGCTCCGCCGCGAGCATGGGATTGACCTCCCGGCGCCACACGAAAGGCGCAAGCGCAGCTTGGACGTCGGCGCCCAGTGCGAGATCACCGGCGCAGGGCCGCGCGCGCAAGAGCGCGCCGCGCTCCCAGGTGCGGCCCCAGGACTCGTAGTAGCGCTCGGCCGCGGCCAGCGCGTTGACCAAAGGACCTTGGGCCCCCTCCGGGCGCAAGCGAAGGTCGACACGCCACACGAAGCCATCATCGGTCACATCGGCCAACGTGGCCGTCAGCCGTCGGGCAACGCGGGTGAAGTACTCGTGAAGAGATAGGTCCGTGGGCACGCCGTTGCTCACGACCTCGCCATCGTCGGTCTCATAGAACAGAAGCAAATCAACGTCGCTGCCGCAGTTGAGCTCCCGGCCGCCAAGCTTCCCCATCCCAAACACCACGAAGGCGCATGGGGCGCCGTCGGCTTTGGTGGGCAGCCCGAAGCGGGCGTCGGCCCAGAGGCGCGCTTCGGAAAGCGCCACATCGATGGTCACGTCGGCGAGGTCGGACAACTCCCGCGCCGTCGTGTCGACATCGACCCCGGGGTGCAAGAGTTCTCGCGCGGCCACGCGCAATCGCTCGCGACGCGCGAAAACGCGCAGGCCCCGGCGGACTTGCTCCTCGTCGCGCATGTCGCCCATGAGCGCCAGGCAGGTCTTCCGGTACGCCCGGGCGTCCCGGGCCACGCGCATGCCTCGGGCAATGGGTGGCAGATCGCTCGGCCATGCCAAGAGCTGCGGGAACAGCGCGGGGTACCCCGTAGCCAAGGCTGCACCAAGGTCGAGTGCCTCGGGGGACAAGGCCACACCAAGATCCTTGGCCCGCGCCCCCAGGCTATCGCGGGCGGACTGGAATTCGCTTTCGCCCAAGAGGGCGGCGAGCTTGGCGATGGTGTCGTTCACGCGCGTTAGAGGCTAGGCCCGTAGAGGCGATAGAAGAGCAAAATGATGCAATGGAAGAACGCGTGGGAGACCACGCTCGGCAGGAGGCGGCCTGTGAACCGGGCAAGCCCCGCCCACAAGAGTCCGCAACCAAGCGCGGCCAGGGGCAACAGCGGATTCGCGCCCATGCCCGGCGCCCGCAGCGCGAAGGCTGCCGGCGCGTGCGCCACGGCGTAGAGCACCCACGCGTAGATCCATGCCCGAGCGGACCCGACGTAGTCCTCGAGCAAGCGGGGTACAAGGTAGCGCCACACGACCTCTTCGGCGGCACTGACCACGACGACCAGCGTGGTGACGAGCGCCACTTTGGCCCGCAGTTCGCCCGGACCACCGAACTGCAGATAGATGCGCAACACCCAGTTGGCCCTTGCGGTGCCCAGGGGCATCCACTGCCGGGTGATGAACACCGCCGCGGCAACGAGTACCCCTGCCCCCAAGATCCCGAGCGTGACGTCGCCGCCGCGCATATGCACGAGCCGCCCCAGCTCGTCATCGGAGCGGGCGATCCAAACCGCCCAGGCCGAAAGAAGGAGCGGAGCCGCCGCGGCAAGCACCCAAAACGTGCTCGTACCAGCGTACTTCTCTTGGAAGGCCGCATAGTTGAGCGCCGCGGTCACCAAAACGACAAACAGAGCCCGGGCTACGCTCGGCATGGCCCGAGGATGTAGCCCGTCCGTGGGCGCCTGGGAACCGAGGAAGCGTTTGACGTGCTTGCACTCCTCAGGTACCTAAAGAGTCTAGGCACAGGATTCGGGGCGGAGCACCCCGCGCACCAAGCGTGCGGAGCTCCGGACGAAACCTAGGCTGGGCCTTCGGTAAGAAGGCAGGTCAATCGCAGACGGAGGCCGGCACGATCACTCGGCGCCACCGAAAGCGAACAAACCGACACCGATTGTGGTCTGTCCCAAGCCAACCGCGCGGACGAACAGACACCCAAGAAAAGAAGAGAAGACGCAAATGACATTCACCGAAGCCGCGGAAGAGGTCCTCCGCATTGCCGGCAAGCCGCTCCACTACAAAGAGATCACCGAGCTGGCCATCGAGAAGAACCTGCTCTCGCACGTGGGCAAGAGCCCCGAGGTGACCATGGGTGCGCGCCTCGCGGCCCTGCTCAAGAAGGAAGACGCCACCAACACCATCGTCCGGGTCAAGCCCGGCGTCTTCGGCCTGCGCGACTGGTCCGACAAGCGTGGCAAGAAGAAGGTCGACGTGGACGCCGACGCCGACGGCGCGGACTTGGCCCCCGAGGTCAATGCGCTCGAGGTCGAGGCTGCGGCGCGCTCCCGCGCCACGGACCCCTCGCGTCCGGCCCTTGGCGGCGACGACGACGACGACGATGACCGTCCCATCGTGAGCGGCGAAGATGCGCTCCGCGCCGATCTGGCGGCGAGCGGCGCCGACTTCTTCGACGACGAGGACGACGACGACGAGCCCATCATGGGCGGCAGCTCGGCTCCGGCCAGCACCCAGGCCCCGCAATCTGCCGAAGGCGGCGCCGATGGTGGTCGCCGGCGGCGGCGACGGCGACGGCGTGGTCGCGGTCGTGGCGACGGGACCGAGGGAGGCGAGCGCGCGTCCCAGCCCCGCGTCGACGTCATTCAGCCAAGCGCCATCATCTCCGTCGAGAGCGACTCGCACATCGACACGAGCCGCGATCCCCTGGCGCCTGCGCCCCGCCCCATGATCCGCGAGCGCTCGCAAATCATGGCCGGCGGCATGCCCACCGGTATCGAGGTGCCGCCAGGCGAGGGCGAAGAGCTCTCTGGCCGCGAGCTCTCGGACGCCACCATCATGATCATGAGTGGCTTCGACCGGAACCAAGGCCCGGTGGCCGCTCGCTCCGTCGTCGAGGCGCTCATGCGCCGCGGACGTTTGTCCGGCGATCCCGCGGCGGCGGGCACGCAGCTCATGGCGTCGCTCCGCGCCGACAACCTGCGACGCACGGGCGCCGGCATGCGTCCTCGCTTCCGCTTCGCAGCGGGCCCCAAGATCGCCCTCACCGATTGGTTCTTGTCTCCGGAGCTGGTGCGCCTCGAGAGCGAGGCGCTGCTCGCCGTCGAACGCTACCGCGAGGCCTCCCGCCGCACACTGTTGCGAAAGGTCCAGGAGCTTCCGGGCCATGTGTTCGTCGAGCTCGCGCTCGTCGTGCTCGAGCGCATCGGTCTCATCAATGTGCGTGGCGTTCGACGTGCGGGCGCTCCGGGCGGCGAGGCCCACTACTCCGCCACCCACCGCACCGGCGCGGACGAGATCCGCACGGCCCTCGTCATTCGCAAAGACGGCCGCGAAATCGGCCGGGAGCGTGTCGCCGATCTGCGCGGCGCGCTGCACCACTACGGCCCTGCGGCCAGCGGTATTCTCATCACCTGCGGCCAAGTGCTCTCCGGCGCCAAAGAAGAGGCCGGGGCACCCAACGCGGCCCCCATCTCGCTCTACGATGGCTTTGCATTCTGCAAGCTCCTCGAAGACAACGATGTTGGCGTGGTCCGCACGCGGCTCATCACCGCGCTCCCCGATCTCGAGCTCTTCGAGACGTTGCGTGGTGCCTGATACCCGCTCCGGTGGTTCGAAGCTCGCCTCGAGGCCGCAAGGTCTCTTGGCGGGCGTCGCCCTTTTGTGTGGCTTCTTTGGGCCTGCGGGGCCGGTGCGTGCCAGTGCGGCGCCAGCGACCGCGCCGCTGTCCATTCGGGCCGACGTCGTTGCGGGCACCGGCGCCGCCACCTTGCGCGTAACGGTCAAGAACGAGACCGCGACCACAGCCAGCGTGCTGGCCGACGGGCGCTTCCTTCGCGTCGACATCGAGGGTGAAAAGGGCAAACGCGCATCGTGCACCTACCCCTCCGATGGGGTTCGGGGCGCACGGGTCGATCTCGCAGCGGGCTCCGAGCTTTCGTTCGACGTCCCTCCGGAAGACCTATGTTTTGGCAGCGCAGAGTACGGCGCCTGGCTCCGCGGGGGCGCCATGACCGTGCGCTACGGCAGCACGGGCGACAACGCTGCCATGATGATTCCCAACACAGACGCCAAGGGAAAGCCCCGCGCGTATACCACGGCGCAAAGCGCCAAGGTTCCGCTGGCATCCAGCGCAAGCGTGCTTCCGCAGCTTCCCCCCACGCAAGAGTTCGCGGTGACCGCCACGCCCCGCATCGACACCATGAGCGGCACCGGCCTCGGCCTCAACATCACCGTCGCCAACATTGGCCAGAGCACCCGCACGGCGTGGCTGCGGCCCGGCGCGGTCGTCCTGCAGGTCACAGGCCCCAAGGGAGAGCAGACCAGGTGCGCGCCCGCCCGTACCCAAGTCAACCCTCCCCGGGAGATGTACGCCACCCTCGGCCCGAAGGGTGCCACAACCATCTATGTGTCCGCCGATGAACTCTGCCCCGACGGTACCTTCGACGCTCCAGGCCTGTACCGCGTAGAGGCGCAGGTCGACAGCCGCCCTGGCGGCGGGCGCATCAAGGGCCTTGTGACCTACGACGCGCTCTTCGTTGCCCAGGCCCCTACCCTGCTTCGCCGCCGCAGCACTGGCAAACCACTGTTTCTCTCTCGTTAGTTCGCTTTCCCTCGGCCCTCCTCCCTACGTCGATTGCGCATGCTCTTCGATGCCCTCGCCACGGTTTCGCGGACACTCGGCGCCACACGATCGAGGACGCTCAAGCGCGCTGCGTTGAAGGGCCTGCTCTCGACCCTCGACCCCACGGAGATCGCGAGCGCCGTTGGTTTCCTTGTGGCCGACATAGAGGGTGGTCCCACGGGCCTTGGGCCGCACCTTCTGGCCGATCTTGCGCGCGTACCTGCGGCATTGGAACCCGCGCTCGAAATCCGAGACGTGCAGGCAGAACTCGATGCGCTAAGGCTGCTCTCGGCGCAGCCTCGCTACGCAGCAGCAGCAGCGCTCTTCGCTCGTCTCACCACCGAGGAGCGCACATTTCTGTCGGCATCGCTGCGCGGAGCCCTACGCCAAGGCAGTCTCGATGGCGTCATGCAAGGCGCCCTCGCCGACGTCGCCGGCCGTCCAGAAGCCGAGGTCCGGCGCGTCGTGATGCTCGAGGGAGGCACTCGTGCTGCGGCCACGCTGCTTCTGGGCGATGGGGGCGCGCTGACCACGGTTCCGCAGCTCGTGCTGCAGCGGCCCTTGTCGCCCATGCTTGCGGGGAGCGCCGACACGCTGCAAGACGCACTGGGCGAGATCCCTCACGCACAGGTCGAATGGAAGATCGACGGCGTTCGCGCGCAGATCCACCGCAGCCGCGAGGGCTGTCGGGTGTATTCGCGCCAGGGCAACGAGCTCGGCCAGGGGACCCCGGAGGTCGTCGCGGCGTTGTCCGCCGTGGCCGGCGGCGATTTCGTCATCGACGCCGAATTGGTGCTGGTCGACGAGCGCGGCCGGGCACTGCCCTTCCAGGCCACGTTCTCTGCCGTCTCGTCTGGACGTCGGGCACCGGGCACGCGCCTCGCCATCATGGCCTTCGATTGCCTCTACAACGAGCCCGACGGCGCGCTCATCGACCGACCATTACACGAGCGGGTGGCCGTGCTGGAGCGCTTGCTGCCCGCCTCGTTGCTCGTGCCGCGACTGTCGCTCCCCAACGCCGCCGCGGCCGACGCCCACTACCAAGCCGCGCTCGCGCTGGGGCACGAGGGCGTCATGGTCAAGAGCCTGCACTCCCCCTACGCGGCAGGCGCTCGCGGCCGCGCCTGGCTCAAGGTCAAAAAGTACCATTCCGTCGACCTCGTGATTCTCGCTGCGGAGTGGGGCAGCGGTCGCCGGCAAGGTCGCCTGTCCAACTTGCACTTGGGTGCCCGCCAGGCCGACGGCGCATTCTGCATGGTGGGCAAGACCTTCAAAGGCCTGACCGACGCCATGCTGGCATTCCAAACGGGTGCGCTCCTCGACCTGGAGACCGAACGCACGCCTTTCGAGGTCCAGGTTCGGCCGGAGCTCGTGGTCGAAGTTCGCTTCGGCGATGTGCAGCGCAGCTCCCGGTACCCCGGGGGCGTTGCGCTACGTTTTGCCCGAGTGCTTCGGCATCGCCCCGACAAGAGCGCAGACGAGTGCACGAGCCTCGACGCACTAGTGGCGTTGGCACCGGAGCATG
>JBIKNA010000488.1:0-5410 GCA_044358965.1 Polyangiaceae bacterium
GTTGGGGACTTCGCCGCCGCGATCAGCAAGATCCGACTTCCCGGGCCCATGTGGCTCCGCACGAACGGGGGACCGAGGGTTACCAGCCCACCGCGCCCAAGACCGCCTCGGGCAGCTTCCCGCGCGTGGCCGCGGAGGGAAAAATCGCAACATCGAGTGCTACCGGAGTTCCCTCGACCACAGCTCCCGAAGTGCGCTTGTTGACGGCAACGGTGAGAACGAACGTTGCGGTACTCTTTTCGTCGCCGAGCTCGGTTCACGCCTCCCAAGGCTGGCCCAGCTTGTGCCAGACCGACGGACGTGGCGCGGCCCGGCACAGGGCGCGTAGTGGGCGGTTATGTCGTCCGGGCGTTGTTCGCGGGAAGTGGCTTTGGACTACTTACGCTCCCACGAGCTCTACCTGCTGGCGCGCGGCAAGGTCGAGGTCATCGACGACGCGGGCAAGGTCATCGAGGTCCTACGGGACGGCGACATCTTCGGCGAGATCAGCGTCCTCATGTCTACCCCACGTACGGCCACGGTTCGCACCCGAAAGGGCTGCGATCTGTTCGTGCTCGACAAGGCCGACTTCAGCCACATCCTCCGCGACAACCCGCACATCGCTGCCGCTGTCCAGCGCATCGCCCAGGAGCGCTACAACCTCAACGTCCAGGCCGAGGCGCTCACCTCGCCCAAGTGATCGGCGCGCCCATGGTGCCGGCTCCTTCGGGGGCTGTCGCGGCAAGGCACCAGGCTCATGGCGCTCCTGACGGGCATGGCCAGACGGTAGCTCTCGGTTGAATTCGCGGGGCACCGGGCGTCGGGCTCGGTGCGGGTGCGGGCGCGGGTGCGGGGCAGGCGTGAGGGGATGGGGATGGGGCTGGGGTCGCGCAAAGACGGGACGGAGCCCGCAATCGCAGTCCCTGCGCCTACCTTCGCTCGAGCAAGCCCGCGGTGCCGTACCCACGGGCGTCGCGCTTGAGCTCGAACTCCACGCCGATGAGCTCTTTGCGCGACGGCATGATGTTGAACATCCGGATGGCGAGCGCGCCCTCGGTCTCGTCGTGGACCTCGGTGCGCCAGCTCCAGCGCGGCCCTTCGCCCGCGAAGTACGTGCCAACCACGTTGATTGGCGGGGCGGCAATACCCTCGGGCACGGGCTTGCCCTCGGAGACCAGGATGCCCGGGCTCGTGTGCAGGCTGTCGATCCACGACGTGCGAAACACGCGATCGCCCTTCTCGTAGGCGATGGTGAACTCGCCGGCGAGGGGCTCGCCGAGCGCTTGCGACACGTAGGTGAAACGCAAGAATCGCCCGCCAAGCAACATCTCGATCTGGCCCTCCACGGGGGCGACCTCGGCGGTGTTGGGGTTGCTCGGATCGGCGTAGGTTTTGGCCGTGCCCTTCCAGCGGCCGGACATGCGCGCAAGCCGCAGGTGCTGTTCCGTCTGGACGAAAGGCCCCGTAGGCAGTGCGGCAAGGTGGTGCATGGCTCTTTCCTTACACTAGGGAGCCGCTGCTGCCGCGAAGATCTGCGCGAAGCCTTCGATGAGCTGCTCGTCCGAATAGAGCAGCGGGTCCCCAACGCTCTCGACCAGCCCCTTCAACGTCAAGAGACCGAGCGCCGAGAGGTGAGCGAGGAACGCCACGAGCCGAGGCTCGACACGCGCGCGCCCGGGCTTGTTCGACCACTCCTCGGTAAGGCGCTTCGCCGCGCCGGCGAAGGCGAGGTTGTTGAGCGGCCTGAGCCTCGCGAATTGCTCCGGTGTGAAGCGCGCGGCGCCGGGCGAGAGCTGCATCAGCAGGAACGTGAGCCGGAAATCATCCATCTGCGGCGCGAAGGAGCGCACGGTTTCGCGAACGATGGCACCGAGCGCCTCGCCGCCGTCCTTTGCTTCGAGCACGGCGTCGTGGATGGCCTGCGACTGCTTTTGTACCGCGCCGTAGATGATCTCGAAGAAGAGCGCGTCTTTCGAGGGGTAGTAATAGTAGAGCGCCGCCTTGGTGAGACCGACCTCTTTGGCCACGGCCTCGAGCGTTGTGGCCGCGAGCCCCTTCTCCAAGATCACGCGGCGGGCCGCGTCGACGATCTCTTCTCGCGATTGCTCACGGCGCCGCTCGCGACGAGCGACCCGAGGTGAGAGGTCTTCGGCGCCCATGACCTTTTTGGGCGAGCTTTTCGGAGACTTCTTCGGCTTGATCGGCGACTTCACGAGACAATTTTACCATCAATCAATAAAACTGACCAACGGTTATTTTTTAATACCGCTCGTCAATATTGCGTGCTACGAATCGATTCATGGAAACAAGAATCGACGAGATCGCCGATGGCATCTTCCGCCTGTCCACCCTCGTGCCCGAGGCAGCTCCGGGGGGATTCACCTTCAACCAGTTCTTGATCAAGGCCGAGGAGCCCCTCCTCTTCCACACGGGTCCGCGGCGAATGTTCCCGCTCGTGTCCGCTGCCATCGCGCGCATCCTCCCACTCGCTTCGCTACGGTGGATCATGTTCGGCCACGTCGAGTCCGACGAATGCGGCGCCATGAACGAGCTGCTCGCCGCCGCGCCGGGGGCCCAGGTTGCGCACGGCGCCACGGGCTGCATGGTGTCGCTCAACGACCTGTGCGACCGCGCGCCCAGAATGCTCGCCGATGGCGAGATCATCGACCTGGGTGGCAAGCGCGTACGGCACATCGACACGCCGCATGTCCCGCACAACTGGGAGGCTCGCGTTCTCTTCGAAGAGAGCACCAAGACCCTCTTCTGCGGAGATCTCCTCGGGCAGGTGGGCAATGGCCCTGCGCTAGCAACCAGCGATCTCGTCGCCCCGGCGCTTGCCGCAGACGAGCTCTTTCACGCGACGGCGCTCACCATCGCCACGGCGCCTACCATCCGCCGACTCGCGGCCCTGGACCCAAAAACGCTGGCGATCATGCACGGCTCATCCACGGCCACCGGCGCCGCTGACGCGCTCCTCCGCCTCGCCGATGCCTACCAAGCCCAGGTCAAGGCATCATGACCGAGCCGATTCGCGTGTTCGTCTTTGGCACGGGCTGGGGCGTTCCGTTTCCCACGTCAGCCCCCTTCCCGCTCAAACTGTGCACCTGGCTGCGCATGGCCAAGGTCCCGCACGAAATCGTCGTCGAGAACGATCCGCGCAAGGGGCCCAAGGGCAAGTCGCCGTGGATCGACGACGGCGGCACCCTCATCGGCGATTCGGCGATCATCATCGAGCATCTGTCCAAGCGCTTTGGTGTCGACGTAGACGCGCATCTGTCGGCCGAGGAGAAGGCGCAGGCGCTCATGGTGCAGCGCACCATCGAGGAGCACTATCACCAGGCCTTCGAGCACCAGCTCTTCCTCGGCAAGGGTGGGGCCGAGCGCATCGCCGAATTCGTGGCCAGCATGCCCGCCGTCCTGCGCTGGATCGTCCCCCGCGTGTTGTTGAAGCAGCTCCGCTCGCAGCTCCACGCCCGTGGGCTCGGGCGCCACGCCGAGAGCGAGATCATCGCGCAAGGAAAAGCAGACCTCGACGCCCTGAGCCGGCTGCTCGGCGACAAGCGCTATTTCTTTGGTGATCGCCCCTCGTCCATCGACGCCTGCGTTTTCGGCTTCCTGGGCTGCTCGGCATACGTTGCCGGCGACAACCCGCTCTTTTCGCACGCGGCCTCGCTCGAGAACTTGAAGCTCTACTGCGAGCGCATGCGCGGCGAGTACTTCGCCGCGTAGGAGCGCCGGCACCAGTCGTGGTAGTTCGTCGCCCACGGTCGCCGCAACCTGATCGATCTTCACATCCTTCACGGTGCCGCGCGCGAGGAGTTGCGTCACAATATGGCGTTTGCCGGCCCCGATCGCGCCAAGGAACGGGTTCCCCCAATGCCGGACCCACTGGCCGGCAGCGGATAGGTTCCTGCGGTTGTGGTCATCCAGGAGGCTCTCCGGATGCTGCCGCATGATGGCTGCACCGGTGAAGTCCTGATTCGGACTTGGGTTGCCCAGGCGCGCGTACACCTGATCGACAAGCGCAAGGCCGGCGGGCGTGTCGGGGACCACGCGCATGACGAACATCAGATCGAGCTCGTCGACAGGCCAGCCGTGGTCGAGCAGCACCTGGTACCGCGCGAAGTCTTCGGGCGCAGCCCCGAGCCCTTCGTACGCGCCATTCCTAAGGTTGCAGGCCTCAAACCACGCCTTGTTGTCCAGCGGCTGCTGTTGGAAGGCGCCAGCAGTGACCGATGGCAGCTGCGGCATCTTGACAAGGCCTGCGTCGAGGAGATCGCTGAGCACCATCGGAGGCAGGTGCGTAGGCACGTCCCTCAAGGCCGGCGCTGACTTCATTTTGGATGTCCGCTGCACGATCACACGGATTGACGCCGCATCTGCGTCCGAGAGCGTCGTGCCATTGCTGCACCCACCCGGGTCAGCGTGACAGCCGAGGATCGTCCGGACGAGATACGCACGATGCTCGGGGCTGTGCGCGGCGTGCGCAGCGATTTCGTTGGGTGTCTTCCCTCTCGGCTCGAAACTCCCGACCAAGGGCGGGGCGCAGGCCCCGACGGCGAGCGCCGAGACCAGCAACCCGAGTGACCACAGTCCCGACCAGCGAACGCGCGTCACGCGCGTCGAATCATGTGCGGCTCGCATCCCCGCTGGCTACGGCGAAAAGAGGCAAGTGTAACCTCGAATCCTCAGCGGCAATTGCGACTGCTCCTAAGCGTCAAGGATGGCTGGACGTGGACGTACTCGCGGGGCCCTCAAGATCACCCGGTGGCTTCCCAATCCCCGGCCCCAGCCGCTCAGGGCGGCCCCGCACGCGCACCCGCACATTGCTTCTGAGCCGGAGGAGAGCCTGACGCGCAGTGGGCGTCTCCATCGCATCAGTAGGTTGTGGAAGACACACACGATGCCACACTCGTCGGGCAACCAGTCCGTAGGCCAGGGGCGGCGACAGGTAGCTCTGCTCCGGAGTCCACGGCCGTTACGACGTGCTCATGGCTGAAGACGACCTCACGTCGGTTCACGCCTCCCAAGGCTGGCCCAGCTTGTGCCAGACCGACGGACGTGGCGCGGCCCGGCACAGGGCGCGTAGTGGGCGGTTATGTCGTCCGGGCGTTGTTCGCGGGAAGTGGCTTTGGACTACTTACGCTCCCCCAGGCTGCTCGATTGCGTTCTCGCCGAGGCGCTCGCTGATGCGCCGAAGGGTTGCCTCGTCGAGCGCGGGAACCTCGGCCTGAATGATACAGCCGTCCTCTTCGCGGTAGAACCCACGCGCGAGCCGTCGCGTGTAGCCGTCCATCAGATCCGACAACGACTCGGCGATCAAAGTCAGGCTGTACGGGACACGAGTTCCGGGAAGTTCATCCGGGACGTTCCCTCGGGTGCCGACGAAGACTCGGCCGCTGACGCCACTGACGGCGAGGACGTCCGAATC
>JBIKNA010000116.1:0-17675 GCA_044358965.1 Polyangiaceae bacterium
CCCATCTTGTCGATCTCGTCGAGCACGAACACCGGGTTCTTGACGGCGACCTTCTTGAGGCCCTGGATGATGCGCCCAGGAAGCGCGCCCACGTAGGTGCGGCGGTGCCCTCGGATCTCGGCCTCGTCGCGCACTCCGCCCAAGGCAATGCGGTGGTACCTGCGGCCCATGGACCGGGCGATGGAGCGGCCAAGGGAGGTCTTGCCCACGCCCGGCGGCCCGATGAAGCACAAGATGGGCCCCTTTTTGTCGGACCTTAGCTTGCGCACGGCCATGTACTCGACGATGCGCTTTTTGACCTTGTCGAGGCCGAAGTGGTCTTCGTCGAGGCACCTGCGGCAATCGTCGACGTCGATTTTGTCGGTGGTGGTCTTGGACCACGGCAAATCGCTCAGCCACTCGATGTACGTGCGGGTGACGTTGTACTCGGCGCCCTGGGGCTGCATGCCCGAGAGCCGCGCCAGCTGTTTGCGGGCGAGCTTCAGCGCGTCCTCGGGCAGCTGTGCCTCGCGCACGCGACTGCGCAGCTCTTCGACGTCGTCGTCTTCGCCTTCGCCAAGCTCTTCGCGGATGTTCTTCATCTGCTGCCGAAGCACGAGCTCGCGCTGGTTCTTGCCCTCGTCGGCCACCATGGTGGTGATTTCGCGGCGAACCCGGTGCATATCGAGCTGTTTTTGCACGATGGAGAGCACGAGCCGCACACGCTCTTTCACGTCGGTGGTCTCGAGCACGCGCTGTTTGTCGGGGACGCCGGCTTGCTCGACGGCCAGATTCGAGGCGATGAGGTCCGCCAAAGGCCCGCTCTCGCGGACGTTCTCGAGAACACCAGCTGTCTCTTTGGGAAGGTTCGGCGCCACCTCGAGCAGCTCTTTGGTGAGCGACCGGAGTTTTTGCCCAAGACTGTCCAAGTCGAGATCGCGTTCGAGGTCCTCGCTGAGCCGTCGAACCTTTGCGCGCATGTACGGCTCGAGGCTCACGCGCCCGACCATTTTGTGCCGCGACAGGCCGTGCAACACCACGGAGTAGTTCGAAGGGCCCAAACGAATCACCTTCACGATGCGCGCGATGGTGCCGATTTCGTACAGATCATCGAAGTTGGGCTCATCGACGTCGGCGTCGCGCTGGGACACGATGCCCACGACGGCGCGCTCTTGGCCAAGCAGGTCTTCGACCAAACGGACGCTGCGAGGGCGCCCCACGTTGATGGGCACGACACTGGCCGGGAAGACCACGCTGTTGCGCAGTGGAAGGATGGGCAGTGAGTCGTATTCGGTTCGGGTATCGGAGCTCACGGGACGTAGCATAACCCCGCAGAACCTTTTTCGGGCGTTTCCTATGCGCTGGCCACATGGTAGGTGTTGAGGCCGATGTGGGCGAAAGGGCGGTCCGTGCTCCAATCCAGTGGCGCCTCGTTGGTGTTTTGTGCGCTTTTGGCAGCCCTTTGCACGGGCGGCTGCGCGGGCGCCAAGGCCGAGGGCCCCGACGACACGCTGCGGGCCTACGCCAGCGCGCTCGAAGAAGGCCGCGCCGAAGACGCCTACCGAATGCTCAGCGCCGATGCACGGCGGGGCACGTCCCTCGAAGCCTTCAAGAAGCTCGTCAAAGACAGTCCGGAAGACGCTCGAGAGATCGCGAAATCCCTCCGTCGCCCGGCCTCGATGCCCGTGGTCACGGCCACAGTCACCGGGGCCGCGGGGCAAGAGGTCCAGCTTGTTCTCGAGAACGGTCGCTGGCGCGTCGAGGCGTCAGCCATCGACCTGTACGCCCAAGACACCCCCCGGCACGCCGTGCAAGGCTTCGTCCGGGCCCTCGAGCGCAAGCGCTACGACGTCTTGATGCGCTTCGTGCCCGATGGGCACCGCGAGGGTCTCGACGCGGCCAAGCTCAAAGGTGCCTGGGAGGGCGCCGACCGCGAAGAAATGACCCACATTCTGACTGCCTTGCGGCAGTCGCTCCCCACGGCCTCGTTCGAAGAGGCCGGCGACCGGGCCACCATGGTCTACGGCGCCGGAACCATGCAGCTCGTTCGCGAGCGCGGGCTCTGGAAGATCGAAGATTTTGATTAGTTACAATTATTTGCAAGGGTTGCATCATCACCCGAGGGCTTCCGTCCAACGGGCATCTTCCAATCGGGGTCGCTATGCCGGCCGCCTCTGCACCAAAAAGGGTCTGTCATGAACCGTAGCGCTAGCTTGATCACGCTTTTCGGAATCACCGCTGCCGTGGGCGTCGCCGCCTGCGAGTTCCGCGTCGGCACCAACGCCGGCGCCCAGACGCCGGGCCAACCGTCGGCCAACGTGGCCCAGACCCCAACGGCCACCCCCACCCTTCAGCCCCCGCCGGCCAACAGGCTCCCCGGCGGCAGCACGGGCTTCCGTATTCGTCGCGTTGGCTCCGCCGCCACACCGGCGCCCACGGCCACGGCCGCGGGTTCGGCCACGCCGGCCCCCACCGCCTCAGCCTCGGCCACCCCGGCCGCATCGGCCATCCCCTCGGCCATGCCTTCGGCGGTCCCCTCGGCCATGCCCTCCGCCGTCCCCACCGAGGTCCCCGCGGCGCCCACCATCGCCGCCGCCACGGTGTTCGGCGGCCCGGCGGCCGCCAACTTCCGCGGCACCTTGTTTTACGTGCCCGAAGGCACCGCCAAGTTCCCCGATGTCACCAAGCTCACGGCGCAGAACATCCTGTACGCACCGGAGCTCAACATCGCGGCCAAGAGCTTCGACGAGGGTCTTCCCGCCGACAAGCGAGCCACCAACTTTGCCATCCGCTACGAGTCGCCGCTGGTGGTGGTCACCGACGCCACCTATGAGTTCCGTCTCATCGCCGACGACGGCGCTCTCTTCTACATCGACGACACGCTCATCGTGGACAACGATGGCTCGCATGCCGCCCAAGAGAAGAAGGGCGCAGCCCACCTGATCCCCGGCGCCCACTACATGCGCGTCGACTACCTGCAGGGCAGCACCAAGAGCATCGCGCTCCAGTTGCTCGTCAAGTCCGCAACCATGGCCGAGAAGCCCCTGGGCGCGCAGCTCTAAGCCGCACGCTCAAAGGCTCGCGCAAAAACCATTCAAAAGAACGAGGGGCGCCCGGCGATTGCCGCGGCGCCCCGTTCGTTTTGCGGCCAAGGCACTGGCCGACGTTCCGGCCTCAGCCCAGGCTCTTCTGGAAGGCTTCGATGCCGCGCTCGAGCGACGCGAGACCTTGGTCGAGCTCGGCGTCGGTGGTGGTGAGCGGCGGAGCCACCATGCAGACGTTGAACTTGCCGAAGGTGAAGATGCCCTCCTTGCGAAGGCCCGCGTAGAGATCCTTCATGATGCCCATGCCGGCACCGTGCCAAGGCACCAGGGGCTCGTTGCTCTTCTTGTTCTTGACGAACTCGAGCGCAAAGAACGCGCCGACGCCGCGGGCATCGCCAACGATGTCGAAGCGGTCTTTGATCTTGCCGAGGCGCGCGCGCAGCGTTTCTTCGAGCTCGCGCGCGCGGGTGAAGAGTTTCTCTTCTTCGTAGGCCCGCACCGTGGCCAGGCCCGCCGCAACGGCCATGGGGTGCCCGGAGTACGTATGGCCGCAGGGCAGCGCACGGTCGTCGAAGGTCTTCGCCAGGTTCTTGCGCATGAGCACGCCACCGAGGGGCAAGTAGGCGCTGGTGACACCCTTGGCGAAGGAGATCATGTCGGGGCAAACCCCGAAGCGGCTGGCAGCAAAGGCCGCGCCGGTGCGGCCAAAACCCGTCATGACCTCGTCGAAGACCAGCAGAATGCCATGGCGCTCGGTGATTTTGCGCAAGCCGGCCAGGTAGCCCTCGGGGTACACGATGACGCCGTTGGACCCGACCACGGGCTCGATGAGCAGCGCGGCCACGCGCTCGGGATTTTCGTGAAGGAGCACGCGCTCCAGGTGCTCGAGCGCCCGCTCGCACTCTTCTTTGGGGTCCGTGGTGAAGAACGGACTGCGGAACGGGTACGGAGCAAAGAAACGCACGACGCCCGGGGCCCCCATGTGCTCGCCGCCGAAGCGCCGGTCTTCGCCAGTGAGCGTGATCGCAGTGCCGGTGGCGCCGTGAAACGAACGAAACGCCGCGAGGATCTTGTTGCGCCCAGTCAGGGCCCGAGCCAGACGGACGACGTCGTCGTTGGCCTCGGCGCCAGTGGTGCCAAAGAACACCCGTGCCCCTTCGGGAAACGGCGACATGTCCGACAAAGCCTTGGCGAGCTGCGCCCGCGCCTCGTGCATGAGCGAGGGGGCTGCGTAGCAAAGCTTGGCCGCCTGGTCTTGGATGGCCTTGACCACTTTGGGGTGACCATGGCCCAAGTTGACGGCGATGAGACCGCTGCCGAGATCGAAGTACTTGTTGTTGTCGGTATCGAAGAGGTAGCGCCCCTCGGCGTGGTCCATCACCGGAGCCTTCAGGCCCCCCTGCGGCAACCACGGGGTCAAGACGTACTCTGCGTGTAGGGCCTGGATCTCGGCGGTGTTCGGCATGCCCTAGAGGGTACACGCGGAGCTGGCCGAGGGACAAATGGCAGCGCGGGGCGCCGGGGAGTTTTGGCAAACGCCCGCGGGGCCTCCCCCGCCCCTTGGGCAACGCAGCTTCCGCTTCAGGAGACGCTTCGCGCCTTACGGGTGCACGAACAGAACGGTCCCCGTCAGGGCCTTGGCCGCGCCGTGCCAGCCCTCGGGCACCTGCGGCTCCGTCCAGAAGAACAAGCGCCGGGCATCCTCTGGCGTCAGGTTGATGCACCCATGGCTCTTGGGTTGTCCAAACACGTCGTGCCAATAGGCAGCGTGCAGCGCGTAGCCGTCCTGGAAGTATTGGACGTAGGGCACATCCCGCAACTCGAACTCCTCGCCCGACACCTTGGAGTCCATGGTCGCGGTCAGGAACTTGGTGTGAATGCGGAAGATGCCACGCTTGGTGGAGCGCGTGGTTTCCGGATCACCAAGCCCCGCCTCGCCCGTCGATACGAGCGTCGCGTAGACGGGCTTATCGCCCTCGTAGGCGGTCAGCACCTGCCGGGTCACGTTGATGTCGATCCACTTCTCGCCGGCGACGGCCCAGCCGGGCATCTTGCTGGCAGCGTCGACGCGACTGACCGCGTCGGTCTCCACCAAGGTCCCGTCCGTGGCTTCGTAGAAGTTCTTGCCGCCAAATGCCCGGAGCTTGCCCGAGAGCGGCACCACGCTACGCCAGGGCAACGGGCCTTGGGACACAAGGCGCCCCTTCTCGATGCGGTACTTCTTGCTGCTCTTGGCCCGGGCAAATGCAAACGGCAGCTCCACGTCTTTGCCAATCTCGACACCATGGAACTCCGAGCCACGAATGGGCCGGAAGCGGTCCGTGGGGAACACGCGCAGATCCGTCGAGACACCAAAGCGGCGCCCCTCCACCAGGAAGGTGTCGATGAACGCCACTCCGTTGTGGCGCGCAAACTCGCCGGCCTTGACCGTGGCGAGGTTCGGCACGAAGCCCGACAGGTTGGGGACCCGCGCGCCACCCTTCAGAAACGGCGGGATGTCGCTGTCCGTGAGCTTCTGCGCCATGGCTTCGAGGGCTGGTGTCGCTTGTTTGTCGCGCCATTTAAGCCAGAGGTCATGGCCATAGGTGGCGCCGCTCTCTTTGTCGTGCGCCCACTTCGACAGGTGCGAGGCCAGGTGCGGCTCGAAGGCCTTCACGTCGTCTTCCGTGGGGATGCGCGCGTAGGCGGGGCCGCCGCGCGTGGCCGTGCCGTAGATGTACGGGAGCTTCTCCGTGGTGTCCGGGCGCCGAAACGACGCGCGCACGATGGGATGCTCGAGGTCCGTGGTGGCCTCGGCCCCGATGCAGACGTAGCCGATGGGCTTGATGGCCCGGAACCCCTGCGGGCAGCCCTTGCCCGGGACACTCTTGCCATCGGACGCGATGACCGCGCCGGCGCGCAAAAAGCCAATTTTCGCCGAGCTTGTGTCGGGCTTGGCGTACACACGGGTCTCGAGCGCGATGCTCGCGACCTTGGGTGCACCGTCACCCGCCGGCGAAAGCCCCCGCGCAGCGCCGCCCAACGACACCAATGGCTTGCCTTCGGCCTTCGGGAACTTCACCCCATCGGTGGGCCCTGCCATCGCCGACGCCGATGCCGCCTCCGCGGGTAAGGTGGCCGCGTTGAGTGACGGCGCATCCGTGGGCGATGCTTTGTTGCCGCAGGCCAACAGGAAGGTCCCCGCGACGCCGAGCGCGAAGGCAGAAGACAAACTCCCGCGGGGTCCGTGGGTGATGGAGGCCATGCCGTCCGGAGGGTGCCAAGCGTTGTGCCCTTGGGCCAACAAAGCCGCAATGGACGCTTGGAGCATCCGCCGGCTCCCCTTCTGCCGCTACGTCTTCTGCCGCTACGTCGACGTCAGTCGTTGGGAATCACGCGAGCGATGAGGATCACACGAGCGCTTGCGTGGCCGTGGCCACCGCCGAGGTCAGCGCCCCGGTATCGATGAGCTTCACGATGGCCTCGATGTCTTTGTACAGGGGCCGGTCTTCGGTCAGCGCAGGCACGACTTGCCGCACACAGGCATGTGCCGCACGCACGCCAACACTCGGCCGGAGCGGCGCGCGCTGATCGACCCCCGCGGCCGCGGTCATGATCTCGATGGCAAGCGCCATCTTCACGTTGCTGACGATCTCGAGGAGCTTCTTGGCCGAAATGCTGCCCATGCTCACGTGGTCTTCTTTGCCGGCGGACGACGGGATGGAGTCGACGCTGGCGGGGTGGCAGAGCACCTTGTTCTCGCTCACCAGCGACGCGCTGGTGACCTGGGCGATCATGAAGCCCGAGTGCAAGCCGCTCGAGGGCGCGAGGAACGGCGTCAACCCCGTGGACAGGGCCGGATTGACCAGCTGCTCCACGCGACGTTCGCTGATGTTGGCGAGCTCCGCCACGGCGATGGCCGCGAAGTCCAACGCCAGCGCCAAAGGCTGCCCGTGGAAGTTGCCGCCGCTCAGGATCTCGAGCTCCCCCTGGTCCACGAAGACACTCGGGTTGTCCGTCACGCTGTTGACTTCGCGGAGCAGCACCTGATGACCAAAGGCAAGGGCATCGCGCGTGGCACCGTGCACTTGCGGCATGCAGCGCAGAGAATATGCATCTTGCACCTTTCCGCAGTCTACGTGACTGAGCGCGATCTCGCTCTCGGCGAGCAACGCCCGCAAATTCGCGGCGACCTGCGCCTGCCCGGGGTGCGGCCGCGCGGCTTGGAGCCTGGCATCGAAGGGCGTGCTGGACCCCTTCAACGCCTCGACGCTCATGGCGCCAGCAATGTCGGCCACAAGGCAAAGGCGCTCGGCCTCGAGCTGCGCGAGGGTGCCAAGGGAGGCCATGTACTGGGTGCCATTGATGAGCGCGAGCCCCTCTTTGGCTTCGAGGGTGGTGGGCTCGATGCCCGCCTCGGCGAGCACCTCGGCCGATGGGCGTACGAGACCGTTGCCAAGCCGGGCCTCGCCCTCACCGATGAGGGTCAGCGCGAGGTGCGCCAGGGGGGCGAGGTCTCCGGAGGCGCCAACGGATCCCTTGAGTGGGATCCGCGGGTGCACCCCCGCGTTGAGCATGGCCGCGAGCTGATCCACCAGGTGCGCGCGCACGCCGGAGTGGCCGAGGGCGATCACCTGCGCGCGCAGGAGCATCATGCCCCGGACATAGGGCACGTCGAGATCCGGACCGACCCCGGTGGCGTGCGATCGCACGAGGTTGCGCTGCAGCGCGCGGATGTCCTTCTCGCTGATGCGCGTCTCGGACAAGGCACCGAAGCCCGTGTTGACGCCATAGACCCGAGGCGCGGCGTCCCCCTGCTCGGCAATGCGGTCGATGGCCGTGCGCGACGCGTTCATTTTCTCTCGTGCTACGGCAGACACGGCGACCCGACGCCCCCGCAGGGCCACGTCTTCAAGGTCCGACAAAGAGAACGGCGCACCGATGACGAGTTCGTCCATGGCCTCGCTCTACCAAATCGCCGGGAAGATGCGCGGACCAAACCAACGGGGCCATGTGCTCGAAGGCCCGGGGCACCGCCGTATGCACCGTGCGGCCGCGGGGGCCATGGCGCGACAAAAGTGGGAAACCCGCGCATCTGCAAAGAAGCGCGGGCGAGATGAGTCTTCAGTTGTTGGGGCTTGGGGTACTGCTTTGGGGGAGCCTCGTGGGGTGCGACGCCGGCGAAAGAGCCGTACGTGCGCGGCCAGGAAAACTTGCGAGCTTGGGCGGAGGGCAGAGGGTGCCGCTCTCGGAGCGGGACCTTCGCGCCTCAGGCGTTCTGCGCGTTCGTTTTCGGGGTCAAACGTCGATGGGGTGAACTTGGGTGATGCGGGAAGCGTTCTCCTTCGTTGCGTTCGAGAACACACTAGAGCACGTAGTGGGCCAATGTAGGACATCGCTAAGTGCTTGATTACTATGGGCATGGAGTGACGTACCGGATGACGGACGATCCATGCCCTGCGACCGAAGACCCCGCGAGTGCTCGGTTCCGCGCGAAATCTCGCCAAAATGCCCTGGATCACCACGCCGGATCCATCGCGATCCATCGCAAGCTCGGGTAGAGTCCGCCGCGGCTGCGGCCCCGAAATTCCATGGCAAACACGCTTCGTTCGCACCTCACCTTGCTGGCGCCCCTCGGGCTTTCGCTCTCGCTCGCGACCCCGGCGCGGGCCGACGACGGCCGCCCCCCGCAGACGCCGACCTCGCCTGCCCCCGCGACCGTCGCCGCCGCGAATGCGGGGGCCGCCAACGCCGTGCTTCCTGCGCCCGCCGACGAGCCCGATGTCAGCGCCTCGGAGTTTGCGGATCTGCGCCTCGACGACGGGCACCCCAAGCCCAAGACCCCGGACGACGAGACCATTCGTCTGCACATCGGCGGCGAATACCAGGTGCGCTACCAGGGCATGCGCAACCTCGTGCTCACGCCGACGGTCAGCGCCATCAATGCACAACCCGGCCTGCGCGAGGACACCCTCGGGCAGAACCAGTTCGCACATCACTGGCTCCGCTTCACGCCGCGCCTTCAGGTGCGCTCATCCATCGAAGTGGTGGGCCAAATCGACCTACTCACCGGCCTGGCGCTGGGCGACCGCGCGCACGATACGCGCGCGGACCAAACGCCGCGGGACACCTACGACGGCTTCTCGAACGTGCAGCCAAGGTGGCTATACGTAGACCTGCACACGCCCGTGGGTTTGTTCCGCGTGGGCCAACAGGGCAGTCATTGGGGCCTCGGCATCTTGGCCAACGACGGCAACCACGCGAACCTCTTCGGCGACTACCGCTACGGTCAGATCAACGAGCGCATTCTGTTCGCCACCAAACCCGGCGGCAAAGACAGCAACTTCGCGGTCATCGTCGCCGGTGATCTCGTGTACCGCGACAACTTCGCGCAGCTGTCCAAGGGCGACCACGCTTACCAAGGTGTGCTTGCGGGGCTCTACGAGCGCGAACTCAAGCAAATTGGGTTCTACGCGGTGTACCGCAACCAGAGCACGGACCGGGAGAGTGGCCGCTATCAGGGCTACACCGACAAGCTCGAGGCCGTGGTGCTCGACGGCGCTGCGCGCATCGCCTCGCGCATCCCGAGCACCAGCAGCTACGTGTTTGCAGCCGGCGAGGCCGCAGCGATCTTGGGCTCCACCAACTTGCTGCGCACGCCGGCGCAAGCCTTGTCCGGCGATCGCACGCAAGTGCGCTCCTACGGCGGCGCGGCACAGGTGGGCGTCGTGGTGCAGCGGCGCGGGAACAAGCAGCTCAGCTGGTCCGACAAAGGCGCAGCCAAGGGCGACATCACCAAGTATGGCGAGCTCGCCGTGCAACTCGAAGCAGGCTACGCGAGCGGCGACGCGGACCCGTACGACGGCGAACAAAAGCGCTTCACCTTCGATGGCAACCACCGCGTGGGTCTGCTGATCTTCGACGAGCTCGTGCGCTGGCAGACCGCCCGCGCCGCCACCGCCGCCATGGACCCGCTCTTGTCCAACGCGCAGCGTCCCACGCCCGGCATCGATCTGTTGCCCACAAACGGCGGCGTGGCCGGAGCGCAGTACCTGTACCCATCGGCGGTGTACCGGCCGCGGCCGTGGCTCGACCTGCGAGGCGCCGCAGTGGTGGCCCAAGCCACCAGCGACGTGGTCGACCCGTACATCTTGGCCACCACTGGTAACTACCAGAATGCCCGCAAGGGCGACCCCAAGCGGCGTGATCTGGGTCTCGAACTCGACCTCGGTGCAGAGGTGCGTGTCCCCCTCGACTACGGCGCCATCGCCAACCTTGGCGTCCAGGGCGGCGTTTTGTTCCCCGGTGGGGCGCTGGCCAACGGGGCCGGTGCCACGCCAAGCCTTCCCTGGATCGTCATCGGCCGCGCGGGCTTCAACTTCTAATCCCCATGCGCGTGTTGGGCACTCGAACAGGCGGCATGCCTCTTCCGTCGACGGCGCTTGGCCGAGCCGTCGCCGCCGGAGTCGTGTGCCTGCTCTTGGGCGCTTGCGCCATGGACGCAGCGCCACGCGCCAGCACCGGCCCCAAAGATCCGGCTGCGGCTCGCGTCAGGTTCGACCTTGCGCAGCGCCCCTTGCCCGAGTTGCCTCTGCCCAACGATCTGGCCACCTTCGCAGACCCCACGAGCCGCACCGGACTCCGGGTGAACGTGAGCACCGTGGCCCCCTCGGCCATGGAGCGCACTCTGCGCCGCAACTTTGGCGAGATGGAGGGCTGGGGAACGACCATGCCCATCACCGTGGCCTTCGACCGCGCCAGCGGGACGAGCGCCACGGACCCCGCCTTGGACCTCGATGACTTCGCGGCGCGCATGCAGGGCGGCGATCACGACTTGTCCGACGACCCCGTGTACCTCATCAACATGCGGACGGGCATCCCCATGTTCCTCGACGCCGGGGGCGGACACTACCCGCTGACGCTCCGAGACACGGATCGCTATTTCCCTGGCGATCCGAAAGCCAAAGAATCCAACCTGCTCTTCGAGACGGTGGAAGAGGGCAAAGGGCTGTCGCAGGACAACTATCGACCGGAGCTCGATCTCGACTTCGACGGGGTCCTGGACCACCCAAACACCTTCGGGCGCCGGGGCATCCCGGGCGTCGACAACCTCCTGTCCTGGTACGAGCGGGAGACCGACACGTTGGTCTTGCGACCGGTGCTGCCGCTCGACGAGCGCACCGAGTACGCCGTCGTGCTCACGGATCGACTGCGCAGTGCCGCAGGGGCGTCTGTCGAGTCGCCCTTCGACGGGAAGTACCACCCGGCGCAGGCCAGCTCCATGCGACGGCTGGAGACCTTGCTGTCCGCCGACGGCCGGCGCAGCTACTTCGGCGACCTTGCGGGTACCGGCCTGTCCCGCGTTCGTTTCGCGTGGACCTTCACCACCATGCCCGTGGCCGAAGACATGCATCTGCTCCGCAGCGGCCTCTACGGCCGTGGTCCTTTCGCACGCTTCGCTGCGGCGTTCCCGCCAGACGCCGTGGCCTTCGAGGCTGCCGGGCGCAGCCCGAACCCGAGCGAAGACCCGGGTTGGGCGCAAAGCACCGCCACGTGCACCCAACGCAGCCGGGCCCCGTTTGTCATCCCCCTTGGCGACACCGATGTGCAAAAGACGCTGGATGGACTGCTTAGGCAGCTCTTTGGCGCCTCTGCCGGCGAGGCCGTTGCACTCGGCAAGGCACTCGCCAACGCGAGCCACGTGGTGCTCGGAGCCTTCCGAAGCCCATACCTTCTCGGGGACCCCGCCGGTACCGACCCGGACGCTCACATCTCCGTCGACTTCAACTCCGGCAGCGGCGACGTTCGCGAGGCGCTTGTCCCCTACTTCTTGGTCGTGCCCAAGCAGACGGCCCAACACAAGCAGCCCTTCCCGGTGGCGTTGTTCGGGCATGGCGTCACGGGCAACGCCAGCGAAGCTCTGCTCTATGCCGGAGACTTCGCGCGGCAGGGCATTGCACTCATGGGCCTGAACATGCCGGGGCACGGCGCGGTGCTCAAGGCCAGCGAGCGCGTCGTGGCCCAGGCTTCCTTCGGCAGCCTTTGCCTTGTCCCCTTCGTCAAGGCATACGAAATGGGCCGCGCCGTGGACTTGGATGGCGATGGCATCGCCGACTCTGGTGCTGCGTGGTGGACGGCGCATGTGGCGCACAGCCGCGACAACGTCCGTCAAGGACTGCTGGACAGCTTTCAGGCCATTCGTGTGCTGCGTGCCATGGACGGCGTCCGACGCTCGTCGCAGGACTACAACGCCGACGGGAGTTTGGACCTTGCAGGTGACTTCGACGGCGACGGCGCGCCCGACGTCGGCGGACCCAGGGTGCCCTACTTCGCGACCGGCGAGTCCTTGGGTGCCATCATGGCCGGCAGCCTGGGCGCCCTCGAGCCCCACGTGGTGGCCACGGCTTCGGCCGGCGGCGGCGGCGGCAACCTGGCCCTCGATGTGGCGTTCCGCTCTTACGGCATCGTCGACTCGGTGCTGGGCCAAATGATGACCCCCCTGGTGTTCGCGGTCCCTGCTTCGGAACGCCCAGACAAGGGCGCCGGAAGCTCGCCCATGGGAACCCGTTGCAGCGGCGCCGAGCGCAGCGTTCGCATCATGGTCAACAATGGCCTACGCATGCACGAGCTGGAAGTTGCCTGTTTGGGCGCCACGGAACTGGGGCCCGACATGACCGTGGTGCTCGGCAACGGCAGCAACAAAGAGGTGCGCTGCGCCCGCACGGGTGTCGACGGGCGCTTCCGTCTTGCGGTGCCGGCCAGCAAGGGCGATCGCCTCGATGTGCAACTGTATCCCGCCGCAGATGTCGTTGCCTCCTACAAGGGATGTGCGCTGAAACCCAATGCGCCGCCCCCCGGGCGTCGTATCCAGACATTCGAACAACCCGCACTCCACACCTTGGCGGTTGCCGATGCGCAAAAGATTTGCGAGGGCGGCGGCGGCTGCGCGCAGTTCCAAGATCGCTTCTATCCCGTTGGCTCACGGCTGCTTGCCCCCGCCGACGGGCTTGGCCTCGCGCGGCAAACGCCCGAACTACGCCGCTTGGCAGGATTTGCCCAAGCGGCCTTCGACGCCGCCGACCCAGCGAACTTTGCCCCCTACTTCGCGCGCAAGCCACTGCTCGACGAACTCGAGGCACGGGTTCCACCCCGGGCGCTGCTCGCGGTGAACACCATCGGCGACGCCTTCGTCCCCATCTCCGCGGGGTTCACGTTTGCCCGGGCCGCTGGCGCCCTGCCCTTCTTGCCACCGCAAACGCTTGCACTCTACCCGGAGTACCGTGACTACGTCACGCCGGAGCCCCTGTACGTCGAACTCGGCAACAAAACGCCCATGCGCGCGCTCATCGATGGCCATGTGGTGGAGGGTGTGGCCCGGTTGGCCCGCAGCACCGCGGGCCCGGGGTGCGCTGCCAACTTCACGATCCGCGATGCCTCGGTGTGCCCCATCACCGCCGAGCCATCGTTGGCCCAGGTTGGCTGCGACACGGCGCTCGCAGACCCCGATTGGGTCAGCGAGGGCGCGCAGCGTTTTGCGGCACCTCGCCCGACGGCACCACTGCGCTGCGCGCGCCTCGCCGCGGGTATGGCCAGCGCGACCCCCCAGGACCTGGCCCTGGCCTTCGAGCCCCGCATGCGCGGTACGCCGTTCTCGCCGGACGACGCAGCATGGTCGGCGCGGGCACCGGTGCTCGCGTTGTTCAACAACTACGTCGACCCGAAGGGCGCGCACACCTGGAGCCAACCCGATGTCTGCCGCGCCTTTGATCACGCCACCTACGGCAATGCCCTCGTCGCCCGGTTCTTCAGCACCCGGGGCCGAGACGTCTACTACCTGAGCCATCCCTCGTCGCACGTGTGCCTGCAAGCCGGCACCTGTCCCTTTTTGTCCCCGCCCTGAGCGCCGCATGCCCCTACAAATCCGCTCCCTCTACGCCCTCGGACTCGCCACCCTCATCGCGGCCTGCGCCATGGACACGGCGCCCAGCGGCGCGTTCGCCACCCCCGAGGGCAATGGCCCCGTCGTGGTGTTCGATCTCCAACATCGTCCGCTTCCGGAGATCCCGATCCCCAACGACGTCGCTACCTTCGCGGACCCAACGAGTCGTACCGGACTGCGGGTGAACGTGAGCACCATCGCGGACACCCGCCTCGAGATCACCGCGCGCAAGGGCTTCGCAGACCTCGAGGGCTGGGGGACCATGCAACCCATCACGGTCTCCTTCGAGAACGCCGACGCAACACGTTCGGCGCCGGCTCTCGACCTTGATGTCATCAAGGGACGCATGCAAGACCCGACGTACGACTTCAAGGACGACCCCGTCTACGTCATCAACCTTCGCACCGGAGTTCCCGCCATCCTCGACATGGGCCAGGGCAACTTTCCGAGCACCATCGTCGACGACACCAGCTATTGGCCCAACGATCCTCACCGGAGCGGACAGAATCTGCTGTTCGAGACCAACGACGAAGGCGCCGCGGGCTTGCCCTACAGCCCGCGGCTCGACCGCGACTTCGACGGTTTCCTGGACCACCCCAACACCTTGCCCCGGGGTCGCGACCAACGCCCGGGTGTCGACGACCTTCTCACCTGGTACGAACGGCAAACGGACACGCTGCGCTTGCGGCCGCTCGTGCCCCTCGAAGAGAAGACCGAGTACGCCGTCGTCCTCACGGACCGCTTGAAGTCCGTTTCGGGCAACCCGGTACGCTCGCCCTTTGCGGCCATCCATCACCCCACGCAGCGCGCCGCGGCAGACCGCGTGGCGCAGGTATTGGGCAACGGCGATCTCGAGCGATACTACGGCAGCATCGCCGGCACGGGCCTGTTGCACGTTGCATTCGTCTGGAGCTTCACCACGCAACCAGTCACCGAAGACCTCGTTCTGTTGCGTGACGGGCTCTACGGCCGCGGCCCCTTCGCGCGCCTGGCCGATCAGTTCCCGCCGGTGCTTCGGGCGCAGCGTGCCGCGGGGCCCACGCGGAACCTTGCCGACGCCGAGCCGGGCTGGGAGAAGACGAGCAAATGCGCGGCCCGGGCCAGCGCCCCCTTCATCGTGAAGGTCGACCAGACCATCGATGTCGTGGGACAGCTCCTCGAACAGGCCATCGGCGTAAAGGGCGTCGAGAAAGACCGCCTGGTGCAGAGCCTGGGCAACGTCGACTACTTCGTCGTAGGCACCTACCGCCTGCCGTACTTCTTGGGAGACCCAAAGAACGAAGACCCGGACGGGCGCTTCGAAATGAACTTCCGGACCGGCGAGGCCCGCATGAGCGAGGACGTTGGGCACTACTGGATCAGCGTGCCCAAGGCCTCCAACAAGGCGCAGGCGCCCTTCTCGACGGTGCTGTGGGCACATGGCACCACGCTGCACGCCGACGAGATTTTGGTCCGCGCCGGATACTTCGCGCAGCAGGGCCTGGCCATGATGGGCATCGACATGCCGGGCCACGGTCTGTACCTGAACCGCGGCCTCGAGCAGTTCGCGCAGGTGGCGCTCACGGGCACGTGCCTTACCCCCTGGCTCGATGCGATCACCACCGGACGACACCACGATCTCAACAACGACGGAACACCGGACTCTGGCGGCTACCTCTGGACGGCGCACCTGTTCCACTCCCGCGACAACATCCGGCAAGCCGTTGTGGACATGACGCAGAGCACGCGCATTCTGCGTGCGTTCGGCACCTCCCGCGTGCAGGACTACAACGGCGACGGAGCGCTGGACCTGTTGGGCGATTTCAATGCCGACGGTGTCCCCGACTTGGGCGGACCGGGAACCAAGATCTACACCTCGGGCAACTCCTTCGGAGGCATCTTGTCCATGGTGCATGGCGCAATCGATCCCGAGGTCACCGCCGCGGCTGCCATTTCCGGCGGCGGTGGACTCACAGACATCGCCGTGCGCTCGGACCTCACGCCGGCACCGGTCATTCTGCAGCTACTGTCGCCCATGTTGTTGGGGCAGCCTGTCCGCGAACTTGGGTCCGCGCCCACCAAGTGCACCAAAGAACAGATCAGCCTGCGCCTGCTCACCGTCGACGTGACCAACGCAAGGTACATGGAAGTGGCGTGCCTGCGCCCCGAAGAGCTCGGTCCGAACAAGACCGTGGTGTTCCGCAATATCCGTAGCCGCAAGGTAAGCTGCGCGCGCACCGACGAGTTCGGTAGGTTCCGCGTGGCCGTAGGCGCCGACAAGGGCGACCGGCTGGACATCCAAGTCTACGACGGCGAAGACGCCGTGAGCTCTTTCGACGGATGCGCCCTCACGGATACCGCCGTGCCGGGGCGGCGGGTGACAACTTTCGAGCAACCCGCCGTGAGCTTTGGTCCCACTGTCGACGACAGCAACACGTGCGAAGCTGCCATGGAGCGCGCGGGCATCGAGCCCGACGCCCGCGCGGGGTGCGCCCAGTTCCAGGATCGCTTCTACCCCGTGGGCACGCAGCTCGTTGCGCCGCAAGAGGGGCTCGGACTCTCGCGCCAGAGCCCAGAGCTTCGACGGCTGCTCGACCTGACCCAGGGCGGCATCGAGTCGAGTGATCCGATCAACTACGCCCGGGCGTACGTCCTTTCCCCGCTTACCCATCCGAACGGAGCCAGATTGCCCCCGCGCGGCGTCGCCGTGTTCAACACCACGGGCGATCCGTTGGTCCCCACGGGAACGGGGATCTCCTTCGCCCGGGCCGCGGGCGCCGTGCCGTTTCTGCCGCCGGAGGCTCTCGACCGCTACCCCGAGTACGCCGACTACGTCACCCCCCAAGCCCTCTACGACCAGCTTGGGAAGAAGACTCCCAATCAGGTCCTCATCGACAACCACGTGGTCGAGGGGCTGGCGCGCATGGAGCGCACGCGCGCGGGTAGCGCCTGCGCGGCGAACTATGCTCCGAGCGCGACATGCAGCAGCCGCCCAGACACGGTGGAACGCTGCAAAAAAGCGCTCTACGACGCCGACTGGCTCGCCGAAGGAAAAGACCTTTGGGACGCGCCGCACCCGCAGCGGCCATTGCGCCTGGCGCGTGCGGCCGGCACCATCACGAACGCTTCCGATCTCGATGCGGTCTGGGCGCCGCGCCTGCGCGCCGGCCTGGGGGGCACCGATGACAACGCGTACGTGCCAACGAGCCAGCCGCTGGTTTCACTGGTCAACGCGTACAACGATCCGCTCGGCCAACACGTCTGGGTCAATGGCAACCCGTGCAAGGCCTTCGACGACGCCGTGTACTACAACCATCTGCTCATTCGTTACCTCGCGTCGCGTGGCACGGACATGTACTTCGCGAGCCACCCGTCGTCGCATCGTTGCCTCGAGCGCGAGACCTGCCCGTTCTTCCGCTGAGCGCCAAACGCTCCGTCGTCACGCTCCCCTCGTCCGTTCATGAACCTGCCACGATTCCCCTCCCTGCGCGCTCTCCGGTCTGCGCTGGCTCCGCAGTTTGCCGGGTCCGTCTCCCCGTCGGCGCTTCGGGCGACGCCACACGGCTCCAGCGACTACCTCATCAAGTCCCGCGGTGAGGGCATGCGACTGGGCGAGGTACCCGCGGGCGCCCGTGTGCGGTTCCCCGAAGGGTTGTACGGACGCATTGGCCCCCGAGAGGCCCGGGCCGCGGTGCTCCGGACGCTGCTCGGCAAAGGGCGGCGGGTCATCATCGAGGAGCGCATCGAAAGCAGCG
>JBIKNA010000489.1:0-5378 GCA_044358965.1 Polyangiaceae bacterium
GTCCTCGTGAAGGCGGGTTTGGTGCCGCGAAAGGCGCAAAAACGTGTCTTGCAACAGGTCTTCGGCCGTGTGCACCCTGCGGCACAAGCGGAGCAGAAAGGCGTAGACCGCGCGGTGGTGCAGCGCGTAGGCCTGGGCCACGGCGCCGGGGCGACCCTGCCTTAGCCCTGCAATCAGCTCGCTCTCGTCCATGCTCAACCGGTTCAACGCGCGGAAGAAAAAAGTGTGACGTTTGTCACGCCGGGGGCCGCCCTGCGTTGTACCTCCCGGGAGCCCCAAGCCCCCCTAGCACGGCGGGCCAGGGCACCCGCCAAAGGAACGTTGCCGATGATCACGCTGATTCGCGAGGGCGGAGTCCCCATCCTGTTCGTGCTGCTTTTTGGCGGCGTATGCCTCGTGTCGTCTCTTTCGTTCGCGCTTCGGCCCGGGCGCTCCCGGCTCGGGTTCCTGAAGTGGATGCACCTGACGGTTTTGTTCGCGACCCTTTCGGGCACCGTGGCCAACATTGGCGCCACGTTTCACTATCTGGCGGCCGGGCGAAACGGCGCCACAGACCGGGTTCTGGTGCTGTTCGAAGGGCTCGGCGAGTCCATGAGCACGCCCATTTTGGGGTTCGCACTCTTGTCGCTCTCGGCCCTGGGGGTTGCCGTGGGGTTGCGACGCTTGGGGAGCGAATAGCCGTTCGCACGACGACTTTCCGCGCGAAACGCCCGCGAAAGCGTGTCGTCTGTTTCGGCGACTCCCTTCTGGACCGTGCGTTCTGTTAGAACGAAGCCCTTCGTATTTCGGGCTAGAAAAGCGGGCCTCCGCGGCGCGCTGACTTCTTCGAATTGCGCACAAGGGAGTGCACGGATGAACACACGGATCATTGGCTTTTCATCGATTTTCGCGCTGACGTGCGCGACAGCAGGCATCGTGGCCGCCTGCGGCGACGACCCCGTCGCCGAGTCCCCCAAGGCCGACGCGGGCACCGACGTCGTCACGGCGGACAACTTCGTACCCACGCAAGACACGGGCACCCCCGATACCTTCGTGCCCACGGGCCCGGTGGCCAAAGGGCCTTCCAAGAGCAGCACCATCGCGCTCTCCGACGACGGCAAGCTCGTGGTCATGGTCAACCCCGAGGCCGACAACGTCACGGTGTTCAAGACGGCGGACAATACCGTCAGCGCCACCGTCAGCACGGGCAAAGAGCCCTCCAGCGTGGTCATCGCTCCCGATGGCGTCACGGCCTACGTGGCCAACCGCGCCGACGCTACAGTGGTCAAGATCACGGGGCTGGATACCGCGACCCCGACGGTCAGTGCGCCGGTCAACGTCGGCTCCGAGCCCACGGGCATCGCGCTGTCCCCCACCGGCGCCAAGCTCTACGTTGCCGAGTGGGCCGAGAGCCGCGTGTCCGTCATCGACACCAAGACCATGAGCGCCGGCGCCAGCGTTGCGGTCAAGAACCCTCGCGGCCTCGCGGTTACCAACAACGGCAACACCAATGACAGCGACGAGACTGTGGTCGTCACCGAGTTCTACGGCGAGCCCATCGCTGGCAAAGAGGCCCAAGACGACGGCCGTCGCGGCCGCGTTCGCCTCTTGTCGCCCGATACGCTCGCAGAGACGGGGTCCGTAGGCTTCGACCCCTACGACAGCGGTATGCCCAAGACCGGCGGCGGCACTGTCACCACCTCGCCGAACCAGCTGTGGGCCGTTGCCATCGCCGACACACGCTTCTTCGTTCCCACGGTGTCGGTCTCTGCCGGGGGCGTACCCAAGTTCTCCGAGAACGTCTTCGCCGGCGTGCTCGTGGGCAACCTCACCACCAAGGCTGCGGACACCACCGCGGCGGGCACCACCAACCTCACCAAGAAGATCATCGACAAGATCCCGACGCCCAGCCCCACGGCGCCGCGCTTCACCCTGGGCGACATCGTCGACCTGGGATTTGTGCCCGGAACCAACATCTCCTACGTCGCATCTCGCGGTGCTTCGGTCATCCAGCGCGTTGTGTGGGACGCGGCCGACGTCACCGTTGGCTCTACCCAGAACGCCCAAATCGACGTCAACGTTGCCGGCGTTGGCGCCGGGCCGTGCCAAGAGCCCAGCGGTATCGTCGTGGCGAGCCCCCAGCGCGCGTACGTCAACTGCTGGAGCTCCCAGCGCCTTGGTGTGCTCGACCTGCAGAGCCAAGCGCTGCTCACCACGGTCAAGTCCACCGAACGCGCCGTCGCTGACACCGCAGCGGTGGCCCGTGGCCGGCACTTCTACTTCACCGGCCGTGGTGCGTGGTCCAACGCCGGCAGCAACGGCGCCAAGGGCGGCGAGGGCTGGTCGAGCTGCGGCTCGTGCCACCCGGACGCCATGTCCGACAACGTGACCTGGAGCTTCGGCGCCGGCCCGCGGCAAACCACGTCGCAAGATGGTTCGTTCTCCCACGGTGCCGGTGCGCAAAAGCAGCGCATCTTCAACTGGACGGGCATCTTCGATGAGCACCACGATTTCGAGCGCAACACGCGCAACGTGTCGGGCGGTCTCGGCCTGATCACAACTGCTGCGGACCCCGCAGATTGCGCCGCTCTCGACAAGCAGACACCGCTCGCTCTCGGCCAAACGGGCCTCGGCAAGCCCGTGAAAGAGAGCGCCACGGACACGGTGGCGACGCCCACGCTCTGCGTGCGCACCGACTGGGACGACATCGACGCGTTCATTCGTACGGTTCGCCCGCCCCGCGGCAAGCGCTTCCCCGCCGCGGGCACCTCGGCGGCCGCTGGCGCCACGGTCTTTACGGACCTCGGCTGCAACAAGTGCCACGGTGGTCAGGGCTGGACCCTCTCGCGCCGCGCCTTCGAGCCCAGCACTGCCACCAACGCGGATCTGGCCGCCAACGCCTTCGTGGCGCCGGCGGGCTTCGTCTCCACCTGGTCCGTCGCTGGCAACAAGATCTCCGCGCAGCCCGCGGCGGCCGACAACACCGGCGCAGACATCGCGCCCCCGCAAGTTCGTTGCGTGCTCCGCAGCATCGGCACCTTTGGCATCCCCAGTGATGCCACGGCCACCGACGCGCTCGAGCGCAAGGACAACGGCAGCCGCGCCCAGGGCGCCGGTGGCTACAACATCCCCTCGCTCTACGGCCTTGCCGTTGGTGCACCCTACCTGCACCACGGCCAAGCGACCTCGCTCGAGGCGCTGTTCACCGACGCCAAGTGGGTAAGCCACACGCAGGCCGGCGCAGCCAACCCGCCCACCGCGCAACAGGTCAAAGACCTCGTCACGTACCTGCTGAGCATCGACGCAACCACCAGCGAGGTCGCGCCCCCGGCAACCTTCGACGGCTGCGAGTAACCGGTCGCTTCGCAACATCAGACACGCAGGCCCCGCCGGCAGCCATGCCGCGCGGGGCTTGTTGCGTTTGCACCCGCGCATGGGCGGCGCCGACCAAAAAGACTCATGCGTGCGCGCAATCGTCAGACTGCGAGGTCGGGCGTTGCCAAGACTCTGCGTGCGTTCCCTGATCTGCACGCGGCGCTTCTAGCGAGCGTCACTGCTGGCCCAAGCGCTGGGGCCCGCACCGTCGCGCGGCGACCGCTTGGAAAGAGTCGGAAAGAAACGCACCGCGAACCCCCCGGGGCCAAGCCCGTTGGGCGACGGCACGCGACGGAAGGTGGGCCGAGCCAAGATAGGCTCCATGTATCAACGGTTTATGTGGCCTTCGGGATGTCCCAGGAGGCGGCCCAGAGACCACCCGTCGGGCCCGTCACTGTCCCACCCCGGCGCACCCTGTCCTACCAATTTGCGTAACAATGCCGACGCTTTGTTGGCCCAAGCCTCCCAAAACCGGCATTCCTCGGTGCGTCGAAAGCGTCGGTCTCGGGCCGACCAGGGCGAATGCTCAGGTCCCCCGGTTTTCCGCCGATTGCCAACAAGACGAGGATGCGCCGACCGCCACTCACTCTGAGGCGCGGGCCCGGCGCTGGGTGTGGCTCGCGGTGCGCCTGATGGCGCCCGCCCGGAGGCTGATCATGAGTTTCTCCATCGAGTTCGCGGACGAGACGCAAGAGTACCAGGCGCGCATCAAGGTCATCGGCTGCGGTGGCTCGGGCGGCAACGCCGTCAACACCATGATCAACTTTGGCCTCGAAGGCGTCGAGTTCATCGTGGTCAACACGGATGCGCAGGCGCTCAACCACAGCTGCGCCCCCACCAAGCTCAACATCGGCGCGCAGATCACCCGGGGCCTCGGCGCCGGCGCGGATCCGGATCGCGGCCGCAAAGCCGCCATGGAAGACGTGCAGCGCATCAAGGAGCTCATCAGCGGCGCCGACATGGTGTTCGTCACCGCGGGCATGGGCGGCGGCACCGGCACCGGCGCAGCGCCGGTCATCGCGCAGATCGCCCGCGAAGAGGGCGCCCTCACCGTCGGTGTGGTCACCAAGCCCTTCCTCTTCGAAGGTCGTCAGCGCTCCCGTCGCGCCGAGGTGGGCCTCGCCCAGCTGGCCGAGCACGTGGACACGCTCATCACCATCCCGAACCAGAAGCTCCTGATGCTGGGCGAAGACGACCTGTCCTTCGTGGACGCGTTCCGCAAGGCCGACGAGGTTCTGTTCCAGGCCGTCAAGGGCATCAGCGATCTCATCACGCAGAACGGCATCGTCAACGTCGACTTCGCCGACGTGAAGACCGTCATGAACAACATGGGCCGCGCGCTCATGGGCACCGGCATCGCCAAGGGCCAAAACCGCGCTCGGCTGGCCGCCGAGCTCGCCGTCTCGTCCCCCTTGCTCGATGACATCAGCGTCGATGGCGCCACTGGTGTGCTCATCAACATCGTTGGTGGCTCGGACCTCAAGATGCGCGAGATCCAAGAGGCTGCCTCTTTCGTGCAAGAGCAGGCCCACGAAGATGCCAACATCATCTTCGGCGCCAGCGTGGACGAGACCCTCGGCGACGCCGTCAAGGTCACTGTCATCGCCACGGGCTTCGATGCCGAAGAGCGCATGATCCCCATCGAGACGGTGCACCGTGCGCCGCAGAGCTCGCCGCAAACGGTCCCCTCGCGCAACCTGTTTGGTACCCGCGAGCCCATGGGCGTCCCCGCCATGTCCGCCCGCAAGAGCTCCGTGGTTCCGGCCGCGCAGCCCTCGGCCGAGACCCGCGCACCGGCCCCCGTGTCCCGTGACCGCGTCGCCGTCAGCGCCCGCTCCGAGCGCACCTCCGGTGCATTCCCGGCGTTCGATACGGATTGGGACGTCCCCGCCTTCCAGCGCCGCAACTCTTAAGTTCTCCTGCGCCTCCGAGAACAAGAAAGGCCGCGAACCTGCAAAGGTTCGTGGCCTTTCGCTTGCCCCGTACCCTTTTTCCGGGTCGGCGCTATCGGAGGACGCTGTCCT
>JBIKNA010000003.1:0-57283 GCA_044358965.1 Polyangiaceae bacterium
TGCCGGGGGCTACGCCAATGAGCGGGCGGTGTGCATCCTCCAAGCCATTACCGGCGCCCTGACGGTTCCGCCGCTGGTGTTCATGGGCGCGAGGCTGGTCCGAAGCAGACTGGTGCTCGTGGCGCTTGCGCTGGCCGGAAGCATTTGGGCACCGCAGATCGCGTTCCTCGGTTTCTTCACGTCCGAGACCCCCTACGTCCTGTGCTTCATGCTGGCCAGCTGGCTCACCGTAAGGCTGCTCGACACCGGCAAGGGGGCGTTTTGGGTGGGGCTTGCCTGTGGCTGCGCGTTTGCCGTGCGCCCGCAGTTCGTCCTTACGTGCCTGCTCGTGGTTCCGCTCGCCGTTCTGTACTTTCGGAAGCGGACGCGCGCGCTTGGCAAAATGGTCATCGCGGCGGCGATTCCGTTTGCGGTCATCGTCGGGTACAGCGCCGTGCGCTTCCACAAGATCACCGGACGCTACGGCCTGATCTCGGAGAACGGCCCATTCCAGCGAATCTTGGGAGACACCACCATCGGGCTCATCACCTCACACTGGACCGAACCCGACGGGCGTCGCTACTACTACGGCTTCTCGCCCCCATCGAAGTTCCCCGCGGGCGAGACCGAGCGTTTTGACTTCGAGGGCTACATCGCAGAACCGAGCATTCTCGAGGCGGAACGAAAAAAACGCATGAAGGGCGTACCGATGCTGCAGCGCGCGAAGCGCATGGTCAGCAACGCCAAGATCCTCTTCCACGGAAAGCCACTTTGGCCCGAGAGCAACCACGCAACCGGTGGTCTGCGCAAAGCACTGCAGGTCAACTTCCGGTTTTTCGTGCGGGACGGCATTGCACCGCTGGCGCTGGTCGGCGCTTTCTTGAGTGCCATCCTTGCGCGGTATCGCACGCGTCGATTTACGGCGGCGGCCTACGTTGCGGTCGCGAACTGCGCGACGATGCTCGTCGCCGCAGGGCTCTACTATGGCGAGGCGCGCTACCGGGTGCCGTACGACTCCTTTTTGCTTCTGCTCTCTGCCGTCGTGGTCGATGTGGCTCTCGGGCCGCTCCTGCGCTGGGCAGACCGCATGGTTGGTCGGGCGCAGCACGCGCGGCGTGCACGCGCGGCCGTCGCGGCGTCGACCTAACGCACGGGCGCGCTTGTGCGAACTCCGTCGACCCGCGGCGGGCTATTTGGCTTTGCGTGAAAGGTGCTGCTTGACCGCGGCCTGAACGGCGCCAGGAACGTCACGGCTGCCCGCGAGACGCTTGAGATCGTTGTCGCGCAGGAACGCGATGAGCCGCGAGGAGAAGGCGAAGGGCGTACGCGGGTTACCCACCAGGTTGAGCTTGATCTGGTACGACCGCGTCCATTCCTTGTCTTTGGCCACTTCGCGCAGCACGTCTTCGCTGACGTTGCGCATGGCGCTGATGCGGACCACTTCGTTCTCTTGCATGCCCGGGGCCTTGATGCCCGCCATGGCAACCAAGGGGTTGTTGTCGCGCACGGCCAGCAAGCGAATGGCCGCTTGGTCGTACTGGGCTTTCTCGTGGACCTCGCCGCTGCGCTTGAGGGCCTCGGCGCCGCTTTGCACGAGGCGAATTTTGGCCGAAACACGCATACTGGACCAGGCGCCGAAGAGGCCTTGGAACTTGTCGTCGACCACCTCTTCGCCGGAGGCCTCGTCGATGCGGACCACGTCCTCGCCGTCGGCGAGCTGGGTCTCTTTGGCCAGGCTCTTGACCTCGTTGAACTGCTGGTCGTCGATGCTTGGCTCGTCCGAGGCCATCTCGAGCAGCTCGCCCTCAATGGCCTTGGCGGCCTCTTCGAAGGCGGGGATGCCCGTGAGCTTGAGGCCATTGCGCACCGCGAGCTCGATCATGCGATCGGCCGTGGACATGCGCGTGGCGCTGTTGAGATAGAGCTTCTCGATGATCTCGGGGTTCGTGAGCAGCCGCTCTTCGTTGGTGGCGATGAGCTCGCAGACGGCCTCGGAGGCCAAGGCCGCCATGGCCGCGACGGTGCTGGCCAAGATGGCCGCATGCATCAGCAACTTCTGCGCCACCCCTGGGTCTTTGGCGTACAGGGGCGCGATGCGATCGATGACCCCGGGCGGCAGATCGCCCGTGAGCGCGCCGTTTAGGATGGGGGTCGGGAGCTTTTGAAGCGTGGCCTTGGCCTCGTCGGCGAGCTCGCCCTCACCCTCGGCGAGCAGCGCGCAGACCGTGACGGCCTCGTGGGGGCGAAGGCCGGGGGCGATGGCCCGCGCGGCGAGCTTGCGCAAAGGTGCCGGCCCCTGCGGGTCGAGCATCTTTTGTGCTGCGCCAGAGAGCTTGGTGATGTCGACAGCCGGTTCCACGACCCAAGGGTATACCGCGGCGAAAGGGGTGCCGGGAAGGGTGAGCGTACGCCTCGGCAGCCTTTTGGCAGGCTGCCTGGAACATGCCCCGCTTGGGCTTTTGCGTGGGGAAAGAAAGCCGGGTAGGCTTGCTCGCATGAGCGTCTTCAACTTCGTTCAGAGCGGCGTGCGCGAAATGATGATCGCGCGGCACGACCAGGTGAAACACCTCGTCGTCTACAAGCACCCGAACCAGAACATCCCGATGTACTCGCAGGTCACCGTCGACTCCGACGAGTGCGCGGTCTTCTTCAAGGATGGTCGTGTGGTTGGCGTGCTCCCTCCGGGGCGGCACACCATGCATACGCAGAACATCCCGTTCTTGAACCAGCTCGTCACCAAGTTCACCGGTGGCGATGTGCTCATTGCGGAGCTCTACTTCGTCAAGACCACGCCGCTCCGGGGCATCCCGTTCGGGGGAAGCTGCGGCGAGGTGCTCGACCCCAACACGGGGTTGCAGCTTCCGCTCCGCATCTTCGGCGAGTTCTCCGTCGTGGTCACCGAGCCCGTTCGCTTCATCGTCGGCTACGTGGGGCAAGCCGCGGCTGGCGACAACGAGCAAGTGCTCAAGTGGGTCAAAGACAAGTTCATCAACAGCGTGGCCACGGTGGTCACGGAGCTTGCGCAGATCGAAGCCAACAGCATTCTCAACGTGCTGAACAACCGCGAGAAGCTCGCGGCGGCGTTCATCCAACGGGCCCCGAACCTCAACGACATCGGCGTCCGGATCCTCGAGATCTCCAAGATCGAGCCCAATGTGCCCGAAGAGCACATGGCGGAGATCCGCGCGAAAATGAAGGAGCTCAGCGACGCGCGCTGGGAGGTCAAAAAGAAGCAGATCGGCATCGACGCCGCCGCGGCAGAGGCCGCGGCCAAGCAGTTCGAGCTCGACCAGAAGTTCAACCAGGACGCCCGGTACGTGCAGCAGCTGGCGGGCGGCAGCTACCAAGGTTTCGCAGCGGGGCAGGCCATGATCGGCGCAGGGCAGGGCATGGCCCAGCACGGCGTGGGCGACGGCGGCATGGCCGGTGCGGGCATGCAGATGGCCGTTGGCGTCAACATGGCCGGCGCCATGGCCGGTGCCATGGCTCCGCAGGCCCAAGCGCCGGCAGCGCCCCCGCCGGCGGCGTTCAGCCCCGGTGGACAGCTGGTCACCTGCACGGCCTGCGGGGCCAAGAACCCCGGCGGCAAGTTCTGCGCAGAGTGCGGCACCCCACTGGCCCAGGCCAAGAAGTTCTGTTCCAACTGCGGCACCGAGCTCGGCGCCACCGCCAAGTTTTGCGCCAATTGCGGCACACCTGCAGCCGGTACTGCGGGGCCTCCCTCGCAGGCGGGCTAGCCCATGTGGGCCCGGGCGCTGCTTCCGCTTGCGCTGCTCGTCATTCGCGAGCCCGCGTGTGGCGAAGACAACGGCAAGACCGGCGCCGTCGGGGCGCCGTGCACCCGAGAGCGCGACTGCGCCTCGGGCAGCGCCTGCCAAAACGGCGTATGCACGGTGACAGACACCGGCGCCCCCGCGTCTGACGCCGGCGCCGACGCCGACGCCAACCGATAGAGACGAACAATTCCCGTGGCCAAGAAACGCATTCTTCTCGTCGACGCGGATCCGCGCTCCCTTCGTTTGCTCGAGGTCAGCCTGCGGCAAGCGGGCTACAACGTCTCGGTTGCCAAAGATGGCGAAGAGGCCCTGTCGCACCTGGGACATGGTTTGCCGGACTTGGTCATCACCGACACGCGCCTGCCCAAGGTCGATGGCTACACGGTGGTGCGCACCATCCGGGCGCAACCCGACGGGGGCGACCTCCCGGTCATCTTCTTGCTCAGCCACAAGTCTGTCGAAGAGCGCATTCGAGGCCTGGAGCTTGGCGTCGACGACTACCTGACGCGGCCGGTCTTCGTGGGCGAGCTCACCGGGCGCGTGGCGCTTGCTCTGTCTCGGCATGGACTTTCGCGGGGCCGCACCGGGGGCGCCGAGGTCGCCTTGGCTGGCAATCTGCGTGACACGCGTCTTGTGGACTTGGTGCAAACCATGGAGCTGTCCCGCAAGAGCGGCGTGCTCGACTTGCGCTGGGGCTCGCGCACCGCCCGGGCCTACTTCGAGGCCGGGCAGCTCGTCGACGCCGAGGCCGGCCGCCTGCGCGGCGAAGAGGCCTTCCATCGCATGCTCACCTGGGGCAGCGCCGACTTCACCCTCACGGGCGACGCCGAAGACCGTGAGCGCACCATCACCTTGCCCACACACGCCGTTGTGCTCGAGGGTATGCGCCGCCTCGGTGACTGGGGGCGCATCGAGGAGCAGCTTCCCTCGCTCGAAGACCGCTACGTCGTAGATACCGGTGCCGTCGAGTCTCGCTTTGCGGACATGCCCGGCGAAATCGAGCGTGTGCTCTCGCTCATTGACGGGCGGCGTACCTTGCTCGACGTGATCGACGAGTCGCCCTTCGACGACCTGTCCACGCTCACCACCATTTCCAAACTCTGCTTCGAGGGGGTCGTCTACCCCGTCTCCGCCATGCCTCCGCCGGTGGCCCCCATCAGCGAGCCCTTGGAGCAAACCGCACCCGCGCCGCCGGTGGTGGCCGCCCTCGCGCAAGCCACACTCGATCCCAGTCCGCTGCCCCCGCCGCGCGACGCCATGGTGTCCGTCGCCGACGCAGGGCCCATCGATACGCCGACGCCAGCTCCCTCGGGCTCGGACTTGTCCGTCGGCGACTCCATCGTCTTCGAGAAGAGCTCGCGTTCGCTCGAGTTTGCGTCGGGGGCGTTGCCCAAGGCCCGCCGGGTCTCGTCCGTGCCACCGGCCCCGGCCAAGCCGGCTTCGGAGCCCGCGGCTTCGGAGCCCGCGGTGTCGCCGGGTGAGAGCGCCAAGGTGCGATCGTCCAAGGCCAAGGTCGCGTCCGTGCCTCCGCCGCGGCCGAGTGAGCCCAGCGTGCCCGACGATGGGCCCGTCGCGGCCAAAGACATCGAAGACAAAGACGAGGAGGACGCGCCGCCTGCGCCTCCGGGAACCATCCCCGGGCCGCGGGTGTTCTACGGCTTCGTCGGCATCATCCTCGTGTCCTTCGTGGCGCTTGTGTATTCGCGCTCCTGCTATCGCGGGCAATACGACACCAAAGAGGGGCTCGCGGTGCTCGGTGCCTCTGGTGCGCCCAGCGCCATCCCTCTGCTCGGCATTGCCACGGCGTCGGGACGTCCGGTGTCGCCAGTCGTGCCCGCGCCCATCCCCACGCCCGCGGCGTCCACCGCCCTGTCGGCCTTCGAGCTGCCCGATCCGGTGCCTGCCGCGACGCCCGACGGAGGGCTCGTGCGCGTGGTACCGCGTGCGACCGACGTCACCCGGCCTGCGGCCGACGGTGGCACGCTGACGGCACAAGCGCAGCGCATGCTCGAACGCCAATCCGTCGGCCGCGCCATCGATCTGGCCTGGCAGGCCACGCGCGCCGAGCCATCCGACGCCGAGACGTGGCTTACGCTGGGCGCGGCGTACCAAGCAGCGGGGTACCCCGCCAAAGCCAAAGAAGCCTACCAATCGTGCACCGCGCGCGCCTCGGGCTCGCCACGAGCCTCCGAGTGCAAGGCACTGCTCGGCGAGTAAAGACTCGCCAATAGCGGGGCTTGGTTCCACCGGGCCAAGCTCGGGGTAGCTTTTGCCTCGCGACGTTCGGCCGACATCGCTCGAAACGACCAAGCGCGATCGGGCGTGGTTTGTCTTGCGCGAGTCTTGCGCGAGGGAGGTGGCTGGCGATGACGAACCTTGCCCGGATGTCACCGCCAGCCGCCCAATGCACGAAACGAGGCGCACCATCGCGCCACCAGAGTCACGGTAACATAATGATAATGATTTTCAATATCATTTAGCGCTGCGCCGGAGTCGCGGGTCCAAGAACCCGTAGGAGATGTCTGTGAGCGCCGACAGCAGGGCCACGAACGCCGACGAAAGGAGCACCGTACCCATCACCACGGGGCCGTCACGGTCGAGCACGGCGGTGGCGGCCAGCGAGCCGATGCCAGGCCAACGGAAGACGGTTTCGGTCACCACCGCGCCGCCCAGCAGTGCCCCGAAATCGAGGCCCACCAGCGTGACGAGTGGCAGCAACGAGGCGCGGAGCGCATGGACCAACGTGGCCCGGAGCGACGAGCTCCCTTTGGCCCGGGCGGTGCGCACAAAGTCCATGCGCAGCTGGCGTCCGAGATCGTCTTTGACGATGCGCGCGTAGTACGCGGCACCAAAGAGTCCAAGGGTCAGCGCCGGCAGCACAATGCTTCGGGCATGCTCGGCAAAGGTCTCGCCGAACCCATCGAGTGGCAGCACGCCAAGGCGATGCCCAAAGACGTACTGCAGCAAGAGCCCCGTCAGATAGGTGGGGGCGCTCACCAGCAAAAGGCCGAGGCCAAAGAGCCCGCGGTTGCTGGCCCCGTTGGGCCTTTGGGCCTGCACGACACCGGCGGCGACTCCCATGCCGAGCTGCAGCAGCAGTGCCGCAGCGGCCAGCGCAAAGGTCCTGGGGAGACGCTCGGCCAAGATGGTCACCACGGGCCTACGCTGCTGGTAGCTCTTGCCCAAGTCCACGTGCACCGGCCCCATGGCCGTACAAGAGTCGTGAGGCCCCTCTTTGGTGCTCACGTGCAACACCCGCGACAAGAAGCGTGCGTACTGCACGAATACCGGCGCGCCGAGCCCCAATTGCGCGCGAATCTTCTCCACATCTTGCGGCCGCGCTTGAGCGCCGGCGATGAGCCTTGCGGGATCACTCGGGAGCACGTGGCTGAGCCCAAAAGACAGCGTGACACACGCCCACACCACAAAGGGCACCCAGGCGAGCCGTCGCAAGGCGCGACCGATCATGGGTGCCTCGGGGCAGCCTGGGCACCCAGGCCGCGCAAGAACGCGCTGGCCGCCGCACGCTGGGTCGTTGCGGGCCGATCGAGCCACGCAAAGCTCACGTTGTGCGCCCACACGGGGTGCGGCGTGTATCCGCGCACGTAGGGTTGATGCACCTCGTACCAGCGGAAGAAGTGCGTGAACGCCCAGGGGGCGTCGTCCACCAGAATCTGCTCCGCCTCGCCGTACAGCGCGTTGCGCTTCTGCCCATCGACCTCGCGCTTGGCCCGGTCGAGCACATCGTCGTAACGAGCGCTCTTGTAGAATGCCGTGTTGTTGGAGCTCTCGGCGGTGATGGATTTGCTGTGGAACAGCGGCTCCAAGAAGCTTGCGGGGGCGGGGTAGTCTTGCTGCCAGCCGTAGTTGGTCATGGCGGTTTTGCCCCGACGGCCGGCCAACGCCAGGTAGGTTGGGTAGTTGACGATGCGCAAATCAAGGCGCAGGCCGATTTGGGCGAGCTCGCTCTGGACGATCTGTGCCGTGTACTCCGCGAGTCCCTGGCGGTAGACCACGTAGGGAATGGGCTCGGGGTAGCCCCCGGTTTTGGTCGTCGGGTCGAAGGGGTACCCGGCCTTGCGCATGTGTTCGAGCGCCGCGGCCAGATCGTAGGTCTGCTCTTTGACGTTGGTGGCAGCGCCGGGAATGCCCGGCGGAATGAGGCGCCCGGCCGGGCGGATGCGCGCTGGTTGAACCAGGCGGATGTGCTCACGGTTGATGGCTGCGGCCACGGCCCTGCGCACCTCGATGTTGTCGAAGGGCGGCAGTTCGGTGTTGAGGGACTCGCCCAGGACCTGCTTTTCGGCCTCGTAGGCCCCAAATGGGCGCCAGCGCGGGTCTTGCTGAAACCGCAGCAGGTCGGGCTGCGTGAACTCCCGCAGCAGGTCTATCTCGCCACGCTCGAGCTTGAACCGCTCGGTGATGAGGTTGACGTGGAACGTCCAAGTGATGCCGTCGAGGTGCGGCAGGCCCGGGCGGAAATACCCCGGATGCCGTTCGAGGGAGAGCTTGCGGCCCTTGTCCCAGCCGCCCGGGGGCAGCCGAAAGGGACCGGCGCCGCAGGGGGCCGCACCATCGGCGTATTTGGCGCCCATGCTGCGGCACACCGGGCGCAACGGGTGGAGCGCGAGCGCCGGCAAGAACGTGGAGTCCGCTTCTTTGAGCGTGATGGTGACCGCGAGGGGCCCGTCTTGGGTGACGCCTTGAAGGTGTGCGGCCTTGCCTTCGGTGAAGGCCTCGAATCCGAGGATCGAGCTGTACAGGCTGCTTGATGGGTTGGGGGAGTCTGGGCCCAGGGCCCGTTCGATGGATCGCACCACGTCCGCGGCGTCGAGCAGCTCGCCGTCGTGAAAGCGCACGCCCGCGCGCAATGCAAAGCGGTACACGCGCCCCTGGGCATCGATGTCCATGCGCTCGGCCAAATCGGGCACAATTTCGCCCTTTTGGTCGTAGTCGACGAGCCCCGCAAAGAGCGCCTGGTTGATCTCGGTGACCAAGCCATCGGCGATGTTGGCTGGGTCTACGGTGCGGATGTCCGCAAAGGACGATAGTTGCAAGACACCGCCGGCCCGCGGGGTAGCGGCATCGGTGCCTGCGGCGGCGGCCGGCGCGCCAAGCTCTTGGGAGCAGCCGGTGCCCAAGAGCACCGCGAGTACCGAGGCAAAGGCGACTCTCATGGCTCGCCATAGCTCCGACGAAGTCCTTCACCGATGAGGTTGAGCCCCACCACGCAGACGAGGACCACGGATGCAGGCGCCAAGAGCAGCCAAGGCGCTGCGCTGACGTAGTCTTGCCCCTCGAAGAGCATGCGGCCCCAGGTCGGGGCCGGCGGAGAAACCCCCGCGCCCAGGTACGAGAGCACACTTTCGGCGAGGATCATCTGCGCCACGGACAGCGCCGCCAGCACCCAAAGCGTCGAGAACAGGTTTGGCAGCACGTGTTTGCGCACGATCTGCAGCGGTGACTGCCCCAGCGCTCGCGCTGCGATGACGAAGTCTTGGTCCCGGAGCTGGAGCGTGCGACCACGCACGATGCGTGCAATGTGCAGCCAACCTGTGGCGCCCAGGGTGAAAGCCACGGTCCAAGCGCTGGTCTTCTCGAAGACCGTGCCCAGGGCCATCACGAACAGCAAGAAGGGGAACGAGAGCAATACATCGACACTGCGCATGAGGGCCGTGTCGGCGTCGACGGGGCGGGCCAATGCGCCGGATACCGCTCGGGCCCCCAGCGCCACCAGGACCGCTGCCACCAGCACCAATGTGATGCACGCGCCCCGGGCACCGGCGGCGAAGCACAGCGCTGCGGCGAGCCCCGCGGAGGCAGCGAGGACCCAGGCGATCCGCGGGCCGCGTCCGCCTTCGTTCATGGCGGCCACGATGCCCACGAGGGTGCCGAGGCCCGTGGCCATGGCCGTCGCGAAGAGCGCGATGAGCAGGGAGAAGCGCCCGCCCACGCACAGGCGCGTGAACTGGTCCCGAAAGAGGCGATCGGCTCCCAGCCAAAAGTGCGCCGATGGACCGATGGGGAGCTCGCCCGGGCCGACGCCGTGCACGAAGTCGCTGGTGAAGGCATCGTGCGACGAGATCATGGGGCCGAAGATCGAAGGGAGCGCGACCACGGCAGTCATGATGACGCCCCACGCCAAGGTGCGGTCTTTTCGCAAGCGGCCGAGTCCCGTCATCCCCAATGCGAGCTTCCTTAGCACTACTGCCCGGCGTTGGCCCCTGCCTCCCGGCGTCAAAAAAGAACTCGTTCGGCCTCGGCGGGGGCCAAAAGCGCTCGTGGTCGAGCGCTCCAGATCAGCGCTTCAGAAACGTGGCGACGACGTCGAAAAAGGCCGAGGCGGCCTCTTCGTGGGGGCTCTTGCCGGGGAGCACCTCGAGGCGCCCTTGCGGGAGCATGCGGCAAAGACGCCGACCGACCTCGACGCCCTGCTGGGCCTCGTCTTGACCCCACACCACAAGCGTCGGCACGGTGATGCGTGGCAGGCGTGCAACGGTGCTACGCGGGTCTTGGGTGTGACGAAAGACTGCGAAGGCGGCCTGCCGGGCAGCGGGTGTATTGAAGGCTTCGTAGCATTCGTCGATGAGGGGCCGGTTCTCCGTGCTGGTGCTTGCGTACACGTGGCGGCCGAAATACCGGCGGAAGGCCCCACGCCCGAGCACCTGCCGAAACGACAGATCCCCCAGCACCGGCGCACGCAGAAGCGCCCGGGGCAGGGGGCCGCGGGGGGCCGACAGCGCTGGCACCTCCACCACCAGGTGCTGCGCAACCTCGGGTCTGCCTTGGGCCAGGGACAGTGCGACGTTGGCGCCGAGGCCGTGCCCCAAAAGGGTGACGCGACCGAGGCCCAAGGCGGCGATGACGTCCAGCACGGAGTCCGCCATGGAGTCCACGTCGTAACGGTAGCGATCGGGAGACGGCTTCTCGCTCTCGCCGTGCCCCGGCAAGTCCACGGACACAACTCGATGTCCGTTGCTCGCGCGCGCGGCAAAGTCGCCGAAGCTGCGGTGGCTCGAAAGGAACCCGTGCAAGCACACGATGGGGGCGCCTTGGCCCACGTCGGACACGCGGAGCCGCGCACCACGCGTGCTCACGTCACGCAGCGTTGCGTTGGACATGGTCTAAAGTTGCATTGTGCATGCAATTGAGGGCGGTCAAGTTCATGGAGTGATTGTGCACAAAGATCGCGTTCCCTAGGGAAATGAAGCACGATATGCGATCAATACCTACCCCATCCTACTCCATCCTGCACGTCGACGATGCTTCAGTATGTGCACACTGCACATAAAAACTGGACCCGGACGCGAAGGATGGAGCGCAGTGCCGTGACATATTTTGTCATGGCATCGATCTAAGCGCTTGATTCGCGTTCCATTATGGAAAGACGCAAATTAAACGATGGCGAGTCGTTGACCGGATTCTTCGGCCTCAGGTAGTGTCCGCCGTGTCAGCAACGTTCGCCGGCGTCCCCCCGGGGATTGACCAGGCACATTCGAACCCCCCACCTGAAAGCTCTCGCCCGTGCAGTACGCAGGCGGCCTTTCGGAAAGGGGCTCAGGCATCGCGGATCGAGGCATAAAAACGGCGAAGGGTCACAATGGGACCCCACGCCGGTCTCATCCATGTCGGAGTCCTTGGCAGCGGTGGGGGACGGCCCTTCCTGCAGTATCGGAAGAAGGTCAGTTCGATAAGTAAGAAGGCCGCGGGTCCGAGCCAACTCCCTTTTGGGAGGTCGGCAGAGGCGCGCGGGAGGTGGGTTCGGCCTGCGGCCAGACGTGTAGTGCGTTTGGAAGGTGCGGGGCCGATGGGGGATCGTGCGCGCGGCCGTACCGGCAGCGTGCCCAAGTTGTTGGACGCTACCCGGAAGGACGCGCAAATGGACCCGAAGAACACCGGTGACGAGGCTGTGATGCTGGAGACCCAAGGCGCCTTGGCGCTCGCGGAGACCACCACCGAGGACGAGGCCGTTACGCGCGAACAGCGCCGCTCGCGCCGCAAGCGCGACGTGCGCGCCCGCACCATCAGCGTCAAGCGCATGACCAAGCGCGAGCTGGAGCTCGGCCGTTTGCTCTACCCGGACGCCGAGGTGTCGCGCCCCAAGACCCGCGCGGAGTGCCTGGGCTCCGAGGGTCCGTGCCCCTTCGTCTCGTGCAAGCACCACTTGTACCTGGACGTGTCGCCGCGCACCGGGGCCATCAAGCTCAACTTCCCGGACCTCGAGGTCTGGGAGATGAACGAGACCTGCGCCCTGGACGTGGCGGACCGTGGCGGTACGACGCTGGAAGAGGTGGGCGCCATCATGAACCTCACCCGCGAACGCATTCGCCAGGTCGAGGTCAAGGGCCTGGCCAAGCTGCAGTCCTTGCGCGACATGGACGCCCTGCGCGACTACGTCGATGAGGGGCCCGTGGGCAAGCGCCGCCTGCCGATCCTCAAGGCCGACGCCGAAGACGAGAGCGAGAGCGACGAGATGGACGACGAGGAGGCCGAAGAGGCCGCCGAGGAAGCCCGCGCGGCGAGCGCCCGGCAGAGCGCGCCGATCCCGGAGCCCGAGTTCGACGTCGAGGAGTTCGCCAGCGCCGCATTGGACGCCGAGTAACCGGGGCTTGGCCCTGGGGGCGCGGCAAGCGACCCTGGTCGCGACGCCGACGGCGCCCGGGCACCATTGACCGCGCACAGGGCCCCGAGTAATTCCGGGGTCATGTCGCGTGGCACCGCCCTGATCTCCGTCTCAGACAAAACCAACGTCGTGCGCTTTGCCCGGGGCCTCAACGCCGCGGGCTTTCGCATTTTGTCGAGCGGTGGCACCGCCAAGGCCCTCGCCGCCGAGGGCGTCCCCGTCGAGACGGTAGAAAGCTACACCGGCTCGCCCGAGGTCATGGACGGGCGGGTCAAGACGCTGCACCCGCGGGTGCACGGCGGCATCTTGGCCCGCGGCCAGGTCGACCACGAAGATCTCGAGCGCCTTGGCGCGAGCCTCATCGACCTGGTGGTGGTCAACCTCTACCCATTCGAGAAAACCACCAAAGATCCAAAGGCTTCGCACGAAGACATCATCGAGAACATCGATATTGGTGGCCCGGCCATGATTCGCAGCGCCGCCAAGAACCACGCCCGCGTGGCCGTGGTCTGCGATCCGGCCGACTACGACGCCGTGCTCGGCGAGCTCGAGTCCGAAGGCGCACAAGTCTCCGAGGCTACACGCACGCGCCTTGCGGCCAAGGCCTTTGCACACACTGCGGCCTACGACGCGGCCATCTGCGGCTACCTTTCGGCGGACCGCGCGCTTCCCGTCGAGCAGCGGTTCCCGCTGCACCTCGGGCTCAACTTCGAGCGGGCCTACGGCCTGCGCTACGGCGAAAACCCGCACCAACACGGCGCGTTCTACGTCGAGCGGCACGCGGCGCCGGGCTCTCTCGCCACGGCCGTCTCGCTGGGCGCCGGGGGCAAAGAGCTTTCTTTCAACAATCTCGTCGATGTGGACGCCGCGTTGGATGCAGTGCGCGAGTTCGAGCGGCCCTCCGCTGTGGTCGTCAAACACACGAACCCTTGCGGCGTGGCCAGCGCAGACACTCTCGAAATCGCCTATCGCTCAGCCCGCGACGCCGATGCTCTCAGCGCCTTTGGCGGCATCGTGGCCCTGAACCGCGAAGTCGACGAAGCCACGGCGCGCTTGCTCGCAGAGACGTTCCTCGAGGCCATCGTTGCACCGGCGTTTGCGGAGCCCGCGCTCGCGGTGCTGCGGGCCAAGAAGAACCTGCGGCTACTGGCCACGGGGGCCTGGCTCCCGGCGGACCACCAGGCCCTGCAGTACAAGCGCGTGGGGGGTGGTCTCGTGGTGCAGACCCGTGACAACACGGGCCCCAGCGAGCTTCGCGCTGGCAAGGTCGTCACCAAGCGCGCCCCCTCGGCCCAAGAACTCGCCGGTCTCGACTTCGCGTGGCGCGTCTGCAAACACGTCAAGTCCAACGCCATCGTGCTCGCCCAAGGCGACGTCACCGTTGGCGTGGGCGCCGGTCAGATGTCCCGGGTCGTGTCGGTGCAGATCGCCTGCGAGAAGGCCGGCGACAAGGCCAAGGGCAGCGTGCTCGCGTCCGATGCGTTCTTTCCGTTCCCCGACGGTATCGAGGCTGCGGCCAAGGCGGGCATCACCGCCGTCGCGCAGCCGGGTGGCAGCGTCAAAGATCCCGACGTCATTGCGGCAGCTGACGCCCTCGGCCTCGCGATGATCTTTACCGGCGCTCGGCACTTCCGCCACTGAGCGCTCCGTAGCGGCGAGCTGCAGACGTTTGGATCAACGGGCGGCGGCTCGTGCTGCGCGCCCTTGCGCCGTCGTGCTCGCGGGCGGCCTGGGGCCGCGCTCGTAGCCCCGCGTGTTTCGCGGTGTGTAGCGCCACCTGCGGCACTTCTTGTGTCACTTATTTGGCCCTCGTCCATCGACCATGGCAAACGTGGTCGCGCACTTCGTGATGCGCTTCCGGAGACGCTTCCACAAGCGGGCTCGGGGGGGCGCGATCGGATCGTGCGTTCACATCGAGGAGGCCGATATGGCTGGGATCACCGAAAGCTGCAGCGTCTGCGGGCACACGTTCGAGATGCAGTTCCGCTACCAGATGGAAGAAAAGGACGGGGGCTTCTCGTTCTTCTGCTCGCACGATTGCCACGGCAAGGCGTTGCGCGGCGAGACAACGGCCGGCGTCGTGTGCGACGGCTGCAACAAGCGCTTCATGGTGGAGCTCGTCTCCCAGGTGCTGAAGACGAAAGAGGGGCGCAAGTACGCATGCGGTGACGCCTGCCGCACGCAGCTCTTGTCCGAAGAGCAAGGCGCCCGGCTCATGGCCTTCACTGGCGCGTCGGCCCCCAAGGTCGCCCCGGTTCCCGCGCCCGTTGCCGAGGCACCGGCCGCACCTGCAGTCAGCCCCCAGGCATCGGCCATCCCCCACGCTCCGCCAAGCCCCGAGACCGCGGTCTCGTCCATGTACGCCAAGGTCGAGACACCCGCGCCGGGCGCTGTGCGCCCGAGCGGCGTGATGCCCTCGCAGGCGCCCAAGCGCAGCCTCGACGGTCCGCGGCGCCTCGCCATCTTCAATCACAAGGGTGGCACCGGCAAGACGACCACCTCGGTGAGTGTCGCCGCAGGGCTCGCGGCCCGGGGGCTCAAGGTGCTGCTCGTGGACACGGACTCCCAGGGCAACGTGGGCGTGTCGTTGGGCGTCAAGGCCGAGAAATCGCTGTACCACGTGCTCGTGATGGGCATCAAACTCAGCGCCGCGGCCGTGCCCATCCGCCCCAACCTCGACGTGGTGGTCTCCAACGAGACGTTGGCCGCCGCGGAGCTCTACCTGGCCGGTCGGCAAAACCGCGATCGGGTGCTGCGCGACCGCTTGGCACAGGCCACGGAGTACGACGTGGTCATCGTCGACTGCTCGCCTTCGCTCTCGCTGCTCAACCAGAACGCTCTGGTGTTCGCCGATGGCATCTTGGTGCCGGTGGCGTGTGACTTCCTCTCGCTCGTCGGTGTGCGGCAGGTCATCAAGACCGTCAAGAACGTCAACGCTCTGTTGCACCACCCGGTGCAGATCTATGGCGTACTGCCAACGTTCTACGACAGCCGCGCGCGCATCTGCCGCGACGCGGTGGACACCCTGAAGCAGCACTTCGGCGACCGTTGCTTCGATCCGATCCGTGCGGCCACCAAGGTCAAAGAGGCGCCGGCGCAGGGCAAGACGCTCTTCGAGTACGCGCCGGAGTCCAATGCCGCCGAAGACTACATGCGTGTGGTCGACCGCATCATTCACGGCGCGAGCGCTGCCGCGTCCCCCCAAGAACAAGAAGCCGGCGGCGAGCAACTCGCCGACGTTGGTTGAGCCCCGAAGGAGAACGAACCATGTCTACGAAAGAAGCTACTGATTCGTCTGCTGCGCGCGTGCTCGACCGTGATGAGGTGGAAGGGGTGCTCTCCGGCGCCTTCTATACGCCGACCTCGGAAACGCGCCTGAAGGCCACACCTCGCCGGGACGAAAAGCCCCAGCACTACAAGGTCATCTGCATCTCCATGTACACGAAGGACCTCACGCGCCTCGATGACATGGTGGATGCGCTCAAGAAGCGAGGCATCACCAAGGCCAACCGCAGCGCGCTCATTCGGGTAGCGCTCGAGCAGCTGGACCTCGAGCGGGTGCCGCGGGGGATCTGAGCCTTGGCCCTCGGGGGTGGCGCCGCGTGAGCAACCGGCGCCATCGAGGGAAATCATTCAGGGTTTTTGCGTCAATTCACGTACCGAGGGCGCCATTGATGAAACTTGGCATCTAAATTTTCTGTCGAATTTCGGCTCTTTGCGCCCTGTCTTCGGCAAAGTGACTTGCGCGGGCGACGGGGGCGCTTCATAACGCACGGCGCCATGCGCTCCACGCTTGCCTGGGCGGGCCTCGCGACCATCGCGGGGTTCTTAGCCTGCGCCCAAGTTGTACCCGAAGACGACCTCTCGGGCCCCATCGCGCCCAAGCTCGATGACGGTCGAAAGCCGTGGGACGAGACCCCGGACACGGCCGACACCGGCCCCGGCCCCAGCGACGCCGGCGGCAAGACCCTGGACACCGGGGCTCCCTCCAAAGACGGAGGAAGCGCCAAAGACACGGGCAGCCCCGTCACCGACGCCACCGTCGATCAAGCGGTCGTCGATGCCGGCAAGGCCGATACCGGGTTCGATGCAGGCTTCGACGCTGGCTTCGATGCAGGACCCGAGTACCCCAAGCCGGTGCTCGGCGAGCTCTTGGTCACGGAGATCATGTACGACCCCGTGGGCTCGGAGCCCGAGGGCGAATGGATCGAGCTCCTGCTCAAGGCCGATGGCCCGCGGAACCTTGGTGGCCTCACCATGCGTGACGGCTCGGGTCGAACGCATGTCGTCGCCGGCAAAGTGGTCATCAAGCCGAACGAGTACAAACTGCTCGTCCGTTCGCTGGCCACGGCGCAGCAGACGAAGATGCCGAGCAGCGCCATCTTGTACGACTACGGCACGGGCACCGGGGCTAGCGCCGGGGTCATCTTGGCCAACGGCAGCTCTGGCGCCATCGAGATCTTGGACGGAGCCAATCTGGTGGCCCGGGTGGTCTATGGCCCGTTCAACTTCTCCGTTGGGGGCCAGTCCATCCAGCTCAAGGTGCTGACCATGGATGCCGCGCAACAGAAGGTAAACTGGTGCGTGTCGCAAAACGCTTGGGCGCAGCTCACGGACAAGGGCACGCCGGGCGCCGCGTCCGATTGCCCCTAGAGCGCCGAAATTCGGCAAAGAAGGCCGCCATACCCCCACGCGCTTCCCGCTCCGGGGCCTTACAAGCCCAGCCAAAACTCCGACAAGTCGTCCGGTAGTTCGGCGGTGATGGTCACCGTCTGGGCCGTTCGCGGGTGTTTGACCACCAGCCGGTGCGCGTGCAGCGCGTGCCGCGGCAGCTCGAGCCGCGCAAGATCACCAAGCGTGAGCTCGCCGTCGGCGCTTCGCGCGAAGAGGCGCTCGTCGGGGCCGTAGAGCTTGTCGCCCACGATGGGGCAGCCCAAGCTGGCCAGGTGCAAGCGGATCTGGTGTTGGCGTCCGGTCTCGAGATCGCATTGGACCAGGGCGTACGTGCGCCCTTGGTGTGTGCGCTCGCCCAAGACGCAGAACCTCGTTGCGGCGTGCTGAGCGTCGCTCGCGTCGCTCAACATCATCTTCACCTTGTAGGCGTTGTGCGGGTCGAGCTTCATGGCCCGGTCGTAGCGAAACTCGGTCTCGCCCAGCGGCCCGCGGGGTGAGCCCCAGGTAATGGCCAGGTAGCGCTTGTCGATGCCGGAGCGCTCTTCGAGCTGCTTTTTGAGCTTTCGGTCGATGTCGGCGCTCTTGGACACCAGGAGCACGCCACTGGTCTCCCGGTCGATGCGGTGCACCAGGGACACGAACTGCCCTTTGCGCTCTTGCTCGAGGAGCTTGATGAGGGTGTTGCGGTAGTAGCGGGCGGTGGGGTGCACGGGCAGCAGCGCAGGCTTGGACACCGCGAAGAAATCATCGTCCTCGTACACGACGGGGATCTCCGTGGGCACCAGGTCTTCGTCCCAGGGGGGGCGCCAAAGCAGCACCCGCTGCTCCGAGCGCAGCCGTACATTCGGCGACAGGCGTTTGCCGTCTTCGGCGTAGGCGCTGTTCTTGATGATCTCTTGGGTTCGTGTGCGGCTGGTGCGGCGCAGCTCCCGTGTCAGGAACACGTCGAGGCGCTGGCCGGCCTGTTCCGGAGCCACGCGGAAGACCGTCAGCACCGACCCCTCGGCGACTCCGGGGGGCATTTCGTAGTGACCATCCGAGGCGCGAAGGCGAGACAAGCGATATTCCCGGGCTGTTTGTAGCCCAATGGGGGCCTATTCGGGGCCAAAAGGTGCTAGGAAACGCCCCCTACATGGACATCCTTTTTGCCATCACCGAGCTGTCTCCCTACGTCAAGGTCGGGGGTCTGTCCGATGTCGCCGCGGCGCTGCCCAAGGTATTGCGCGCGCTGGGCCACAAGGTCACGTTGGTGGTGCCAAGGTACCCGGGCTTCGAGGCCGAGGGCTTGCTCATCGCCCGGCGCCTCACCCCCATGCCGGTCGAGATCGGCGGCAAAACGGTAGACGTCACACTCTACGACGGCCGCCTACCCAGCCAGGTGGACCTGGTGCTGGTCGATGCGCCGGGCCTGTACGACCGCAAAGAGGTCTACGGCGAGCGGGGCGAGGACTACCCCGACAATGCGCTGCGCTTCGGCTTGTTCTCTCGCGCCGTGGCCAAGGTTGCGCGGGCCCGCGCCGAGTCCGGCGCGCCCTTCGATGTCGTGCACGTTCATGACTGGCCCACGGCCTTGGTGCCGGCCTACCTCGCCAAAGAGGGGCAGAACACCAAGACGGTGCTCACCATCCACAACCTGGCCTACCAGGGTGTCTTCCCGCACTCGACCCTTGCGTCCCTCGGGCTCGACGAGGCGGACCTGCCCGCGGGCGCCGCCCAAGGGCCCCTCAACATGTTGCGCATTGGCCTCGAGATGGCGTCGCAGCTCACGACCGTCAGCAGCAACTACGGCAAGGAGATCCTCACACCCGAGGGGGGCGCAGGCCTCCACGAGGTGCTCCGTCGCCGGGAGAACAAGCTCTCGGGCATTCTCAACGGCGTCGACTACGCCGTGTGGAATCCGGCCACGGACTCGGTGCTTGCCTCGCGTTACGACGCCGAGGACTGGAGCGGAAAGGCGCGCTGCAAGGGCGCTTTGCAAAAAGAGCTTGGTCTACCCATCGATGCTGCGGCGCCGCTCATCGCCAGCGTGGGCCGGTTCTCTGCGCAAAAGGGCACCGATCTGGTGGCCGAGACCATCGCGCCGCTCATGTGCTCCACCGACGCGCAAATGGTCATCGTCGGCACCGGCGAGCCGGGGCTCATCAAGGCGGTCGAGACCCAGGTGGCCAAGTCCAACGGGCGCGCGGTCTACACTGGCGGCGCTCCCGAGGACCTCGTGCATCGGGTGTTCGCTGGCGCCGACGTTGTGCTCGTGCCCAGCCGCTTCGAGCCCTGTGGTCTTGTGCAGATGTACGCGCAACGTTATGGCGCGTTGCCCGTCGCCCACGCCACGGGGGGCTTGGTCGATTCCATCGTCGACTGCGACGCGCAGCTGGAGACGGGAACGGGCTTCCTGTTCCACGAAGAGTCTGCACTTGGCCTGCTGGGGGCCACGCAGCGGGCCCTTGCCGCCCGGGCGCTACCCGGTTGGTCCCGCCTCGTCCGACGCATCATGCGCCTCGACCGCGGCTGGGAGCGCGCTGCTCGCCACTACGAGCGCATCTACCGGACTTAGGCCCAGGTCTTTGGGGGGCAGGCTCCGTAGCACCTGCACCATGAACGAAACCTGCAAGGCCGACGCGGCAAGCATGGCCAGTTGGTGGGCCAACACGCCCAGCGCCAGGTTCTGGTCTGGGTTTCCGAAGCGCAGCGCGCCACACAACAGCAACGTGCCCAAGCAGGCGCGCACGGCCCAGCCCGTCGCAAGGCGCAGCGGTGCGTGGCGCACGGTGTACAGCGCTGCGCGCAATACGTAGAGCACCGGGCGCTTGCGGTCGCGGACGCACGCCGCCGTGGCCGAGTGCTGCAGCAACCGCAGCGGCACGACGAAGGTGAGCAGCGCCAGGCAGAGCGAGAGGGCAGCCTTGTCGGCGTAGGGGGCGCCATGCGCAAAGATCAGCGCGTCGCGCGTGCGGAAGAACGCCACAAGGGCGAGCCCCATGATGAGCAGGCCCCCGAGCGTGCCCGCCGCGTAGACCCCGTAGAGCGCAAAGAACCGCTCGAGCACACTCTTGGCGAGCAACAACGGTCTTCGGCGCGGCGATGTTCCGGGCAGGGCCAGTGAGCGCATGGCGGCACCGTGCACGAAGGTGCCCGTGACGCCCATGACCAGCACCAGCACCATGATGCGCGTACCTAGATCCGAGGGGAGGCGATCGCTGCGGAAGAACAGGTCGACGAGCGGATAGCCGCCGGGCTCTTGCAGCGACAGGTCTCCGTCGGGGTGTGCGCCGTAGGTGCCAGCGACCAGCGCCACGAACGGCGAGGCCAAGAGGTAGCCAAAAAGTGCGTCGTGCAGGTAGATGCCAAGGGTGGCCGCGGCCTTGGCGCGCAGGCTCGGACGGGGACCAACGCTCATGGTGCCACCAGCCGGAGCAGGATGTTGCCCAGGGTCCAAAGGCGGGTGTTGCTGCGTGGCGCGCTCTTCTTGTCGAGCCCCCGCACACTCACGAAGTTGTTCACCGCATTCTGGTCGAGCAGTACCTTGCGATCGGGATCGACGATGGCGGCCCGCAGAGGGCTCGTCCCGTCGTAGTCCATGAGCGTCCACTCGGCCTCGCCGTCCCAGGTCTTGCGCGTGCGCGGCCCGGTCTCCGGCACAAACTCCACATCCACCGGCACCTTGAGGGTGCCACGGCGCACCACCAGCACCTGCGCGCGGTGTCCGCCGGTGTCGCCCGTGCTCACCGTCTCGCGTTTGCCGTCGCGATCGAAGAGCCCCCGGGGCGCATGCCCCGAGGTGCGCGTGATTTGGATGGCCGCAAAATCGACGAAGCCTTTGTGCAGCAGGGCCGTCTCGGCAAACGCGCGTGCCTTGTCGCCCATGCCCTTGTCGATGTGCCGCAAGAGGTCCGCTGGCGTCGGGTGGCCAAAGCGCATCTCGGCGGTGTAGGCGCGCAGGGTGTCTTCGAGCCGCTTGTCGCCGTAGACGCGGCGCATGGTCTCGAGAGTCGCGGCGGTGCGGGCGTACACCAAGCTGCCGTAGTGCCGGCCCGACGGAAACAACGAGGCATTGGTGGACACCGGCACATCGTGGACGAACCGCTGGGCCGACAAGGCTTGGGTGGCGTAGTCCGAAAGCTCGATGCCAAACAGGTTCGAGATGGACCCATTGCCACGGTATGCGTGCAAGGCCGTGGCCTCGGCGTAGCTGTTGAGCCCCTCGTCGAGGAAGGGCCACTGCCACTCGTTGGAGCCCAGAAGCCCGTAGAAATACTGGTGCCCGAACTCGTGCACCGTCACGAGCTCGAGCGCATGAATGCCCGGTGGGCCGTACCACGGCCCACCGGTGGTGATGAGCGTGGGGTACTCCATGCCACCGGCCTCGTCGGCGCCTTCGGGCGGGTGCACCACCGTGAGCACCGGGTAGGGGTATGGGCCGTAGCGCTCTTTGAAGTGCGGGATGGCGTGGCGCAGCGACGCAAGCTCGCGCTCGGCGCAGGTTTCGTAGCCGGGGCCAAAGAGCGCCCGCACCTCGATGCCGTCGATGCGCTCTTTGCGCTCTTGGAACTTGTCCCAGGCGGTGAACGCAAAATCGTGCACTTGCGCCTGCACGTGCCGCTCGATGTGGCGGCCTGATTCATCGCGTTGCTCGACGATGGGGCCCGTGGCGCCGACGACGAACCCGGCGGGGACATCGAGGGTGACATCGTAGGTGCCGAAGTCTGCATAGAACTCGGACAAATGGTGGAAGGGAAAGTGTGCGAACTCGCCCTTGCGCTCCAGCTTTGCGAGCTTCGGAAACCACTGGCCGGCGAAGTGGAAGGAGCCGTAGTGGCCCGTACGCTCGACGATGGTGGGGAGCTTCGAGAGCCACTTGATCTGCAGTCGCAGCTCGTCGCCGGTTTGTACCTCGAAGGGGAGGGGAATGCGTGCGTCCGTCTCATCGGGATCGCCCGGGCGACTGCGCTCGACGGCTTTGAGCAGATCTGCCGCGGGGAACACCTGGCCGCCGTTGCGCCACACCTCTGCGGACAGTGCCTCGATGTCGATGTAGCCCCAGTCCGAGATGGGCTCGCTACCGCGAAACGGACCCAAGGATTGTCGCAAGAACAACTGGGACTCGTTTTTGAAGCCGTTCAGGTACAGGTGCATCCAGGTTTCGCGAAACGGCAGGTCCGACACGTTGAGCAACGTGATGGTGCCGTCGCCTGCGATGGAGTGTGCCGCCGGGTCGAGCTTTGCCCGCAGCGTGTATGTGGTGCTGGGCGGCATGGGCGCCTCGGCCCGGGCCCTTGCGGGAAAGAGCAGCATCGTCCCCAGCACAACGGGTAGCAGGCGCTTCACCGGGGTACTTTCGCCCCGTTTGCCCTCGGATGCCAGCGTTACGAACGACACGGGTGGGCCGACGTTGGCTCCGTCCCAACGCGCGACATGGTGGCTCAGAACAATGCCATTTGTGCGCCTGGCCGCACAAACGTACTTGATTGTGTGGCACCCCAAGCCTCGTGCCCGGCGATGCCCAAGCGCGCCCGGGACTGCTCGAACAAGCGGGCGACCATCTCTGCGTGGGCACCCTGGCCTCGTTGCCGCAAGTGAAAGTCGCTCCGGTACAATGCGCCGCCGTGGGTATCTCGGACGCGTCGCAAGATGCGCTCGGCCCGGAGCGGCAATGCCGTTTTCACGCGCTCTTCGAAGACTTGGGCCACAGGGCCCGGCAAGCGCAACAGCACGTAGAAGGCGTGCGATGCCCCAGCGTCTTTGGCGCGTTGAAGCAAGCTCGGTATCTCTGTGTCGTTGAGGCCGCAGATGATGGGCGCGACGCTGAGCCCCACGGGGATGCCTGCGCTGGCCAGCCTCTCCATGGTGCGAAAGCGTCGCGCCGAGGTTGTGACGAAGGGTTCGAGCGCTTTGGCGTACGCCTCGGTGGCAAAGGGGATGCTGAGGGTGACGCGCACCTTGGCCACCCGGGCGAGCTCCTGCAGTACATCGATGTCGCGCTCGATGAGTGGAGCTTTGGTGATGATGCCAACGGGATTTCGGTAGCGAGCGCAGACCTCGAGGCAGCCACGGGTGAGACGCAGCTTGTGCTCGAGGGGCTGGTAGCAGTCCGTCACGCCGCTGAACACAATGAGCTCGCCGCGCCACGATGGTTTGTCGAACGCTTCGCGCAGCAGCTCCGCGGCCCTGGGCTTGTAGACGATGCGTCGCTCGAAGTCCGTGCCCGCGCCCATGCTCAGATACTCGTGGCCCGGCCGCGCGTAACAGTACGCACAACCGTGAAAGCACCCGCGGTAGGGGTTCACGCTGTAGTCGAAGCCGATGTCGGGGCTGTCGTTCTTGGAGAGGATGCTCCGGGACTGATCCTCGGTAACGAAGAGCTCGGCGGTGGGGACGGCGCCCTCGGCATCGTCGTACTGAACCGTGGTGCGGTCCCACCTTCCGCTGGGGTTTTGTACGGGAAGCGGGCGCACCAGCGCACTCTATCTGAACGGGTGCTCAGTGCAAGCGCGTCAGGTCGCCGGCGCGCGGCCAAACGAGAGCACGCCGTCCTCGAGCTTGGCATGCCGCAGGGTCATCAGATCGAGCGCGTAGTTTTGGTAGAGCTTCCACGGGTGTTTGGAGCCCTGCTTGGGCAGCGCATCCACCGACCGCTGCACGTAGCCCGACGAGAAGTTGATGAGGGGCTCTTCTTCTACGTCCGGGTCTCGCCGGGGAATGCAGTGCGTGTAGCCGTGCGCGTCCATGTGGTTGAGCAGCCGGCAGACATACTCGGCCGTGAGCTCACACTTGAGGGTCCAGCTTGCGTTGGTGTACCCGATGGCGATGGCCAGGTTCGGCACTCCGCTGCCCATCATGCCGCGGTAGACCAGGGTGCGCGCGGGTTCTACGGGCTGCCCATCGATGCTCGTGGTGATGCCGCCCAAGAACTTGAGCTTGAGGCCCGTGGCCGTGACCACGATGTCCGCCGGGAGCTCCTTTCCCGTCGCCGTGCGGATCCCCGTCGCCGTGAAGCGCTCGACGGCGTCGGTGACGATCTGGGCTTTGCCTTCGCGCAGGGCGGCGAACAGGTCTCCGTCGGGCACCAGGCACAAGCGTTGGTCCCAGGGGTTGTACCGCGGCGTAAAGTGCTCCCCCACGTCGATCTCGGGGCCGAGCTCCTTCTTGGCGAGGCGCACGAGCAGTTTGCCCGCGCGCTTGGGCGCTTTGCGGCAATAGGTGTAGAGCGCCATGCTCAGCCCCACATTCTTCCAGCGACTCAGGGCGTACGCCGTCTGCTCGGGCAGGTGCTCTCGCAACCAGCCGGCCACCTTGTCTTGGCCCGGCGCCGACAGGATGTACGTGGGCGAACGCTGCAGCATCGTGATCTGCGCGCCGCGTTTGGAAAGCTCCGGCACCAAGGTCACCGCCGTGGCTCCACTGCCAATGACCACGACGCGCTTGCCAGCAACGTCCAAGTCCTCGGGCCACGCTTGCGGGTGGATGATCTTGCCTTGGAACGAGTCTTGGTCTGGGAACGCAGGCGCGTAGCCGGCTGCGTAGTCGTAGTAGCCCGCGCACACGAACAGGAACTTGCACGAGATCTCTTTTGCATCGCCCGTGGCCGTATCCTCGGTGCGGACAGTCCAACGGGCCTCTGCGCTGGACCACGCGGCGTGCACCACGCGTTGGCCGTAGCGGATGTGCTTGTCGATGCCGAAGACCTGGGCGGTCTCCTTGACGTACGCCAAAATGGACGGACCGTCGGCGATGGCCTTGGGATCCGTCCAGGGTCGAAAGGAGTAGCCCAGGGTGTACATGTCCGAGTCCGAGCGGATGCCCGGATACCGGAACAGATCCCAGGTGCCACCCATGCTGTTGCGCCCCTCCAGGATGACGTAGCGCTTGCTTGGGCAGCGAAGGCCAAGGTGGTACGCGGCGGCGATGCCCGATAGGCCTGCCCCCACGATCACGACGTCCGTTTGTTCTTGGGGCAAGAAGGTCTCCTTGGGAACGTTGCTGCCTGCGGTCGAGGGCGCTTGCGCATGCCCACGGACGTGGGGGCCCACCTTGGTGGGGGAGCCTTGGGGCAGGGGTCAGTGCACGGTCTCGGCCTCTTGGGGCTTCTTGATGTCGAAGCGCAGCGCCGGAGCACCCTCGACGGTGCTGTTGTTCTTTTCGACGGTGACCGTGCCGCCGTGCTCCAAGTCACCGAACAGCAGCTCTTCGCCCAAGGGGCGTTTGAGCTCTTCTTGGATGACCCGCGCCAGGGGCCGTGCGCCGAAGTCCGGGTCGTAGCCCTTGTCGGCCAGATAGGCTTTGGCCGCCTCGGTGACCACCATCATGACCTTCTTCTCTTCGAGCTGCGCCGAGAGCTCGGTGAGGAACTTGTCGACGATGCTGCCCATGGTGTCGCGGGACAGCGAAGCGAACTGAATTCGCGCATCGAGCCGGTTGCGGAACTCGGGGCTGAACATGAGCTTGTACTCGCGCTCGGCGTCGCCCGAGATGCGCCCGTCGCCGAAGCCTACGGCGCGCTTTTGCATGTCTCGTGCGCCCACGTTGCTGGTCATGAGCAAGATCACATGACGGAAGTCCGTGGCCTTGCCGTTGTGGTCTGTGAGTTTGCCGTGGTCCATGACCTGCAGCAGTACGTTGAACACCTGGGGGTGCGCCTTTTCGATCTCGTCGAGCAACACCACCGCGTGCGGCGTTTTGGCCACGGCGTCCGTGAGCAGGCCCCCCTGGTCGAAGCCAACATAGCCCGGAGGCGCGCCGATGAGCCTGGAGACTGTGTGCGGCTCCATGTACTCGCTCATGTCGAAGCGGTGAAATGCGATGCCCAAAAACTTGGCGAGCTGCTTGGCGAGCTCGGTCTTGCCGACGCCCGTGGGCCCAGTGAGCAGGAAGCTGCCAATGGGCTTGTCGGCGGCGCGCAAACCCGCGCGAGACAACTTGATGGAGGACACCAGCGCAGACACGGCCGGGTCTTGGCCAAAGACCACGAACTTTAGGTCTCGGTCCAAGGTCTTTAGGCGCTCTTTGTCTTTGCTCTCGACCTGCCGGGGAGGAATCTGGGCCATCTTGGCCAGTACGCCCTCGACGTCCGGGACCGTCACGTCGACCTTCTTGGCCAGCTTCGATGCCGCCCCGGCCTCGTCGAGGACGTCGATGGCACTATCGGGCAACTTGCGATCGTGCAGGTACCTTTGAGCGAGCTGCGCCGACGCTTCGATGGCTTCGGTCTCGTACTTGACGCCATGGAACTCTTCGTAGCGAGCCTGGAGACCCTTGACGATGGCAATGGCGTCCGGGAGCGACGGCTCATTCACGTCGACCTTTTGGAAGCGCCGCGCCAGCGCGCGGTCTTTCTCGAAGTGCTGCCGAAACTCGTCGAAGGTTGTTGACCCGATGCAACGCAGGCGGCCCGACGCGAGCGCGGGCTTGAGCAAGTTGGACGCGTCCATGGAGCCGCCACTGGTGGCCCCGGCCCCGACGATGGTGTGGATCTCGTCGATGAACAAGATGGCGCCCTCGGTGGCTGCGAGGGTCTGGACCACGTCTTTGATGCGCTCCTCGAAGTCGCCACGGAAGCGGGTGCCCGCCACCACGGCGCCCATGTCGAGCGAGTAAACCGTGGCGTCCTTGAGCGCGTCGGGCACATCGCCCTCGACGATCTTGAGGGCCAGTCCCTCGACGATGGCGGTCTTGCCGACGCCGGAGTCGCCCACCAAAATGGGGTTGTTCTTCTTGCGACGGGCCAAGACCTGCACGATGCGGGCGACCTCGAGGCTGCGACCGATGAGCGGGTCGATGCGCTTCTGTTTGGCCTCTTCGTTGAGGTTGATGGTGTAGGCCTTGAGGGGGTTCTTCTTGGCTTTGCCGTCTTTGCCCCGAGCTTGGCCTTCTTCGGGCTCTTTGATGTCTGCGGGGCCATCGCTCTCTTCGAGCTTGGAGACCCCATGAGACAGGTATGCCACCACGTCCAGGCGCGACACGCTGCTCTCTTCGAGCATGCTCACCGCGAAGGAGTCGCGTTCGGCGTACATGGCCACGAGCACATTGGCCCCGGTGACCTGGTCTTTGCCCGAACCCTGCACGTGGGCCACGGCCCGACGAATGGCTCGCTGCACACCCAGGGACGCGCTAGGTGCGCTGTAGGTGTCTTCGGGGAGGACCTCGAGCTGGGTGTCGATGAAGGTCTCGATTCGCTTCTTGAGGGCGGCAACGTCGCCGCCGGAGTGCTTGACCACCAAGGCCGTCTGGTCGTCGAACAACAAAGCGTAGAGCAGGTGCTCGAGGGTGACGAACTCGTGCCGCCGGCGCGCAGCCTCGTTGGCGGCAAGGGAAAGAGCAATCTCGACTTCGGGGCTGATGCGCATAGGGAAACGCCTTTGACGAAAAAAAAAGGGCCTACTCGGGCTCTGCGGTGACGAGAAGCGGCATGCCGTTCTCTCGCGCGTGGTCCATCACTCTTGCAACTTTGGATTCGGCGATGTCTCGGGTGTAGACCCCAGCCACGCCGTAGCCTTTGTTGTGCACGGTGAGCATGACGTGTGTGGCTTCCGTCGGTGTCTTCTGGAAGAACCGCATCAGCGCATCGATGACGAACTCCATCGTGGTGTAGTCGTCGTTGTGGAACAGCACCTTGTAGCGACGTGGGACGCTGGTGCGGGTATCGAGCTCGACGTCGACGTCGCCGCCGTCATCCTGCTCGATGGGGTCGTTGGGGTCTTTGGGATCGTTCGGGTCCGTGGGCACCATCCGAGTCTTCCGGGCGCTTCTGTCAGGGCGAGGTCCACAAGGAGCCGACGCACAAAGGTGCGTCGCCGTTTGCGGGGGCCTCACAGGAAAACACGAAAGAGGTGGGCAATGCTCGACCATTGTGGGTCGCGAGCGGCGGCGCGCAAGGGGGGGCCGGCATTGGCGCCAGCTTTTGCCCGCGGTTCCGGCCCGGGGTGGGGCGACGTGAGCCACCTTGCCACACCCCCTGACGCGCCCGTGTCACCCGTTCGGGGGGCTGCCAGATTCTCCTTGGATCGACTGCCTGCGTGATACGTTTTTGTGTCAGCGCTGGGACGTTGTCGTTCTTCTTGCTGTCTCACCAGTGCCGTAGCGAGCTTTACATGGAACTCACAGAGAACCTGGTCATTGCCGAGCGCTTCCGCCTGGTACGCCTGATTGGCCGCGGAGGCATGGGCTCCGTTTGGCAGGCGCGACACCTGGGCCTCGACACGGACTGCGCCATCAAGTTCATCGAGGGGGAGCTGTCCAAGGCCGAGGACGCGAAGCTGCGTTTCGAGCGCGAGGCCAAGGCCGCTGCCCAGCTGCGCAGTCCGCACGTGGTGCAGGTCTTCGACCATGGTGTTTGGCAGGACATCCCCTTCATCGCCATGGAACTGCTCGACGGAGAGGACCTGGGTCACCGTCTCGAACGCCTGGGGCGCATGACCCCGGCGCAGCTGATTCCGATTGTCTCGCAGGTTTGCCGCGCGCTCACCAAGGCCCATCAGGTGGGGATCGTTCACCGCGATCTCAAGCCGGACAACGTGTTCTTGGTGCGCGACGACGATCGCGAGATCGCCAAGGTCGTGGACTTTGGCATTGCGAAGCTGCAGAGCACGCAGCTGCAAGGCAGCAACACGCGCACGGGGTCCATGCTCGGAACCCCGTACTACATGAGCCCGGAGCAGGCCCAGGGCACCAAAGCCGTCGACTCCCGCAGCGACCTGTGGTCCCTCGCCGTCATCGTGTTCCAATGCCTCACGGGGCGTTTTCCCTTCGAGAGCGAAGCCCTCGGCGACTTGCTTGTGAAGATTATCGTTAGCCCGATCCCGATGCCGTCGCAGATGGCGCCAGGCGTGCCACCAGGTCTCGACCGCTGGTGGGAACGGGCCGCCTCGCGGGACGCAGCGGGGCGCTTTCAGACGGCCAAAGAGTTCAGTGACTCACTCATCGCGGCGTTGGACCTGTCGTTCAACGACGAGACGACGTCGACGGGGCGAATGCTGGCGTTCAACACCGTTGGTCACGCGGCGTCCAGTTCGCCGGTTCTGACGGGCGTGCCGCCCATGGCGCCATCGCAGCCGTCGGTGCCGGTGTTCGGCCAGACGCTCAACGGAGCACACGTACCGGGCGTTCCCAAGAAGGGTGGGAGTGCAGGCATTGTCATCGGCGCCCTGGCCGCGGTGCTCGTCATTGGCGGCGGTGTGGCCGGGGGCCTCGCGTTGCGCGCACGGTCTGCCGGCGGCGAGGCTGCTGGCGCGGGAGCGTCTGCGTCCGCCGAGCCTGCTGGCGTTGCGCCCACAACTTCGAGTGCGCCAACGATCTCGGCGGCGGTGGACAAGCCTGCACCGCCCGTCGTGCCCGTGCCCGCCACAGGCACGGAGGTCAAGCCGGCCACTACCTCCAAGCCAGCTGCCGTCGGCGCGATGCCCGTGGCAATTGTGCCAGCGGCGGGCGCGGCGTCGTCCAAGCCTGTGGCGCCGCCGCCGTCGTCCAAGCCCGCGGTGCCCAAACCTCCCGTCGGCAAGCCCGACCTCGGGTTCTAACCAAGGCAAAACGGAACGTGGCAGAGCCGCTTTCGTCGGACACCGAGGCCGCGGCGCTAGCGCTTCTGCGGCGAGTCTTGTCGCTTGGCGATGCAGAGCTCCGCCGCACGAGCTTGTTCGTCGAGATCGCGACGCGCCGGGCCGAGGAGCTCGCAGCGGTTCTCGACGTGGTGTGCGCGCGGGCCGAGCAGGCAGACGCACCAGCCCGGGAGTTCATGATCCCCCTCACGGACGCCCTGCGTGCGCCGGACCTTGCCGCGCGGGTAAGCGCGCTTCGCGAGGAGGCCGCGCGCTCGGCGCTGACTGCGCTGTGCCGGACGCTGCGGCCACCGAGCACCGAGCACAAGAGTTCGAGGCCACAAGACCCCAACGACGACCGCATACCGGAATACGGGTGGGGGCGTCCGTTGACTCTTGGCGAGCGCAAGTCGCTGGCGCGCAGGCCGAATCGCGCGCTCATCGACCGATTGCTACTCGACCCGCACCCCGACGTGATTCAACGCCTGCTCGCCAATCCCCAGCTCACCGAGGACGACGTGTTGACCATGGCCGCCAAGCGGCCCGCCCGGCCCGATGTGCTGACGGCCATCGCCCAGAGCCTGCGTTGGGTTCACCGGCAAAGGGTTCGGCGTGCCTTGGTGCTCAATCCCAGCACGCCCGCCGAGATTGCCGCACCGATTTGCGCACTGCTCGTTCGGCAAGAGCTGAAGCTGGTCATCGAGACGACCACGGTCTCGCCGGCCATTCGTGCGCTCTGCATGGAGTACCTGGAGCGGCGACCGCCGGCGCCGGCGTCTGACGACGACGGCGGTACGTTGCACTGAGCCCGCAGCCGGTTACTCGTCGCCTTCGTCGCCGTGGAACTGCCGCAGCGCAGCGAGGCCCACGGCCGTACTGCAGGTCTCGCAAAGCAACGGCTCCTCGGCGCGACGTTCGTCGCCGCGGCTGAAGAGAAGCAGACCGCGCCCCTGGACGGCGAAGGGTGATGCATCGTCGTCGGTGCCTTGGTGCAGCGGGTCGTTGCACACCGAGCAGGAGGGCGTGACAGCAAAAAGCGAATGATGTGATGCCGTGACGAACTTGACCGCGCCCACGACCGGCGGCGGCGCCGGGCTGTCGGAGCCCAAGGAAGGGTCTTCTAGGGGAGCAACAGCGGGGGAAACTGCGGGGCGTTCGGACATCAGCGCTTGGCGCCAGACTCTAGCCTCGGAGCCCCTTCGCGCGCAACTCGGGCACGAAGCGGGCCGATGGGATGTCCATCGTGGCGCTTAAGCAGAATTCCCGGCCGAGCCTCTGGATCGTGCTCCCGCTACTGCTGCTGGCGGGCTGCGCCAGTGTTCCTCCTCTGCCAAAGGAGGCACAGCGTCTGGGCGCAGAAGGGGCGCAGGCCCTCGCGCGAGGGGACCTCGGCACCGCAGAGGCGCAGCTACTGCTCGCCACCGAGTGGAGTCCCAGGTTCACGGAGGCCTGGGTCAACTTGGGGCTCGTGGAGCTGCGTCGGGGGAATCTGGACATGGCCCACCGGCATCTGAGGCACGCCCGAGAGCTCAATGCCGATGCCCCTGCGCCCCATCATGCATTTGGTCTCCTGTTCGAGCTGCGAGGTGATCCGACGGAGGCGGAGCGCAACTATCGGGCGGCGCTCAAGGTCGATCCCGGGTTCTTTCCGGCGCGCCTCAACTTGGGGCGGCTTCTGTATCGTCGCAGCGCCTTCGACGACGCGCGCATGGAGTTCTCGAAGTTGACGCTCTCGGCGCCGGAGCACCTCGAAGCCTGGTGTGGACTCATTCAGGTTCTGCTGCGGCTGGACCGGACCTCGGATGCCGAAGCCGCGCTAAATGCCGCGGTGCAGTGGCATGGTGTCGTGCCCCCGCTGGTCTTGTTGCGGGCTCGCCTTGCCCTTCGTGACAATCGGCAGGAAGACGCGCTGACGCTCCTCTCCGGTCTGACGGCGGATCCCGATGCCGAAACGGCCGCACTCGCCTTGGCTTGGCGCGCCGTTGCCAAACTGCGAAAGGGGCAGACCAAGCAAGCGCTCGCCGATGCGCAGGCCGCGCTGGTGCTGTCGCCGCGGGGCGAGATCGCAGCCTATGTCGTTCGGATGGTCAGCGAAGCAGAACGAACGCCGTCGCTGCCAGCAGCCCGATGACGCCGGTGACCAAGATGACGACGAGCCATGCCGGGATGTGCGTACCGGGGATGTCGATGCTCTCGTCGCCCGCATGCGCAGGCGGGCTGCCGGAGTTGGGGCGCTGCGACGGGCGGATGGAAGGCTCCCGTTGCGTCGAGCTGGTGTTGGCCGGGGGGGCCTGGCTCGTACTGTTGGGCGCCGTGTCGCCCGCTCCGTTGTCTTTCTTCTCGGCCTCTGGCAGCGCGTATTTGCGGTACTTCAGCGGCTCGTCGGATTCGTCGATGGCCCGGACCCCCGGCCCATCGAACTGCACGCAAATGACCGTGACGTTGTCGTGCCCGCCGGCCTGATTGGCCCGCTCGATGAGCACCCGGCAGAGCTCCGCTGGCTCCGTCGACGAGCGCAGCACCTCTCGAATCTCTTCGCCTCGGATCATGCCCGACAAACCGTCGGAGCAGAGCATGAGCATGTCGCCCCGACGGAGCGCTACGTACGTCAGGTCGACGTGCACCGTGTCCGAGGTGCCCAGGGCCTGAAGGATGATGTTGTTGTGCTCGAAGGTCTCGGCTTCTTCTTCGGTGAGCTGGCCGGCCTCGATGAGCTGATTGACGAGGGACTGGTCTCGCGTGACTTGGATGAGCTGTTCGCCTCGCAGAATATAGCCGCGGGAATCGCCGACTTGCGCCAGGAACAGGTGGTCGTCGACCAGCGCCGCGGCCGTTACTGTCGTGCCCATGCCCCGCCGCGACCGGTCGGCCTTGGCCTCTTGGAAGATTCGGTAGCCAGCGACCTCGACGGCATCCACCAGGCGCCGCGCCAGGTCGTCACGAGAGATGGGACGATCGCCCAGGCCGTCGACCAAGCGTTCGTAGATGATGTCGACGGCGAGCTGGCTTGCTACCTCGCCGGCGGCAGCGCCGCCCATGCCGTCGCAAACAGCGAAGAGCGAGCCTTGGGCACCGACGTAGGTACTGGACTCGAGCAGGCCACGCTCGCGCTTCGTTAGGTTGGCAACGATGAAGTTGTCTTCGTTGTGCTCGCGGACCTGCCCGACGTCTGTACGGGCGAACAGTCGCATGCGCACCTGGCCACCGATCTCGGTGTCCGCCGATTCGTCCACGGGGGGCGGTGCGGGGCTCTGGGAGGGTTGGGTCACGAGCAAGTTCTCGAAGGTCAGGCCGCGGGGCCGAGCTCAATGCGGAAGAGTTGTTGGCCGACGCGGAATTGGTCTCGGTCTAGGACCTCGATCTCGCCGCGAAGTTTGATGAATGTACCATTGGATGAGCCCAGATCGGCGAGCACGAAGCGATGGGGGGCACCAGATTCTTGAGGTTCGACCCGCAAAGCCGCATGACGCCTTGACATGAAGGGATCTTCGGCGAAAACCACATCGCCAGACTCGCGGCCCAAGACCATTTCCGGCTTTCGCACGTGGTAGACGTCTAGACCGACGCCCTCGACGCCGCGCTGAACCAACCGTCCGTAGCGCGGGGCGGGGGGGGTACCGAATAGCATGGTCCCGCGCTCCCACGCGGGGCCCTGAGCCCCCTCTGCGTCCTTCACGACCTCGAACCTTAGCACCTGTTGTCCCATGAGGATCAAGTCTTGGTCCTCGAGGCGGATGGTGGCTTCGCCCGGGGCCGGAGCCTCGCCGCTGGTCTGAACAGTGGCCGTCTTGCCGAGACGCTTGCCAAGGGACGCCTGCAACCTCACGTAGACGCCGTTGCCGCCGGCCAAATCCTTCAGGAACAACCGCCCGTCGCGGAAGGCGAGCCGCGCGTGCCTCGGGCTCAGGAACTTGTCGTCGGAAACCACGACGTCGCCCTCTTCTCGGCCGATGTCGAGCTGGCCTCGAATGGGGTACGAAGGCCCGGCCTGGCCGTCGCGCGCGACGACGACGATGCGGCCGGCGGCCACCTGGGCACCGGCCGGTTGCGAGGCCCGAGGGGGCACCGCCGACGAGCGAACGGGCGCGACGGACGCCGAGGCCCGCGCGGGGGCCACGCCCGACCCCATGGAGCTTGGAACCCCGTCGACGCGAACGGGGGCAATGGGCGCCGGCGAAGGAATGGGCTGCAAGAGCGGCGCTCCGCGGGCGCCGCCCAGCGCCGGGGCCGGCGCAATGGGGTGCGCCGCGGGCTGCAAGACCTGGGGCTGTGGCTCCCGGGTTTGTGCAATGGCGGCAGCCGGTGGGGGCGGCGTGCCCTCGCCGAGTGCGTTTCCGCAGTACTTACAGAACTGCGAACTGTCGTCGTTGGTGCCCCGGCAGCGCGCACACGTCTTGGGTTGCGGCGCCACCGGCTCTGCGGCCCGCGGCGCAGGGGCGGGCTCTTCGGCGGGGCGGATCGCCGAAAGACCGCTGCCGCAGGACATGCAGTAGCGCATCTGGCTGGGGTTGTCGGTCCCGCAAACGTTGCAGCGCACGGTGGGCAATGCTGCCGGAGGATGCGTGACGGGGCTGGGCCCCGCCGCGGGGGGCCCGCTGACGCCACGCGAAGGAAACGGCGCCGCCAAGGCCACGGGGTCGGAGCTTAGCCCCACAGGAGGCGTGGGCGGCGCGACGCGCGGCCGCAACCGGTTGCCGCAGCCCTGGCAAAACACCAGGTGGTCAGGATTCTCCGTTCCGCAGTTCGAGCAGATCACTCGCGCTCCCCAGAAACGACTCGCAGCCCAAACCTCGGATGCTTGCCGGTGTCACGTCGGGCCATGTCGACCCACCCGGGTCGAAACGACCCAAGCCGATGGGACATCAATGGGCCTTCATCCGTCAAGGAAGAGCTGCGTTACCAGACGTCAGAAACTTCCATGGTCAGGTCCATCGAGAACATGTGCGTGTAGCTCGCCTCCCGTCGTAGGCCCGTGGGGTCATTGAATGCTTGGAAGCGAATCATGCGGTACCCAGCCGAAAAACCGAGCAACGTACGCGGGGTCACCTCGGCCGTCAGGCCCAGACCGAGGCTCCCGAGGGGGCCAAAGGTGTCGAGGGTCCACTCGTTGCCGTACGCCGCGGCGCCAAGGGCGGCAAAGGCGTAGGGCGATACGGCGCGGGTGCTGTCGAGAAAGTAGCGCCCCTCGGCCCGGGCCTGCTGGAGGGTCGAGAGCCGGTACAGCTTGTCCGAGTCCTGTTTGGTCACCGAATACGCGGCGCCCAGGTAGTAGGTGGCCCGGGCGCGGAAGCCCAAGCGCGCGGCAATGCCTCCGCCGGCCCCGAGGATGCATGGCTGGTTGGCCGGGCACAGGGCGCCTCGGGCCAAGGGCACCTCGGTGCTGAAGCCCACGCCATATTGGATGACCGTGCGCCGGGCCTGTCGGTCGAAGTGACTCTCGGTTTCTGCGGCGTCTGCGGCCATGGGTGCAAGCACAATGGCGGCCGCAAGCAAAGCCTGCCCGAACCTATGCGCGACGGAAGTACGAGGGGAGGGGACCAAGCGCGAACCCCGAAGGATACCCATCAACACGAAGGATACGTCGCAGAGCAGTTGACACCAAGCTTGCGGTTTGCGTATTCGCTAGATGCAAGCCATCGGGCGGAACGCCGCCGGGCCACCCTTCCTCTTCCGGAGACAGTGATGGAGATCGTTCTCGACAAGCGCGCAGTGCGGCAAATCCGGCTTTCGGCGCAAGACGCCATCGAAGAAGGCGACACGGAGACCTTGCGCGAGGACATCCTCGAGGCCTTCTCCGAAGAGCAAGTGGAGAGCATCGAGCGCCGGCTCGACAGTGGAGACTTCTACGAGTTCCTGACGGACATGCTCGACGAGTGGTCCGGCGACGACGTGGACGAGCTGTTCGAACTCATCGACGCTCAGCTCGGTGACGTCGGTGTCGACATCAAGTTCGAGAAGAAGGGCGCCGCCGACGAGCCCGAAGAAGAGGCCGAAGAAGAGGCCGACGACGCGGACGACGAAGACCTCGACGACGAAGACCTCGATGATGAGGACGACGACGACGACGACGAGGACGAAGAAGAGGAAGAAGACGACGAGGACTGAGCCGGAAGGCCGGCGTCCATCGTGCGCCATCCAACGGGCTCGTGACGTGCCTGGCGTGCGTTGTCTTTAGTGCGCCGGCGCCGCAGGTTCGTCTTCGGGCGTGGGGCCCACGAGGTCCGGCTTGAAGTCCTTGAGGTAGCCGTGGCACTGCTGCGGGGCTTTGCTGTCCTTGGCGCGTGTCAGCTGGGGGCACTGCGCGATGGCGCACGGCACGTAGCGCGAGTCCGGCGTCGCAGATACCAGCTTGCCCAAGCTGCTGCAGGCTCCATTCGCGTCGTTGTCCGCGAGCTTTAGTGAGGCTTCCCGAAAGAGGGCGTCGTCCCGGAGGGTGCTCGTCGTGTGCTTGTCGAAAACACGGCGATACGCCTCTTTGGCGCGCGCCATGTCTTTGAGCTTCTCCTCGTAGATGCGACCGATGCGATATTGCGCGGCGGCCATACGCGGGCGTTGGTAGCTGCCCATGAACTCGGCGGTTTCGTGCTCGACGACGAGGCGCTCGAGAAGGGCGATGGCCTCGGTGTTGCGGCCGAGCTCTTCTTCGATCTCTGCGGCGTGGTACAGCGCGTCGTCGAAGTACGAGCCCTTGGGGTAGGGCCAGCGCGTCGCGGTATCCACGTAGGCATCGCGGGCGCGCTCTTTCTGACCGAGTTTGCGCAAACGCTGGGCCTGTTCGTAGCGTACGGCTTCGCCCAGGCGGCCGTTCGCCGTACCTCGTTGCGTGAGCCCATCGAGATACGCGATGGCTGCTTCCATGCCCTGCGTGCGGTCTTTGTGCTTGAGCACGCGTGGCAATGCCGTCCTTGCGCACTCTCGCTCGGGAAAGTCGGCGATGAGTCTTTCGAGCTCGGCGTAGCCGCGGTCGGCCTCCCCAAAGCGGATACGCAAGACCGCGGCCTCGTAGCGAGCCTCGCCGGCGTAGGCGCCCTGTGGATGGCGTTTGGCGATGCCGTCGAGGCGCTCGGTGGCGTCCCGAACGTTGCCCGCCGCCACAAGCTCCATGGCGCTCATCAGCAACGCGTTGTCTTGGTCGCGCTCGATGTCCGAAGCCCGGGCGGCCTCTTCGTAGCGCTTGGCGGCTTCTTCGTGCCGGCCGGCGTACTTGGCGCGGGCGCCAGCGGCAAACGCCTGGTTGTAGGCTGCGCCGCGGGAGGTTGCGCATGCGCCCAACGACAGCAGCAAAAGCGCAGGAAACACCCGGCGCATCATGCGACCCCCGGAGCGCGCAAAAGGGTCTCTCGCAGAATCCCTGCGGCGCGGCGGGCGTCGTCGGCACTCACGTCCATGTGAAGGACCGCACGCAGGGTGGTGGCCGTGGGGCTTCCCACGAGCAACCCGCGCTCCTTGGCACCGCGCAAGACATGCTCGGCGGACACCCCTTCGGCAAGGCCGATGAGCACCATGTTGGTCTCCGGTGCGCTTACCACCGTGCCGGGCAGGGTGCCCATGGCCTCGGCGAAGGCCTTCGCGTTGTCGTGGTCGTGTCGAATGCGCGCGGTGTTGTGCTCGAACGCGTAGAGCGCGCCGGCGGCCAGAATGCCCACCTGACGCATGCCCGCTCCCCACATTTTTCGCAGGCGATGGCAGATCTCGAGCAGGTGCGCGGGGCCAGCGAGCATGCTGCCCACCGGAGCTCCGAGCCCCTTGGAGAAGCACACGGTCACGGTCTCGAACGGCCGGGCCAAGTCGCCGACGGTTTTGCCCGAAGCCACCGAAGCGTTCCAGAGTCGCGCGCCGTCGAGGTGCGTGCCAAGGCCAAGCGCATGCGCGTGGGCGCATATGGCCTCGGCCTCTGTTTGGGGGAACACCACGCCGCCGCCGCGGTTGTGGGTGTTCTCGATGCACACCAGGCGGGGAATGGGCGCGTAGTATGCACGCGGGCGTAGCGAAGCTTCTAGGTCCGCAACGGTGTAGCAGGGGCGTTGCCCGATGGTGGTGAGCTGCACACCGGACAGTGCTGCCGCAGCGCCGGACTCGTAGTGCACCGGGTGGGCGTCTGTGGGCACGAGCACTTCGTCTCCGGGCCGCGTGCGGCAAGCAATGGCGAGCTGATTGCCCATGGTGCCCGACGGAACGAAAAGGGCCCGCTCTTTGCCCAGCGCCTGCGCCATGGCCTGCTCGAGGCGTGCAACCGTAGGGTCCTCTCCGTATACGTCGTCACCGACCTCGGCCCGCGCCATGGCTTCGCGCATGGCTGCAGAGGGCTTGGTCACCGTGTCGCTGCGCAGGTCGATCATGCCAGCGGCAAGATACCCCAACTCCCGAGCGCAGCGTCGAATGGGTTGGACCGAAAATTGCGCGTGCAGCGGGGCCTGTCGCCAAAGACCCAAAGGCCTCTATATTCGCCGTGCGCCATCTTGCCGCGCTCCCGTGTCTGGCTCCGCGACGCTTGTCGCGCTTGTGCTGACCGCATCGACGTTTGCTCTGCCCGCGAAGGCCGCTCCGCAGGCCAGCGCCGAAGAGCTGTTTCGCCAAGGTCGTGAGGCACTGGCGCGGGGCGATATCCCCGCGGCGTGCGGCTTTCTCGAGGCCAGCTATCGCGCCGAAGAGACCATGGGCACCCTGCTCAACCTGGCGCTGTGCCACGAGTCCCAAGGTCGCATCGCGACGGCGTGGGCAGAGTTTCGCGCGGTGGAGCAGCGCGCGCTCCAGGCGGTGCCGCCGCAAACGGAGCGCGCGACGCTGGCCCACGACAAGGCCGAGGCTTTGCGCCCGCGCATGCCCAGGCTCAAGCTCAGGCTCCAGCCGCAAGACGACACCAAAGACCTCGCTGTTCGTGTGGACGGCGTCGAACAGCCACGGGAGCTCTTGCCGGCGGGGCTACCCATCGATCCCATGCCGCACCGGGTGCAGGTGGCAAGGCCAGGGTTCCAGCCAACAGAACTCGAACTTGCGGCCCCCGCGGAAGGCGCCCAGGTGGTTCTCGATGTGCCTGCGCTGACCCCCATGCCGTCCGACGCGTTGCTGTCTCGCGGCGATCCCCTCAGCGTCGAAGCCATCGCCGCGAGCCGTGCGCGGCGCACGGTTGGCTTCGTCGTGGCGGGCTTCGGCGGCGCGGGCATCATCACCAGCGCGGTCTTGGGCGGCCTCGCGTTGGCGCAGGTGGGCAAAGTCGAAGATGCGTGCCCGGCGCCTTCTTACCGACTCAACGCCGACGGCAGCGTCAACAAAGCGGCCGCGCTTGCCAACGATGAGTACAAGCGGGGCACCACGTTGGCCGACATCGCCACGGTGTCCTTCGCCGTGGGCGCTGTCGCCACCGCCGTCGGGGTCTACCTGGTGATCACGTCCAGCCCCAAGCGAGCGGGGCATGTGTATCTTGCACCCAAAGTGGCGCAGTCCGATGGCGGTCTCTTGCTCGGAGGTGCATTCTGATGCGTCGTCTGCGCACCATTGGCTCCATCGCGCTGCTTGCCGCGTCCACGCTCCTCGCCTGTCGCGCGTTGGTAGGGCTCGAAGCGCCGGAGGTCGTCGAGCGCCCCGAGGCGAGCTTCGACGCAGGTCCCGACGCAGACTTCGATGCAGGATTCGATGCATGTGCGACCCCCGCGCCGACCTGCGCTCCGGTGATCCCCCAACGGCCGCCTGCCGATGCTGGCGACCCGGCAGATGCTGATGCCACGGAGGCAGGAGACGCCGAGGTGGACGCAGGCCCCCTGAACCTCCCCCGCTGGTTCGCGCTTCGAAAGCTCAAGCTGCGCACGAAGCGGGGCGACTTCCCCGGGGTCAACCTCGATTGCCAGGAGTCCCTCTGTGGCGCCGACAAGAAGTTGCTTCCGGGTGCCCGAGGTTCCTGTCGGCCCCGGGGCGACTCCCCTGTTATTTGCGACGGCCCCGGCGGCATCGACAACGGAGTGCTGTCAGCCTTCGAGGGCCTGCTCCTCGACAACGAGATCCCACTCGACATTGGCACGGCTCGCGGCCTGAACGGCGTTGTCCTCTACGTTGGAAACTACAATGGTCTGCCTTCAGACCCCCAGGTGACCGTGTCCGTCATCGGCAGCCCCGGCATTCTGCGACGCCAAGTCCCATGCAACGGCGAGGCACTAGACGGCGGGACGTTCCGGCCGTGCGACAACGGCTCCGATGAGTGGGCACTGCCCAACGGAAGTGCGGTTCCAAACGGGGCCACCGGCGTGGCAGAGGTGCCGCTCAAGAACACCGATAGCACCGCGTATGTGGTCGGTGGCGAACTCATCGCCCCAGGACTTGGCTTTCTCGGGTTTGCCTCCGGCGGCAAAGTGATGTCGCTCCAGAGCCCGCTTCTTCGGACGCGCATTCGTGTGTCTCCCGAAGGCCAGTTCGTTCTGGAGGGAGTCCTCGCCGGTGTTGTCGACCCGGTGAACGCCCTTTCCGTGCTGCGGACCCTTCGCATCGGGACGCCGTCGCCTCTCTGCCAAGAGCAGGGGCTCCTCGAAGGGTTTCGGATCCCCCTCTGCAAGGGGCTCGACTCCCCATTGGACCGGTGCTCGACGGACCCAGCATGTGAGGGGATTTCGGTGGGCTTCGAGTTCGAGGCGACGCCGGCAGCGCCGTATGTGCTCGCGCAGGATGCGGGCATTCCCATCGAGCCCGATATCTGCGCTGACGCCGCCCCCTTGCCGCGAACCCTCGCCGAACTCTGTCCGTAGCCGTCCCTGCGGGCTCACCTCGCTGAACGGCCCGACAGCGCGGCCCCGGGTGTGCGAAACGCCTTGCGCATTCGCGGGTCTGTGGTTAACTGGTTGAACCAAACAGTCACTCGCTGAATGTCGGGTGCAGGAGCTGTCCACAAATGACCAAAAACCCCAAACATCCTGCGGATCCTGGCCTGGCGATGCCGCCGGCGGGGCTCGACACCCTGGCGGCCATCGGACCCGTGGCCCGCTCGAGCGTGGTCGACGCCGTGGCCGATCGCCTCCAAAGCGAGATCCTCTCGGGCCGTTTGGCCGCCGGGTCACGGCTGCCGTCCGAACGCGAGCTGTCGTTGGCCCTTGGGGTCAATCGCCTCACGCTGCGCGCGGCGCTCGCGCGTCTCGAGGCCCTGGGCCTTGTGGCCACTCGGCACGGCGCAGGCACGCTGGTCACGTCGTGGCGCGAGCGCGCCGGGCTCGACACGCTGGCCACGCTCCTTGCGTCACTGTCGCCCGAAGAGCCGGCCTACCGTGAACTCTTGGTTTCGCTGCTCGAGGTGCGCACGGTGCTGGTCGCCGAGGCCGTGGCGCTGGCCGCCGAGCGGCACATCGAGGCCGATCTCCAGCGTCTGCGCCAGCTCGCAGCGGAGCAGCCCTCGCGTTTGCACGATGCCGTGGCGTTCGCACGGGGAGAGATCGCGTTTCAGCGCGCCGTGATTCGCGCCGGCAAGAACGTTGGGCTCGAGTTGGTGCTCAACACCTTCGCGCGCATTCCCGACGAGCAGCCCCTGTTGGTGGCTCGCATCTACGACCGCCCGCAAGACTCCATCATGCTCTACGAGGTGCTCATCGGCCTCATCGCCACGGGCAACGCCGAGTCCGCGCGCAACGCGGTGCGCGATGGCCTTGCAGCCATCGATACGGCCTGGCTCGAACGGCAGGGGCTGGCCGCGCCCAAAAAGAAGAAGTCCAAGGGGGGCACATGATCTCCCTGCGTGCCCTCAGCCCCTGGGAGCTGTCCCTTGCTGACGCGGTTGCCGACGCGTTGTTTCCGGGACCGGATGCGGGCTCCAAGTTGCCCAAGGGGCTGGCGTCGTTGTCCCCGGGCGCGTTCCTCAGTGACACGCTCGCGGCGGTGCCGCTGGAGCCTGCGCTGGGGCTGCGCCTCGCGCTCTACTTCTGTGTGCTCGGGCCGATGCTGCTGCTCCGCGCGCCCAAAACCCTGCTGGGGCTTCCGTCGGGCGAAAGGGGACAGGTCCTATCGCTGCTGCTCCGCAGCCGCGTGTACGCCGTGCGTCAGCTGGTCATGGCGCTCAAGGCAGTTCTGGCCCTTCGTTACGCCCAAGATCCCGAGGTGCGCGCAGCCATGGTGGCGCCGCGATCCGTCACATCGTCGGCGCTGCTCCGGCGCAAGCAACCCACCGAGGTTCATCATGCACACGCTGCCGAATAGTCTCTCTATGGCCGAGCACGGCCCCTGGCAACCGCTGCATGCGAAGGCCGCCGCGGCACCCGACGAGGACTTTCCCGCCGAGGCTCTGGTGGATGGCGCGACCCAGCGCAAACCGTTGGTCGACGAGGCCGACTTCGTGGTGGTTGGGTCCGGCGCGGCCGGGGCCACGGCGGCGTATCATCTGTCGTCCCTTGGGCACTCCGTCATCATCGTCGAAGAAGGGCCCTACGTGCGCACGCGGGCTTTTGGCAACAGCGTCGCCGACGCGTTCCGTGGCCTCATGCGCGATGCCGGTATGCAGGTTGTCAAAGGGAAGGCGTACATGCCCCTTTTGCAGGGCCGCGCCGTTGGTGGAAGCACCGTCGTCAATTCGGCCATTGCCCTCCGAGCCCCCGCAGAGGTCTTGGACCAGTGGTCCCGGCAGTTTGGTCTTCGCGACGCCTGCTCTGCAGAGGCACTGTCGGCACATTACGACGCGCTCGAACGCGATCTGTCGGTCCGGTCCGTCGATGCGCACGTGCTCGGACGCAACAACGAGATGTTCCTGGCGCAGGCCGAGCGATCGGGGTTCGCGGCCACGCCCATGCGACGCTACGACAAAGGCTGCAAGGGCTCCGGGCGCTGCCTGACGGGGTGCCCCAACGCCGCCAAGCAGGGCATGAACGTCACCTATGTTCCCTGGGCCCTTCGCCTCGGGGCGCGGCTGTATGCCTCGTGCAAGGTGCAACACGTCGAGCTGCGCGGCGGTCGGGCTGTTTCCGTGCGGGCCGTGTCGTCCACCGGGGCGCCCATTTCCCTGCGCGCCCGGCATGGCGTGCTCGTGGCGGCCAGTACCATCCAGACGCCGGGCATCTTGGCGCGCTCGGGCGTACGGTCGCGCGCCCTCGGCCGCCACTTCCAAATGCACCCGGGCCTCGCGGTGGGCGCGGTCTTCGATGCACCCGTGCAGATGGACATCGGTGCATCGCAGGGCGCCCAGAGCTTGGCGTTCCGCTCGACACACAAGTTCAAGCTCGAAACCATCGCCATGCAGCCCGAGCTGGCTGCGGCGCGCATTCCGGGCGCGGGCATTGCCCTCGCCGACCGCCTGTCGTCGCTGGGGCACGTGGCTGTGTGGGCGGCGCAGGTCAAGGCCGACGCCGAGGGCACCGTGGGCACCGACCTGTTCGGTCGCCAAGTGGTCGACTACACCATGACCCAAGGTGACCTCGAGGCCACCCGCGCCGCGGTGGTCACGCTGTGCAAGCTCATGTTCGAGGCGGGCGCCAAAGAGGTGTGGCCCGGCGTCTTTGGTGCCGAGCTCGCCATGACGAACATGGACCAGGTGAAACAGCTCGAAACGCTGACACCCTCGCCCCAGGCATTCTCTTGCATCGCTTCGCACCTATTTGGCGCTGCACGCATGGGACCGGACCCGCGCACGTCGGTCTGCGATCTCAACTTCGAGGTGCATGGCACCACGGGGCTCTTCGTGGTCGACTCCAGTGTCTTTCCGACGAACCTGGGCGTGAACCCGCAGCACACCATCATGGCTGTGGCGCGGCTTGCCGCGAGCAGCATCGCTGCCCGCGCTCGCTTGCACGCCGCGGCCTAGGCTAGGGCCACGGCGAGTTCCCGTCGGCGCGATGCCGGCGGTTACTCCTCGTCGGCAATGAGCAAATCGTCTGCCGGCGCCGCGCGCACGGGCACCGGCGGCGGCGGCGGACGGATGCCAAGGACCTTCACTTTGAAGTCGATGTCCTTGTCCGCAAGCGGATGGATCACCTTGGTGGTGATGGCGTCGTCGGTGATGTCGACCACTTCGAGGAGCACTGGCGGGCCGTGGGCGGCCTTGGCTTCGAAGCGGGCACCCTTTTCGAAGACTGCGTCTTTGGGGAACTCTTTGCGTGGGATTTTGCGCTCCACCGCTGCGCTCGTCGCGCCGAAGGCATCCTTGGCGTTGATCACGCCGCTTTTCTCTTCGCCGACCTTCATGCCTTCGAGTTTGGCTTCGAGGGCAGCCAGGAGCTGTCCTGCCCCGTGTTTGTACTCGACCGGCCCGCTCTTCTTGGAAGACTCGATGACGTCGCCGCCGACCACACGAAGTTCGCACTCGATGCGTACGAACTGACCTTTTCGAACGTCCATGCGCCCGAGCGTAAGGCCTGTTGGCCCGCGCCGTCTCTACCCGCGGGCGTCCGCGCTGCCGATTGTTGCGGCGTCGCACGAGTGCGACACTGGACTGTCACGCTGCTAGGCCAGCGTCGCCGCCGTGCACCGGGGACCTTTGTGTCGTCGGGCCACGAACCGAGAGTGACGCAAGAAGGGCCGAGGGCCCTCCTTGGTTTGGGTGGGGAAAGGGCAGGGGCCTTGGGTGACCCATGGGCCCCGGCGCGTCGTAACGATGAAACGAATTCTAGCGGCGGCGGCGACGACCCAGCAGCGCGATGCCCAGAAGGCCGGCGGCCACGGCGACGCCAAGCGAACGTGTGGCGCCGGGGCCCTGCGTGCAGCTGCTGCTGCTGCTGCTGGCGGGCGCGTTGCTGGGGCCGGCGTCGGTGGCCGCGCTGGCTTCGGTGGTCGGAACCGTGGGCGCCACTGGTGTGGTGGTGGGCTTGGGGGTTGGGCTCGGCGTGGTGTTGGTGATGCTGCAGCTGCTGGACGTGAGCGTCTTCACCGCAAAGGTCTCGCTGATGACGTCCCTCGAATCCGTGCTTGGGAGAACGAAGCTGGGGGCTGGGCCGCCGTCGCACTTGACGGCGTCTTTCATGAACTCGGCGAGCGCGGGATCCGTGGTCTCGTTGGTGGGCTTGTACGTCTTCAGGAACTCGTCGTGCGACGCTTTGCTCTTGGTGTACATCGTGCACAGGCCACCGCGTCGCCCGACGCTGACGGCCTTGCCCTCCTCGACATTGGCGTACGCCGCCGTGGGCGAGCCCTGCGAGGGGCCGCACGGGTATGCCAGCAGCACTTGCTCTGGTGCCGCGGCAAGGCCGGTTACGGTAAACGAGTAGCCGACGAACTTTTGCCCCGTGGGCGGCGGCGCATCGGCGAAGGCGGAAGACGCGAGGCTGGTGATGGTGCAGCCAAAGAAAAGAGGCAAAAGACGCTTCATGGTCTGCACAATACACCAGGCTGCCGGGCTCTGGGAGCCCCCGGCGCTGTCGTTCGTCCCCCGGCTTCGTCCCCGCGTTTTTGCGAATGTGGGTAAAGGGGGGACCAATCGATGCGGCGTATGGACCTTTGTGCGTCGTGGCGCGTCGAATCGCATGGAAGGATGAACCAACGAATGAGGCGCACGGCTTTTGGTGGAATGTTGCTTGGAGTGCTCGGGGTTGCGTCGGCCTGTGGCCCCCGCGAGCGCATCGTCGTGGTGCACGAGCCGGCGCCGGCCGTGCAGACCACGGAACCAAAGAGCGCGGTGCTGCCCGTCGCCAACAACCCTGGCGATGTGGCGCCCTCCGATGGCGATCCCTCTTGGGGCATTCGCCCCAGTGTCGACACTCAGTACGCCGAGGTTGTCGACCGCGTGGTGCGCATGACCACCGACGGAGACTTGCAGCGCCGCGTCCGAGCCCGAAACCTCAGCATGGTCAACGTGAGCTGGGAAGACACGGCCCGGAACTTGGGCTCGAGCGTCGGGCCCAACATTTCGGACCTCACGCTGCAAGTAAACGAACGCGACCGCAATGAGCGTGGCTCCCTGATGCCCGTGGTGCGCCATCCCAACTTCGCAGACCGAACCGCGGACATTCGAGCCGACAGGTTCTTTGTCCGGGTGGGCAACGAACAAGCGGTGCCACCGGGGGGCGCGCCGCAGCTCAGGAGCGTGGCGCTCACCGAGGTACTGCGCGACGTGGGCCGCTTTGCCAGCGCACCCAGCAGCTTGGCGTCGAGCAACCTGCTCGCACCACGGGACACGCACTTTTTGGTGAGCGCGCAGGCCGTGTTCTTGCCCATCCCCAAAGCCGGCGCGGCAGAGTTCACGCCGGCGCTGTTCAACTACCAGTCTCACCCCGGCAACCCCGCGGTGCTCACGATCTTGGTCACCCGCCAGGGCACGAGCATGCGGGTCATCGAGAACCGCGGCGACGAGCGCGCTGCCGGCGGCCGCGGGCAGGCCCTCTTTTTCAACAACGGAGGCCAGCGCGCCCCGTTCACCGCCGAACGGAAGTCCGAGGTGGCCACACGCATCGCGGCGCAAGGCGGGCCCAAGAATGACGACGAGCGCTCGGCGCTGCAGAAAGGCGCCGACGTCCTGTTCCTGATTCAGGTGCCGCTGGTGGTGGCACCGCCCGTGCGGCGCGTGCCTGCGCCCATGCCGTCATGGCCTGCGGGCGCGGCCAAGGGCGGTGCGCCGATGGCCCCCGCCGCCAAGCCCTCGTCGGCTGCCGCGGAGATGGGCGATGGGCGCGGGCAAAGCGATGTAGAGCAAGCGGTGCTGGGGCATGGCGACAACCGCGGTCCGTTCCGTGAGGGCCACGGCGGACGCCTGGTTCGCGACGTTCGCTTCCCCGTACGGGTCACCGTGCAGTTCTACAAGGCGACCAGCAATGGCGTGGTCTCCGACCAAGACCTGGACGGCATCGCGGCATCGTTGGGCTCGGTGTACGAGCACGCCGACTTCGTAGGCTCGCTGGTGATGCCCGAAGGCGACCGCATGCGCCCTACCGCATGGGCCAACGTGCCCGCGCAGTGGTTTCCCTGGTAAGCCCGAACTCGGGAGGACGCCCGGGTACCAATCAGAGCCACCTTGGGGACTTGAACCCCAGACCTGCGGTTTACGAAGCGGGGTTAAGTGAGCTTGGAACGCGAATCGAGCCGGAAACAAGGCGCTTGGTGAGACGAGAGGTCACGAGAACGAACGGCCCCGACGAACGATGCCCGCCGGATGGCCGTTCGTTGGGGGCCGACGCGCACCCGGGCGACCCGTTGGAGCGGGCCCTGTTGCTGGCCGCCGAGGCCGGGCGCTTCGATGTGGTGGCGAGTCTCGCGGGCGAGCTTCAGGCTCGACGCTTGGCGACGGAGCCCAACGTGGTGGCGATGACGCCGACAAGGCGAGGGAGGCCGTGAGCTGTCACGCGTGACGAGAGCGTTGGTCACGCGTGACCGCGCCCTCTGCCGGCGCCATCCTTGGGCGCACCTTGGCCGCAACTCCAAGGCCGCTGAATCATGCGAGTTGCTTCACCGTTCGACGCAAGAAACGCGACGCTTGGCCGCATCTTGGGCGCAGTGCCGGCGCTGGTGTGCCGTTGAACCCCTCAAGCACTCGACGCCGCGACGGTAACGCGACGGTAACGCGTTACGAAAGGGGTTACTCGCTCGCGAGCACGGCGGACACCGCTGGGACTCCCACGGGTGTCCCACTGGGACAACTGCTAGAACCAAAAGAAAGCGCCCCGCCGGTGAGCAAGACCAGCGAGGCGCGGAGACACGAGGTCAAGTCGTGCCGAAGAAGAAAGCTACTCCGCCAAGGACGAACCGCAAGCCAGGCCAGCAACGCGAGCCGTTGCCACCTCGCCCGGTTGCACGCCCTAAGCCTCGAAAGACGGGCGAAGGTCACACCGCGCCGATGACCGCCGAGGACCTGGCGAGGTTGTTCCCTCCGGGCCGGTACGCGTGGAAGCCCTCGAACCCCACCGTGCGCCAGGAAGATGCAGATTGGGCCGCCGGTGAATGGGAAACGCACTGCCCGCTTTGCGACAGCTTGGTGCGCTCTGACCATTCGGCGCCCCCGAAGACGGCGCTTGGCCGCAAGATGCTCGCCCTCGCGTCTTCCCTCGCATGGTCGGCGCGAACGCGTGAGGAGAACATCGCGTCAGAGCGGGCTGGCACAGGCGTCACTGCTAGGCTCCGAGCGGTGTTGCGAGCGGCCGAAGGTCTCGACGGCACGCCGCGGCAAGACCTGAAGTTCCTCATGAACACCGTCGCAATGCATGCGCGTAGGGTCCAGGCTCAAGGAGCTGCCCCAGCACGCGAGTCCGCGCGCTTTCTTGACACCATCGAAGCCCTCTATGGGCCACCGAAGGACCGCGCCGCGGTGAAGAAAGCATTCTTGGTGGCGTGCGAAGCGTGGCAACGACCCGGGGGGAAGAGCGGGACGAAAGGCTGGGTAGCTCCTTTTCGCGCTCTGAATACCGCTTTGGGGCGGGGTGAAGTCCGAACGGATGACAGCACGATTCGCAGTCTCGCGCGCGAGGTCAGAGGCCAAAAACGCTAGCTGTGCATCGGGCGTGCACAGCTAGCTCCGTGGCCGCGATCCATGGTGTAGACCATGACGCACCAGCCACACACCACCATCACCGACGCGATCATCCTCGAGATCGCCGACGCTGCGGCGGCCGACCATCGGTCCGTGCTCCGGCGTATCGCGGGGCTGCCGGTCCGGGGCCGCCGCAGCGACATCATCGATCGCGAGCTGCGCGCACGCGGGCTCATCGCGCCTGTGGCGCCGCCGCACGCCCCCCGTCGCAAGGTGGCGCGATGACGCGGCCCCTACGCCCGCGTGGCACCGATGCCGTGCCCGTGGTGCCCGCCGTGGTGACGGACCGCACGGCACCCGCCGTGGTGGGGCTGGATGCCCGGGCGTTCCGGGCCGTGGTGGCCCAGCTCGCCGTCCCGCACACGGTGTGTGGTCGGCGCATGCTCGTCCGCGTGGCGGACTTTGTGGCCGCCATCGGCCGCCCGGCCGAGGGTGGCGATGCGGTGCCGCTACCGCCCGACACCGCCGACGATGACGCCGACGGCGTGCTCGCGCGCATCGGTCGACGGAGGTCCGCATGATCGCCGTGACATCCGCGGAGCAGCGTGCCGTCGACATGGTGCGGATCACCGCGTACGCCATCGCCCTGGCCGACTCCGCGACGCTCGCCGCCGAGCAGCTCGAGGCGGCCGTCGACGCCATCGGCACCGCGCGCGACCGCGCAGAGGCCATGCGCGCCAGATGCGATGACCTGTGCGCGACCGCCGAGCGCATGATGCAGTTCGCGGCGCGCGCCCGTGCCGGCGATATCGACGATGCCACCGTGGCCAGCGTAGCCCAGGCCATCGAGGTCATACTGGGATGACCGCCCGCGTACACCGGCCGCTGCCGATCTCGATTCTGGCCCCGAAGCACACCGCGGGCACGGGCCCGCATGGCTCGCGCTCCGTCGTGCCGGTAGGCCCGGAACTCCACACGTCCGTCCAGCAGGCCGCCGAGGCCATCGGACGGCACCCCGCCGTGTACCAGCGCGACGGCCAGCTTGTGCACATTGCACGCGCCACAGAGCCCGCGGGGACCATGGTCACTGGCACACCGACGATTCGCCCCATCGGGGTGCGCCTTCTGCGCTCCTATCTGTCCGAGGTTGCCGAATTTGCTCGCGCGCGCAAGGGCGAGACTCGCCAGGTCGCGCCCCCGCACGACGTTGCGGCCGCTGTCGCGGAGCTGCCAGGGTGGGCGAGCGTCAGGCCGTTGCGTGGCATCCTCGAGGCGCCGTCGCTCCGACCTGATGGGTCGCTGCTCATCGCAGCGGGATACGACGCGAGCACCGGATTCGTTTTCGAGCCGTCGGCCACGTTCCCAGAGATCCCAAGCGAGCCCACCCAAGCGGAAGGCGTCGCAGCACGCGAGGCGCTCACCGAAGTCTTCGCGGATTTCCCGTTTACGAGCGCGGCCGCTCGCTCCGTTGCGTGCGCGGCCGTGCTGACCATCCTATTGCGGCCGGCGATCCGCGGCGCCGTCCCTCTCTTCGCCGTCGACAAGAACACGCCGGGGACCGGCGGAACTCTCTGCGCCGACGCCATCGCAATGGTTGCGACGGGACGCCCCGCCGCAAAGCTTGGATGGCCGGGCGACGGCGAAGAACTCGAGAAGTTGCTCGCCTCGTGTGCGCTCGCCGGCGCCAACATGATCGCCTTCGACAACGTGGTGGCCCCCTTGGGTGGCAGTGCGTTGGACCGCTGCCTCACGGCGATAGATCGTGTGCAACTACGGATCCTCGGCTGCTCCGAGGCGCCGCAAGTCGCTTGGCTCGCCGTGGTCATGGCCACGGGCAACAACATCGTCTTTGGTGGGGACACGTCGCGTCGCGCGTGCGTTGCTCGCCTCGAGACCGCCGAAGAGCGACCCGAAGAACGCACTAGCTTCCGGCACCCGGACCTTCTCCGCTGGATCGCGTCCAATCGCCCTCGCCTTGTGGCGGCCGCGTTGACCATGGCGCGCGCGTGGGTTGTCGCTGGCCGACCCGCCGAGGGGGCCGGGACATGGGGCTCATTCGAGGCTTGGGCTGCCATGGTGCCCCCGATCATTCTGTTTTGCGGCGGGGCAAACCCAATGCTCGCCAGGCCCGCCATGACGGGCCACGAGGACACGGCCAAGGCCGCTCTTACGGCGGTACTAGCGGGCCTCGAGCGCCTCGACCGCACGCGCTGCGGCATCACCCTCCGCGACCTCGTGGCGCGCCTCTACCCCGATGACCGCGGCCCGCGTCCCCCCGACGCGTACGACGATCTCCGCGATGGCCTTGAGGCCCTTGCCCCGCCGAGGCCCGGCCAACGCGTGGACGGGCACCGCCTTGGCAACGCGTTGCGCAAGTATGCGGGGCGCGTGGTGGACGGACGGCGCCTCGTGGCTATCCCCGGCCGCGCGGGCTCGAAGCGGTGGCTTGTCGAGACCGTCCAAGGTGGTGGGACTGGTGGCTCTGGTGACACTGTTTCCCCCGGCGCCAACCCAAACACTCCCGATCAATTCGATCTCGTCCGAGGACAAAAGACCCCCCAGACCCACCAGTCCAACCAGGTGGGGACGGAGGATGACGCCGCCGAGCGCGAGGCCATCATGGCCGAAGGCCGGGGCACATGCTGACCTCGCTGGCTCCCCGGTCAGGCGTACCGCAGCACGCGCCACACGATGACCGCTTCGGGCGTGACGGAAATCCACGCGAAGAACGGCGCGGCGTACAGCCGAAGCTCCCGGGTGCCGTCGACCTCGACCCGCCGCAAGGTGCCCTGTCCCGACGCGGAAAACCGTTGGAGGGCCGCGTCGACTTCGGCGCCCGCCTTCCAATGCATGCGCCCCAGGTCTCGAAGGGCACGAGGGTGCCAGAGAACCGCTCGGCTCATCCCTCGGTACGTGCGCGCGCTGCCAGCATGGCCGTGACCTCAGAGCCCGGCACAAGCGCCGAGGCGTCTGCACGGGCCTCAAGCAAGGCCGCCCGCTCTTCGTCCGTGACCGCCCGCTCATCAACCGGGGCGTTCTGCACGGCCAGCATCACGGGGTCTTCGGCCAGTTGGAGCGCGTTCGCCATGTGCCACATCGTAGCAGGCAGGGCCTTGGATGCGAGCGGGCAAGTGCGTGCCACCCCCCCCGGCCTAACAGTCAGGGGCGTCTTGAGACCCAGGGGAGCCGAGTGTCTGCCGCGGAGAGGGCAATGAATCTCAGAAACCGTACAAGCCCAGGGGCCGCCGCCTTCGCCGTCTTGGTCGCCCGCCACGGCGCCCAACACCTTGCGACCTTGCTGGGGTGCGCCGAGGCGACCATCCGCCACTGGGCCACCGGAATCCGCAAGCCCTCGCCGACGTGGCAGGCTCGCTTGCAGGCCCTCGACCCGAGTATGCAAGGGGCATCGTGGGACGGGCCCGCTCCGACCGAACTCGCGCCGCCGCCTTCGGTGCCGACGCCTGCCAAGGCGCCGCCACGGCCCAAGCGAAGCCGGTCCGTCGACGGGTGTGCCCGCCTCGAGGACATCATCCGAGAGTGTGACGCCTTGCTCGCCGAAGCGCGCGAGCCGGGGAGCCTGGCCAGCTACCGCGACCGGTCCGCGGTCCTTGCGACGAAAGCCAGTGTGGCCACCCGCCTTTCCAGGCTGCGCGGCGAGGATGATTTCAGCATGCGGAAGATCCTGGCCACGCCGTGGTGGCGCGAGATCACCCACGTAGTGGCCGAAGTCCTGAACCGCTGGGCGCACACCGAAGACGGGCAGGCCATTGCCCGCGAACTCGCGGAAGCCCTTGAAGCCCTCGACCGCGACAAGCGAGAAAGCTAGTGGCCCGATGTTCCAGCTTCAGCCGGAGGGCGACATAGTGACAGGCAGGTCAAGAGGCTCGTCCCTCCTTTCCCGGTGTGGCAAGACCGCAACGGAGATCGCTCGTGACGTTGGCGTGTCCGGCGTGTCCGTGCACCGATGGATCAGCGGCGAAAAGCGGCCGTCGGCAGAACGTCGCGCGCGTATCGAAGTGCTCTTCGGAGTGGACGCGAAGGCGTGGGACGAGAACACCAGGCCCACAAGCCCCGTGGCCGCCCCCGCCGTGCCGTGCGAGGTCTCTTCGCCCAAGAGGCTCGAACCGAAGAGGCCACGAAGCCTCGCCGAAGAACTCGAACGGAGCGCGTGGGCGATGCTCCGAACGCTCGACGATGACAGGATCCCCCTCATCACGCGCGCAAGGATCTTGGCGTTGGTGGCCAAGACCGTGTTCCGCCTGTCACGCCATGCCAGGCGAGGCACTGGTGACACCCACCCGACCGCGACGGACCGGCGGTCGGGGCGTGCCGGCACAAATCGACATGGGGGCCGATGAAGTTCAACTGGTTAACTTTTAAACGCTTTCCGCGCTTCGCATGTATGGCGCATGTAAGCGTCCGTTGACGGCAAAACCATCGCGATCCAAGTATGAGGTGCACCCGATGACGAGCACGAAGGCAAAGCGAGAAGAGATGATCGGCGTGCGCCTCACCGTGGCCGAACGCGGCGCCCTCGAAGGCCTCGCCGCCAAGTACGGCGAGACCCCGGCGGGCATGCTGCGCCGGCTCTTGCTCAATTCCGTCCGCGCCCAGGGTCGCAAGAAGGCACCGCCCGAATCCTGAGCAATGAGCGCCGTACCGTGCGGCGCACGTAAATGCCCCGAGATTGATGTGCGCTCCGTAGCGGCGCGCACGTAACCGCGCCTCGCTTGCTCACGTCCGAATGGTTCGGTCGCGACGGCGGGGCTTTGTCTGCACACCACAAGAACCGAAAGAGGCTCCCGTGAAGAAGTCCCGCCCCAAACACAAGCCCGCCGCCGTCGCAGAGATGACCCAGGAAGACGCCATCGTGTTGGCGTTCAAGTGGATGGTGCAGGCCGCCACCGACGGCGACTTTGCGTTTGCTCATCGCCTCTTGGTGGCCGTCGAGAACGGGCAGACCGGGACAATGCCGGACCTATCGACGTTGTGCACTCCGCGCGGCGCCTTCGCCAAGGTGGCGCACGGCAAAGGCCAGGCGCCAATGCGCGCCGCTACGGAGCGCATTGGAAACCCCAGCAATTCGCGGATGCGCCCCAACCCGGGGCGCACGTCCAAAGGCGCGAGCACCTAAGCCATGGCCCGGGCAGCGACAGGCCAGCTCATCCGTAACGCGATGGGGTTCAGTGTGCGCGTGCGCGTTGGCCCCGGCGCGGGCGACAGGCCGGCGATCCTTCTCGACGCGCGAAGGGAAGGCGAGGCCCGCGCCCGGGCTGCCTTGCTGGCCGACCTCGCCCTTCGCTTGCGGCCGCATGCCTCGCCGGACGAAGTGAGACAGCTTCTCACGCTGGGCGGGCAAGCACGGACGGAACGCGAGCTGGCCGTGGTGCTCGAAGCCTGCGAGGCCATCGCCAAGGGGCAAACCGTGCGAGCCAGCGCCGTGGCGGTGCCGACCTTCGCTGCCTTCGCCGAAGAGTGGACGAGCGGCCGACTTCGCAAGGCGCACCCGGATCACGTTCGGCGCAAAGACCCTGAGGACGATATCCAAGTACTGGCCGACTACATCAACCCCGTGGTTGGCCCGAAGCGGATCACCGACGTGACCCTCGAGCACGCCGAGCGGGTCATGGCGGGCCTGCCTTCGAGGCTCGCGCCGCGAACGCGCAAACGCATCGCCCAGTGCATGAGCAAGGTTCTTTCCCTCGCCGTGTACCCCGGCCGCCACATCGCGGCGAACCCGATCCCAAGAGAGTGGATGCCGAAAATCGACAAGAGCGCGAACAAGGCCAAGGCCTGTCTGTACCCCGAAGAAGACGCCAAGCTCTTGAGCTGCGAAGCGGTGCCTCTCGACCGTCGCATCGCCTACGGCATCTTGGCCCGTGAGGGCATGCGAGCTTCGGAGCTTGGCGATCTGCGCTGGCGTGCCGTCGACCTCGAGCGCGGCCGCGTGCGTCTCGACGTGAACAAGACGGCAGACCCGAGGGCCTGGGCCTTGTCGCCCGACGTGGTGCGCGTGCTCGCGTGGTGGAAGAAGCGCAACGAGGCAGGGGAGGGCGATCTGGTGCTCGCCGGCCTGTACCTGGGCGACGGCGCTTGGCACCTTCGAGGCGACGCCGATTGGACCCCAGGGGACAAGACGAAGCGCCTGGGCGATCTGCGCACCGCGGGCATCACGCGGCCGGAACTGTTCGAGCGCACCGCGGTCCGTCTCCCGATTCGCCTGCACGACCTGCGGGCCACCTTCGTCACGGTCTCGCTGGCCAACGGCAAGACCGAGCAGTGGGTCACGGACCGCACGGGGCACCGCTCAAGTCAGATGCTCGCGACGTACACCCGTCAGGCCCGCACCTGGTCCGAGTTGGCCCTGGGAACGCTTCAACCCTTGGACGCCCTCTTGCCTGAGCTGAGCAACGAAAGGCCCGCCCTGCCCAAGCCAGTGGCGCCCTTGGGCGAGCCGCTGACCCCCTCGGAGCCACCCCGAACGCCCCCGGAGGGGCAATCGTTTGGGCATCGAATGGGCACGGAAGAGAGCCACCTTGGGGACTTGAACCCCAGACCTGCGGTTTACGAAACCGCTGCTCTACCGCTGAGCTAAGGTGGCAAGAAGCTGGCGGAAAGTAGTCGAATGGGGGCTCGTGTCAAGGGCCTCTCGTTGCCGTCCTTGCCTCGGCCGCGCTCTTGCCGCGTTTTTTTGCCTCGCCATCAAGCTGCTGCGGTTCGTAGGGCTCAGGTGGGGCGAGAGTGCGGGACACTTCGGATCCAAGAGGGAAATGTGTGCACATGAGGGTGCGCTCCGGATTTTTCGGACGAATCGCGGCCTGGTTGTAGGCCCCGTGCGCTCGTTGTCGCGGTGCCGTGACGGCACGCATCGTGCTGATGCTCAAGCCCATGAAGAACGCGGCTCTGCTCACGGCCCTCACGATAACGTCCGCCGCGCTCGTTTGGGCGTGCTCCAGTTCGCTACCCTCGCAGCCGACCGAGGACGAGGGCGAGCAAGACCGTAGTGGCTCATCGAGTTCCAGTTCGTCGAGTTCCAGTTCGTCGAGTTCCAGTTCGTCGTCGTCCTCGTCGGGTGACACAATGGGGACCGACGGCGGCGCAGATCCCGACGGTGGATCGTCGGGCGGCGACGCCGCGGCTTCGGGCGACGGTGGGACGGGGACCGTGGGCACGGGCAACCCCGGTGGACGGTGCAAGGCAGGGGACACGCCTGAGGGCGAGCCGAACAACAATCCAGGCCAAGCGACGCCCATCGCAAAAGGCTTCTGTGGCGAGCTGGCCGACGCCCAAGATGTCGACTACGCAGTGCTCAAGCTGCCCGCATCGGCCACGGGCCTCGACTGGGACTTGGAAAGCACGGCCAACGGCATCGAGTACTGGGTCACGGTGGGTGCCACGCGGGTCAAGCTGACCGACAGCGGCGTGCCGTTCGAACCTGGAGCCGACTACGTGGTCGAGGTTCGCAACACGACAGCGAAGAAGATCGGCTACCGGGTGACGTTTGCGGTGAAGTGACCGGCCCGCGGCATACCGTGCGTTTTTGTCGCAACGATTCTCCGGGCCTCGCGTAGTACGGTGCTCCGGGCGCCCTCTGGCGCCCGCGTAAGGAGAACCGTCCCCAATGAAGAGAGTTTGGTTGCCCCTCGGTTTCGTGCTCGTGATGTCGAGCACCATCGGCTGCGAGGACAAGAGCAAGACCACGGCGCTGGCTCCGAGCGCCAGCGCGTTGTCCTCGTCCGTGGCAGCTCCGTCCCAGAAGCTCCAGAAGTTCGAAATCGACGCCAAGAGCCGCGTCACCTTCGACATGCCCGCACCCAAAGAGCGCATCAAGGGGCAAGCGCAGGGCGCCTCGGGGACGGTGACGGTCGACACCGGAAACCTCGGCAACACGCGCGGCGAGATCAAGGTGGACCTTGCGGCGCTTGCCACAAGCACGTTCGGCGACAAGGGCAAAGACGACTCGCAGACCGAGCACGCGCGCACGTGGCTCGAGGTCGCCGAAAAGCTCCCGGCCGAGCAGCGCGGTCAGAACCGCCACGCCGTCTTTGCCATTCGCTCCATCGAGGGCATCGCCACGCCGGAGCTCGCCAAGGTCGAGCTCACCAAAGACGGCGATACGGATGTGCGTGTGGTCTCCTGCACCGCCGTCGGTGAGCTGCTCCTGCACGGCCACAAGGTCGACAAACGCTTGGAACTCGAAGTCAAGTTTCGCTACGCGCCCGGTGCCAAGCCCGGCGCCATGCCGGTTTCCTTCGACCTCAAGACCCGCACCCCGCTCAAGGTCACACTGGCCGAGCACGACGTCAAACCCCGCGATGACGTTGGCAAAATTGCCAAAGGAGCGTTCTCCCTTTTGGGCACAAAAGTGGCCGACGTGGCGGACGTGACATTGGAGTTTAAAGCGCTTGCAGTCATGTGATAGCGTCCCGTCTCCATTTCCCGGATCGGGGGACCCGAGCGGGATTCGACTAGGGTTAAAAAGGAGTCACTCATGCGACCGAATCTTTCTCTGGCGACCATCGCGGGCGCCCTCACTGTTCTCGGCACCACGGCGGCCATCCAGGCTTGCGGCGGCGAAGCCCCCAAGCCGGCGGATGCCCCCGTCAACGCTTCCGAAGTGAAGCCCGCCGAGAAGCCCGCCGAAGGCGCGGCCAGCTGCGGCGCCAACAAGGCCGGCGGCGCGAGCTGCGGCGCCAACAAGGCTGGCGCGGCTGCCACGGCGGCCACCCCGGCGACGCCCGCCACCCCGGCGACGCCCGCCACCCCCGCGGCGGCCACCTCGGCCAAGCCCGCCACGTCGGCGGCGCCCGCCACCCCCGCCAAGAAGTAAGTGTGTGGGCCTTCGGGCCCACCTCTTTTCTCCAAGGCCTTTCCAAAGGACAAAAGTATGCGACCCAATCTTTCTTTGGCGACCATCGCCTCCGCGCTCACCGTGCTCGGCGCCACTGCAGCCATCCAGGCCTGCGGCGGCGACGCTGCAAAGCCCGCGGACTCTCCGGTCAACGCCAACGAGGTCAAGGCTGCCGGTGACAAGCCCGCAGACGGCCACTGTGGCGCAGGCAAAGAGCACAAGGCTGGCGAGGCATCGTGCGCAGCGAAGGCTGCCACCAGCGCCGCTCCCGCCACCAGCGCTGCCACCAGCGCGGCTCCTGCCACCAGCGCGGCTCCTGCCAAGAAGTAACGCGCAAGAAGTGCGGCACGGAGGCCAACCAGGTCTCCTTGCCGCAGCTTCACGTTGCGAGGGTCCCGCCCCGGCGGTGGCCCTCGTTTCCTTTTGTTGCTATCCGAGGTTCTTGGAGGCGCGCTGCACGTGAGCAAGACGTTGGTGCAAGGGGTTGGGCTTGGGCTGCGCTGG
>JBIKNA010000491.1:0-5370 GCA_044358965.1 Polyangiaceae bacterium
GCACGCCGTTGACCTCGTGCCCCGAGGCCATGTGGCTGACGTTGTAGGCCATGGCGCCAAACACCCCGATGGGCGTCAGCGACATGACCATCTGCGTGTACTTGAACATGACCTGCGCCACGCCCCCAAAGAAGGCGAGCACCCCTTTTCCGCGATCGCCCACCTGGGTGAGCGCCACGCCAAAGAGTGTGGCAAAGATGACCACCGGCAGGATGTCGCCCTCGGCCGCGTGTTTGATGAGATTCGACGGGAACGCGTGCAGCGCAACGTCCCAGCCGCTCTTGGGCTGCGCCAACGCCACGTGAGAGTCGACCTTGAGGGGCAAGTTGGCGCCAGGCTTGAGCCCGTTGGCCACCCCTAGGCCAATGATGAGCGCGAGGGTGGTGACCACCTCGAAATACACCAGCGCCCGTAGCCCCATGCGCCCCACGGCCTTGAGGTCCCCAGTCTGCGCGATGCCCACCACGATGGTGGAGATCAGGATGGGCACGATCACGCTCTTGATGAGCGACAAGAAGGCCTTGGACAAGAACTGGAAGAACTGGAACGCCTGGGGGTGCTGGTCTTGCGGCAGAAAGCCCCCCACCACGACGCCCAACAAGAGCCCCACGAAGATGTACAGGGTTCCTGCGCGATGTTTGCGCGACGCGTCTTGGGTGGCTTCCACGGGAGCCGCAGCCTAGAGCGCCCGTGTGCAAATGCCCAGGCCGCGCTGCGTCGTCGGCCTGCAAGACGCACCTACCCGAGCCACGTCTGGCGGGGCCGTTGGATCTCGACGAAGTATGGTGTGCACGCGGCCCACGCCGCGTTCAGTCGCCCGGCTGGAAGATGATCGGGTACACAACCGTCACGATGCCGCCTTCGGGCTTCGGGAAGCGCAGCTTCTTGAAAGCGTCCACCACGCACTGAATGACCTTCGGGTCCGGAAGGTCCGAGCCGTCGTCCCCGGCACTCGCCACCCGGCCCTCGCGGTCGATGACAAACTGGATGCTGACGCGGCCCGTGAGATTCGGGTTGGCACCAAGCCCCCGCTCGTAGCACTTCTTGACTTCGCCGAAGCCCGCGCGAACGATCTCCTGGATCTTCTCGGGCGCGAGCCGGCCTTTGGTCTGCTTTGCACGAGACGCAAGAGCGTCCGGGGAGACCACGTATGCGTCGGGCCCTGCGTCGACCTGTCGCGGCAAGTTGCCAAGGCCAATCCCTTCACCGGGATCATGGTCGCGAGACGGCGGCGCATCGACAGCCTTTGCAGGTGCCGCGGGCGAACCTCCCCCGGCACACGCGGACAGCGCGCCCGCGATGAGCACAAGAGCAGCCGTGCCACGGGCACAACACGTGTAGAGCCTCATGGTGCTCACGCTATCATCTAGACCAATGCCGGTGGGGCATCGGTCTCGCTCTCGGGCGCGGCGCTGGGGCGGCTGCGGCGCGACGGAGGCGCAAGCGGCGGAAGACCCAGACCTTGGCGATGTTCGTTGGCCAACGCACGAATGGCGTCCATGCAGCGATCGCTCGCGCGCTTGAACAGCGCGGCCCGGGGCGCCTGCCCGCGCAAGTCCGACAAGTCGACCGGAGCGCCAAAGTACACATCGATGGGGTGCGCGCTTGGAGACGTCCAGTTGGCGGCGAACTCTTCGTGGAGCGCGTTGCCCATGCCCAACACGAAGACCGGAATCACCACGGCCTCGGGCACGCTGAGCGCCACGCGACCGGCACCGGGTTGCGCGGGCAAAAACGCGTACGGATCATCGCTCTTGTTGCGTGTGCCCTCGGGGTGAATGGCAACCACCGTGCCCGGGTGCCGAAGCTCGTCGCAAAGTCGGTCGACGGACCACTGGTTGAACTGCCGCTTCTTGTCGTCGCGCATGACCGGCGGGAACATGCGCATTCCGCTCATGGTCAGGTTGACCAAGGGGCCCACGGGGTTGTCGTAGAAGAACGTGGAGCGCACCGGGAAGAACACCCGCTTGCTGAGTTTTGTGCGCCAAAACAGCAGGGCGGTGATCAAGAAGAAATCGAAGAACGACTTGTGGTTCGCAACGATGAGCACCCGTGCGTCTTTGCCAAAGGGCGCAAGGTTGGACAGCCCGCGGACGTTGAGCCTGCGGCCGCCGCAAGACCAGATCATGCTGCCCATGACCACGCTCAGGTAGGCCTTGCTCAGCACCGTCAGGCGCTTGTGGGCCATGAGGTTGGCGAGCTCGAAGCTCGCGCGTTCGAGCGGGGTCAGGTTGTCGAGCTGCTCTCGGCTGGGCCGCACACGGATCGGGGTAGCACAACTGGCAGAGCTGCGGCCAGCCCGTAGACCCGGGCCCGACGAGGCTTTCGCAAGGCGCTAGTAACTGTCGTCGGAGCCGCCGCCGCCGCTCTCGCCGCCACCACCGTCGTAGCCGCCAGAGTCGCCCCAGCTCGAGTCGTTGCCGCCGCCGCCGGAGCCGCCACCACCACCGTTGTAGCCACCGCCGCCGCCGCCCATGAAGAAGATGCCGGCGCCATGATCGCGATCGTGATGGTAGTTGGGCGTGGATGGGCCTCGGAAAATAGACAGGATGCGGCTGATGACGAACAAGATGAACAGGAAGCCGAGCACCAAGATGATGACGGCGACGATGCCGACGCCGAGGCCGACGGAGCCTTTCTTGCTGGCCCCCGGAGCGCCCACGGGCGGCGCGTTGGCAGTGCTGGAGCGCCCACCCAGCGCCGCCATGATGGCGTCGGTGCCGGCGTCGAGGGCCTCGCGGTTCTTGCCAGCCTTGAGCCGGGGCGAGATCACGTCGCGGATGATGCGAAAGCTCTCGACGTCGGTGAGCTGACCACCCAAACCTTTGCCGACCTCGATGCGCACCTTGCGATCTTTGGGCGACCACACGAGGAGCACGCCGTTGTCGGCGCCGCCAGCCCCGAGCTTCCACGCCTGGAATGTCTCGTAGGCGACATCTTTGATGTCTTCGCCGTCGAGGCCCGCGGGGATGTAGATGGCGATTTGGTTGCCCGAGCCGGCCTTGTAGCGCTTGAGCTTTTCGTTCAAGGCGCGAACGTCGGACTCGCTCAGCACCTTGGCGCGGTCGGTGACTGCGCCGTCCATGGTGGGCGGCGTGAAGGCCATGGCCCGCACGGGGGAAAAGAGCGCCACGAGGGCAAACGCCAACACCGAAAGCGCCTTGGCGACGCCCCGAAAGGCGCGCGGCGGCATCGCCATACGCGGTGCGGCGAGGGTGAACATTGGGCTTAGAACGACACCTTGGGAGCAACCTCGGAGCCGGCGGTGGCGGCGAAGTACACACGGGGCTTGAAGGGCTTGCCCGTGGCCTTGTTGACGACACTGCCTTTGATCTTGCCGAGCTCGGTGTTGTAGGCGCGCACGGAGCCGTTGTACTGCTGGCGCGCGCGCAGCAAGCGATTCTCGGTGGCCTCGAGCTGCTTCATGAGCTCGCCGTACCGAGCGCTGGCCTGCAGCTGCGGATAGTTCTCGTTGGCAATGAGCAAGCGGCTCAGCGAGCCGTGGCTCAGCTTGTCTTGTGCCTTCTGGAAGGCCTCCATTTTGGCCGGATCGGTGAAGTCATCGGCCTGGAGCTTGATGCTGGTGGCATCGGCTCGGGCTTGGGTGATCTGCGTGAGGGTGCTGGCCTCGAACTTGGAGGCGCCCTTGACTGTCTCGACGAGGGAGGGAATCAAGTCGGAGCGGCGCTGCAGCTCGCCCTCGTAGTCCGACCACTTGGCCTGGCAGTCTTGGTCTTTGGCGACGAGTTCGTCGTACTTCTCGCAGCCTGGCAGGGCGAACGAGAAGACCAAGGCCACACAAAGCAGCACGCGCGCCCAAAGGGCGCTCGGCAAACCACCAACCACGATGTTCGTGTTCATCTCGCGAGGAACCGTAAGTTCGGATGCGGCCGGGCGCAAGCGTTGAGATTCACAATTCATTTCGCAAACGCTGAACGTCGAAGGCCGGGAATGCACCCAAGGGCCGACACGTTGACGTCCCGGAAGCTCCCTTCTGTCCCCCGCCCCTCTGGTGCTGCTACGAGTGGCCGGCACGCGCTTGGGTTGGCGCTGCTCGTACACGGCATCGCCGTGGCTGTCTTGGCCACCATCGTGCCTCCGAGGCCCCGTGCGTCGCTGCACACACCGGCCGAGATCGACATCTCGGCGATCCCCGAGTTGCCCGCCACGGCCGCGCTGCCCACTCCGCAGCCAAACGCGGCACCCGCGGGTACGCCCCAGGCGATGCTTGCCGGCCATAAGGTCCCCGGGCCTGCCACCATGGCGGGCCACGGCGCGGGCACCAACGCCAACCAAGATGTCCGCGGCCCACAGTTGGCCGCGCCGGACGGCACCGAAGCAGCGAACCGAGCCACCGTAGACGCCGACGCCGGCGGCGCGCCGTTGTCGCTCGAGGCCATGGGGCTTGCTGGCCCCAACAGGCACCTCCTTGGGCCCACCAACGACGCCCCGCCCCCAAGCGCCCGGGAGACAGCGCAGGCGCGGGTCACGCAGGCGATGCTGCAACCACTCGTCGAACGCGATGGCGCGTTGGGCCTTGGCCCCGAAGGCCCGTTCCTGGCAGCGATGTCGCGCAGCGTGTACGGCAGTCATCTACCATTGCGCGGCGAGGCCACCGTAGAGGTCGACTTCGGTCCGGGTGGAGCCGTGCGGTCTGCTTACGTGGTGTCGAGCGACGCGTCCCGCGATGAATGGGAAGAGCTCGTGGCCCAGGCCCGCGCCCGCGCCGCGGCCCCGGAGGGCACGCCAACCCGCGGTCAGCGAGTGCGCATCCGCGTGACCACGGACAAGTTGCTCCCGAGCGGTCGCCACGCTGGCGTCGCCGTCGACGTGTTCGGGCTTCCCTTGAAGCGAGGTGAAGGCCCCAAGTCCACCAAGGTCAGCGTGCTCGGACCTCCCAAGGTGGTGATGATCGACGGAGGGATTCCGCTGCCCGTGCTTGCGCTGCCCTTGGCCGAGGTCGATGCGGACTTGGCGGATCTGGGCGCCGCCCCCAAGCGTGTGGTTCACACGCAGGTGATCTCGCGACAGGTGCAGTAGACCGGGGCCGCAGCCAGGCGACGAGGCGAAGGAGACCGGCGGCTACGACGCCACGATTTTCCGCAACTTGGCGGAGATCTCGTCGGCAGAGCTCTCTTTGTTGATGAACTGTCGGGCCCCAAGCCCGATGGCCACCACGACGTCGCGGGGGGAGGCCTTGGCGGCCAAGAACACCACCGGGACCCGCTTGAGCGTCGGGTGCCCCTTCATGAGTTTCGCCAGCGTGAATCCATCCATCCGCGGCGTGCTCAAGTCGGTGATGAGCATCGCGGGAACCTTGCCGGCCGAACACATCGCCGAAGCTTGCACGCCGTCGACGGCTTCTTCGAC
>JBIKNA010000490.1:0-5370 GCA_044358965.1 Polyangiaceae bacterium
TACGCTGAGGAACGTGCTGCCCACCGCAAAGGTGTCGTTGTTGGTGAGCGCACGAAGCGCGCTCGAAGTCTGTTGTGGCTTCATCAGCGCGGTGACGTCGATGACATCGAGGTCCATGCTGGCGAGGCTGCGGGCACCGCCGGTGAGCCGCGGCAAATCGAGCACGTGGTTGAACGGCACTCCCAACGACGATCGTGTGCCGTTGAAGAAGTTGTTGGCGGGATTCACCGCGTTGCTCAGCGTGGTGAGCGCCGCGGCGCTTGGGCCAAACAGCAATTGGTCTCCGTCGTGCTGGTCGTCGCCTTCGTAGGACAACATGCCGATGGTGGCGTCGTGGCCCGTGTTGGGCACCAGAAACCCCGTGAGCGTGGCATCCAGGTTCTTGCCCGTGGACACCACGTCGAAGCCGTCCCACAGCGACAGGCTGCGCACGGGCGCCGAGTCCAGATGGTAGAAGACCACGAGACCCCAGCCTGCGTAGGCCTCGTTGTTGTCGAGTCCTGCAAGCGGGCGCGAAGAGATCCCCTTGACGGCGTAGGCACCGGTGCCCTGACGCCGTACCAAGTCGGTGACATCGGCGCTGGCTTGGTACCAGCGGTTGCCGGCCACAAATGTGTTCTGCGAGGTGTCTGCGGTGATGGTGGCGCTGAAGCCCAAAGGACGAAACAGCGTGACCGTGTTGCCCGGCTCCGGGAGCCCCATGGTGCCGCCCCAGTACAGGCGCGCGTACGTGATGGCGGCGCCGATGGGCAGCGACACCCCTTTGGTGGTGCCCTGCGCCAGCACTGCCAGGCTGCTCGCCTCTTTCTCCGAGATGGCCGTGCTCGAGCTGATCTGCCCCACGGCGGGCGTATCGAGCTGGAAGAACACGTCTGGGGCCGAGTCGTCGGTGTTGGCGCCGCACGCACCCAGCACGCCGCCAAGGGGAGCTGGCACGCCGGGGCCGCAGTCTCGTGCCACGGTGTTGCCGATGATGATGGCGTCGCCGCGCTGGCTGATGCTCTTGCGAAGTGAGGGGGCCGCCTGTGCCGCGACAGGTACCAGTAGGGCGATCAGGGTTGCAGCAGGGCGGACCAGCGAGCGCATGGCCAAGGAGGTAGCACGCCCCGGTCCCGGGGGCAGCGGCGGCCGTAGGCACGGGGCTGGCCGGTCACCGCCCCACTGCGTGCCCATCCGGAAGACGAACCTCAAGGTGGGCCGCATCGACAATGCCGCGCTCGGCAAGTGGCCGAAGAGGACCGCGGGCAGCACTTTCGACCGAGCGGTCATTTGCGTTTCCCCTAAGGATACCCAGCAAAAAGCTGCCGGAGACGCATTGTTCACTCTGACCTGAGTTGACAATCCGGCGGGCTGGGCCATGCTGCGCGGGATTGCCCCCTGGTCCGCCGCCATGGGCACTCTCGGTTCCGCGTGCACCCGAGCCCCTTGCACGCCCAAGCTCCCTGGTTTTTGCGCATGCGCCTTCGCCTTACTGCAGCTCCGCTCCTCCTCGCCCTCGGCATTGGTGGCTCCAATCTGGTGGGCTGCGGCAGCGATGCCGTCAAAAACACGGATTTTGGCCTTCCCCCCGACGCCGGCACCTTCAACCCGGGCAACGGCACCGGTGGCGATGGCTACGGGTCCAGCGGCAGCACCGGCAGCAGCAGCGGCAACGTGCCTCCGGTCTGCCCCGACGAGCTCAAGGCATGCGCCCAAGAGTTCACGTTCCCCGACAACGGCGAGTCCAGCGTCGAGCTTCGCGGCGACTTCGGCGGCCCCGACACCTGGGTGCAGGGCCAAGCCATGGCCAAGTCCGGCGGCAAGTGGCGCGCCACGGTCAATGTGCCCTTCGGTAAACAGGTACAATACAAGTTCTTCATCAACGGCTCCACGTGGACCGAGGACCCGGCGCAACCCACCATCAAGGTGGGCAACGACACCAACAACGTGTTTGCCGGCACCACCTGCGAGCCTGCCATCTGCACCGATCAGGGCGCCTTGCCCGACGGCGTCTTCGACTGGCGCGACTCGGTCATCTACTTCGTGTTCGTCGACCGCTTCAACAACGTCAAGCCCGACGACCCGTCGTGCAACATCCCCGGCGTCACCGGCGGCACCAAGTCCATCGCCAACTACCAAGGTGGCGACTGGGCTGGCGTCACGGCCAAGATCAAAGACGGCTACTTCAGCAGCATGGGCGTCAACACCCTGTGGGTCACGGTCCCGCTCGAGAACACCGACGTGGCCGGCAAGGGCGTGGGCGGCGACACCCGCAGCTACTCGGGGTTCCACGGCTACTGGCCAAAGCTAGACAGCAACGATCCGACGGCCCTCACCACCGAGAAGTGCTTCGGCACCATGGACGATCTCAAGGAGATGGTCACCGAGGCGCACAAGAAGAACATCAAGGTGCTCTACGACTACGCCATGGTGCACGTGCACTCGGCGTCGCAAATCTATCAATCCACTAGCAGTTGGTTCTGGCCCAACAACAACGGTAAGGGCGGCAACTGCATCTGCGGCGAGGGCTGCAGCTGGGACGCCATGCCCGACCGCGAGCGGTGCTGGTTCACGGATTACCTGCCGCACTGGAACTACACGAACAGCGCCGCCCGAGCCTACTCCACGGACAACGCCGTGGCGTGGGTCAAACAAACGGGCATCGACGGTTTCCGCGCCGACGCCATCAAGCACATCGACTTGTCGTGGCTCACGGAGCTTCGCTCCAAGCTCGACAGCCAGGTGCTCGCCACGCAGAACCCCAAGCAGCGCTTCTACATGGTTGGAGAGACCTACGACTTCTTCAACCGTGACCTGCTCAAGTCGTACATCGATACCAAGACCAAGCTCGATGGCCAGTTCGACTTCCCCTTGCGCCGGGTGCTCGTCGAGACCGTGCTCATGCGCAAGGGCAAGCTTGGCGACTTGGCTTCGTTCATGGATGGCAACGACTTCTTCTACGGTGCCAACGCCATCATGAGCACCTTCATCGGTAACCACGATCTGCCTCGCGTGGTTCACCTTGCCGCGAACTCGCGCATCTTCGGCGATGACCAGGGCGCCGGCGGCAAAGAGCGCGCATGGGAGAACATTCCCGGCATTCCGCAAGAGCGCGAGGCCTTCGAGCGCATGGCCAATGGCTTCGCGGTGCTGTTCACCAACCGCGGCGCGCCGCTGGTTTACTACGGCGACGAGGTGGGCTTGCCCGGCGCCGGCGACCCCGACAACCGCAGGTTCATGCAGTGGTCCGGCCTAGACGCCAACCAAAGCTTCCTGCTCGAGCGCGTCAAAAAGCTCGGAACCATTCGCGCAGAGCACCCGGCGCTGCGCCGCGGCACTCGGACCACCCTCTCCACCACCGATGACACCTGGGTCTACTCCCGGGTCACCTCGGGCGACACCGTCTACGTGGCCATCAACCGTGGCGACAGTGAGAGGTCCGTCTCCGGCATCCCCTCGGGCTCGTACACCGAGCTGCTCACGGGCGCAGCATCCAACGGCGGCAACGTCAGCGTGCCCGCTCGGCAAACGCGCATCTTCGTCAAGAAGTAGCGCACCAACGTGCCCGACCTGCAACTCGTCGAGGTGCTGCCCGACGCCGTGCTGCAGGTCAGCGGTGTCACGGTGCAGTACGCCAACGCCGCGGCGCGGCGCTGGCTGGGCCGTGATGCGCTCGTCGGGCTCACGCTGGCCGAGCTCCTCGATGCGGGCGAACTCGCGCGACTCAGTTGGTTGCTCGAGCGCCTGCGCGAGGGCTGGGGCCCCACGTCATCGTACCAACTGCGCTTCCGAGGCGCAGACGGCGAGAGCCTGCAAAGTGATGTGCGACTCACGGACATGGGCGAGCGTGGCTTCGTCCTGGTGGCGCGCGATGTGACGGACATGCGCCGCGCAAAGACCCTCATGGGGCGTCTTGCGTTGCTGTCGTCGGACTCGCCGCGCATCGAGGGTGCCACGCAGGTGCTCGAGGCCAGCGCTCCGGTGTTCGAGGCCCTTGGTTGGGTGGTCGCGTTTACCGAGGTCTACGAAAGTACGTCCATTACCCGAAGGGTGCTCGCTCCAGAGGATCATCCCGTGGGTGCCCACGGTCGCTCGCTGGTGGACAAAGAGCTGCCCTTTGCGCAAACACCCGTGCTTGCCGAAGCGGTGCGCCGCGACGAGGCTATTTTCCTCGATGACATTCCGTTGCTCGCGCAAGGCCCCGAGCGCAACGCCACGGCCCTGGCGCACAGCATGCTTGCGGCGCACCTGTTCCGCAGTGCGTGGTGCCCCATTCGCGACGGCGCGCACATCACACACATGCTGGCCGTCACGGGTCGCGATCTCACCACGCACGATTTCGTCGCTCTCCAGCTGTTTGCCGCACACTTGGGCGCGTCCATGCGCCTTGCCCGCTTGCGCACGGAGCTCGTGCATCACGAGCGCCTGGCGGCCGTAGGAGAGATGGCCGCGGTGTTGGCGCACGAGGTACGAAGCCCCCTGAGCGTGATGTACAACGCCGTCAACCTGCTGCGCCGGGCCGATGCGTCCGACGAGCGCCGAGAGCTGTACGCCGTGTTGGGCGAAGAGGCCGAGCGGCTCAATCGCCTGGTGGCCGACCTGCTCACGTTCACGGGGCCTACACAAGGCACCCGGAGCCCATTGGCCATCGATGCCGTGCTGCGCGCGGCGGTGGAGCAGGCCCGACACGACGCTTCGTTCTTGCAGCGCCTCCCGAAGGTGCAAGTGTTGGCCCCGAGCGACTTGCCGATGGTATTGGCGGACCCCGAAGCGCTCCGGCGCGCCGTGGTGAATCTGGTCGTCAACGCGTTCCAACATGTGGAGCCGCACGGCGCCGTCGAGGTGCGGGCCCAGCGCGATGGCGGACTCTTGCGTGTGTGCGTGCACAACGAGGGGCAGGTGCCGGATCTCGATGTGCAAGCGCGGTTGTTCGAGCCGTTCTTCACCACCAAAGCCCAAGGGACGGGGCTCGGTTTGGCCATCGTGCGCAAGACCGCGCGAAGTCTAGGTGGTGACGTGCGCTTTGTGCCGAGCCCCAGGGGCCCCATCTTCGAGCTGTCGCTCCCCGCCGATCTGGGCGCGCCCTAGATCACCGAGCATGATCTTCGATCAAGCTCAGCGATTTAGCTTCCTTTGTTATCGGAGGACGCTGTCCTCCGCCCCAGAGGCATTGCCGCTGGGGCCCCACCTCCTGCATTTGGGTCCCAAGCCCAAATGGCGCCAGGCGTCTGTAGTCGAATCGCGCTCGGTCATTTGGATCTGGAACAGCCTAGCTACATCGCGGTGCAAAAGTCGTCACCGGAGAGGCCGTAGTAGCGGTCTTGGACCGCTGATTTGAGGAGGAAGTCGCGCTTCGTGACCTCCTTCCTCTCGGTCACGCGGCTCGCGCGA
>JBIKNA010000117.1:0-17409 GCA_044358965.1 Polyangiaceae bacterium
GGCGGGGCGGGGGGGGGGGGGGGGGTGGGGGGGCGCGGCCGGGGCTGGGGTGCGGGTGGGATTTCGGGCACGGGTACGGGCACGGGCACGCTTACGGGGAAGACAGATATAGCGACAGGCTCGAGCTAGAGGGGGAGGCGGGGGGGCCCGACGACGGCGTCGAGGCGCTCTTGGAGGTCGATCAGGTCGACCAGGTTCTCGACGTAGTCGAGGCGGGTGGTGTCGATGTGGACTATGGGCGATAGATCGTAGCGCTCGAACCAGGCGGCGTAGTTGCGGTGCAGCCGGCGCAGGTACGCGTCGGGGATTTCTTGTTCCATGTCGCGGCCGCGGCGATGGATGCGCTGTTTGGTGGCGCCAAGGGAACAGGTCAGGGCGATGAGCACGTCCGGCGGGCGAAGGGCGCGGCGGATGCCCTCGTAGAGGCGCTCGTACACGCGGAAGTCGCGCTTGCTGATCATCTTCTGGTCGAAGAGGTTGCGGGCGAAGATCTCGGCGTCTTCGTAGATGGTGCGGTCGATGACCGCGGGGCCCGTGGCGCGTTCGAGGGATTGGTGCAGCTCGAGCTTGTGCGCCAAGAAGTAGAGCTGAGACGAAAACGCCCAGCGCTCCATGTCGGCGTAGAAGTCGGCCAGGTACGGGTTTTCGTCGTTGGGCTCGTAGAAGGGCGTGAGCCCGTAGCGCCGCACGAGCCAGCGCACCAGCGAGGTCTTGCCCGAGCCGATGGTGCCCGCGACGGCGATGATTTGCGCCGGCCCCTTCTTGGGGGTGCCCGTTTGGGGCGGCGCCGTGGGTTTCGCTTGTTCGGCTGCCGCCTTGCCCTGACGCTTGGGCGTTTTTTGAGTACCTTGTCGGGCCATGGGTGAGCGCTATTTTCTGGTGAAGAGCGAGCCGTTCAAATACCCGTTTTCTGCGCTGCAGAAAGACGGAAAGACCATCTGGGACGGAGTACGGAACTTTGAGGCTCGCAACAACCTGCGCGCCATGAAGAAGGGCGACCAAGTCCTGTTCTATCACTCCAACGAGGGCAAAGAGATCGTTGGCGTGGCCAAGGTGGTGCGCGAAGCCTACCCCGATCCCACCAGCACCGAAGACTGGAGCGTGGTGGAGCTTTCGCCGCAAAAAGCGCTCAAGTGGCCGGTCACCCTGGCAACGCTCAAGGCGCACCCTACGCTCAAGGACATGGCGCTTGTGCGCAGGTCACGCATCTCGGTGGTGCCCGTCACCGAGGCCGAGTTCTTGGGGGTGCTCAAGCTCTCGGAGAGCGCGCCGGTGGTTGCGGCGGCACCCAAGCCCGTAAAGGCCGAAAAGCCCAAGAGTCCCGCCAAAGCGAAGGCCAGCGCCGCCCCCAAGCCCAAGAAGAAGTGAGTGCCAAGTTCCCATGAGCAACATCACCACCGAGCAAAAAGACGGCGTCCTTACGGTGCGCTTCGCCCGCATCGAGAAGAAGAACGCGCTCACCCGCGCCATGTACGAGTCGCTGTGCGACGCGTTCAAGAAAGCCGAAGACAGCGATGACGTGCGTGTCTTGGTGCTCGCGGGCCAAGAGGGCATCTTCACCGCAGGCAACGATCTGGCCGACTTCTTGGCAGACCCGCCCTCGGGCGAAGAGAGCCCCGTGTTTCGCTTCTTGCGGGCCTTGGTGTCGTTTCCAAAGCCACTCGTCGCCTCGGTCGACGGGCCGGCCATCGGCCTTGGCACCACGCTGCTTCTGCACTGCGATGCCGTGGTGGTCACCACCCGCGCGCTGCTCAAGATGCCGTTCACGCAGCTCGGGCTGGTGCCCGAGGCCGCAAGCAGCGCGCTGCTGCCGCTCATCGTGGGCCCCGTGCTTGCGCGGTACTGGCTCTTGTCGAGCACGGGCATCTCTGGCGAAGAGGCCTACCGCACCGGCCTCGCTTCGCACATCACCTCGCCCGAAGACTTGGCGGCTCGCACCTGGCTCGTGGCCTCGGAGTTCGCCTCCCGCCCGGTGCTCGCCATGCGCGAATCCAAAAAGCTCATGCGGGCGCCGTTCCAGTCCATCGTGCTCGAGGCGCTCACCCGCGAAGCTGCCATGTTCACCGAGCGCCTGGCGCACCCCGAGGCCGTTGCGGCCATGATGAGCTTCTTCGAGAAGAAGAAGTGACCATCGGTCGCTTCGCGCTCTTTCTGCTCGTCGTCTCCGGCCTGCTCGGCCTCGTGCACTATTACTTGTGGGCGCGCCTGGTGCGTGCGCCCGGCGCCTCGGTCCGCGCAAGACGAGCCGCGGCGGTGATTTTGGGGTTGGTGGCCGTTTCGCCCATCGTCGCCATGCTCAGCATGCGCGGGCCTCGGGCCGTGGCGGCGCCCATCTCGTGGGTTGCGTTCACCTGGCTTGGGCTCCTGTTCTTCTTGCTCGTGTCTACGCTGGCCTTCGACGCCCTGCGGGGGCTTGTGGTGTTCATCGAGTCCCGGCAGCGCCCGGACCGCGTCGATGCAGACCGGCGAACATTTTTTGCGCGTGTGGCCGGGCTCGGAGCTTCGGCGGTGGCGGGGTCGACGGGGGTCATCGCCGCCGCAAGCGCCCTGTCCCGCGTGGCGGTCAAGCGCGTCTCGGTACCACTCGCTTCGCTGCCGGCGGCCGCCGAGGGCTACCGCATCGTGCAGCTCACGGATGTCCACATCGGGCCCATGCTCGGCCGCGCTTGGCTCGACGAGGTGGTCCGAAACGTCAACGCGTTGTCGCCCGACATCGTGGTCATCACGGGTGATCTGGTCGATGGCTGGGTGGCCGAGCTGCAAGAGCATGTGCAGCCCTTGGCCGCGCTCAAGAGCAAACACGGGGTGTTCTTCGTCACGGGCAACCACGAGTACTACTCCGGCGCCGACGCGTGGATCGCGCACCTTGGCACCCTGGGTATCCGCGTCCTTCGCAACGAGCGCTTGCCGCTGCCGTGTGGCATCGACTTGGCAGGCATTGACGACCCCGCAGGGCACCAAGTGCCGGGCCACGGAAGCGATTTGGCTGGTGCGCTCCGGGGGCGCGATCTCGGGCGACCCGTGGTGCTGCTCGCCCATCAACCGCGCAGCATCTTCGACGCGGCCCGCCTCGGCGTGGCGCTGCAGATCTCGGGTCACACCCACGGCGGGCAGATGTTCCCGTTCAACTTCCTGGTGCGCTTGCAGCAGCCGTACGTGGCGGGGTTGTTCGACCACCAGGGCACGCAACTCTATGTCAGCTCTGGCACAGGGTTCTGGGGCCCACCCATGCGCTTGCGGGCACCGCCAGAGATCACCGAGATTTTGCTCTCGCACGCCGCGTAGCAATCGGCCGGCGCCGGCCGTACCATGGCCCCTGTCATGCAGCAGCCGCACAATCCGTACGCACCGCCCCAGCCGCAGCCTGGGTTCTCGCCCTACGTTCAGCAAGGTTTCGGGCAGGGCGGCTGGCCTACGCAGGCCTTCATGCAAGGGCAAGCGCTTGCGGTGCCGCGGGGCTTTTCGTTTCCGGACGTATGTCTCAAGTGCGGTGCCTCGCACGCACCCATGCGACGCAACCAGAAGTACCAGTGGTCGCCGCCCTGGGCCTACGCGCTGTTTGCGTTGGGTTGGCTCATCGGCCTCATCGCCGTCATGGTCACACGCAAGACGTCCCAGCATCAGTTGCCGCTGTGCATCCCTTGCACCGAGCGCTGGAAACAAGGGCGTTTGGGCTTCGGGCTCAGCTTCGTTCCGGGCCTCTTGCTCATGATCATTGCCGGCCTTGTGGCGTCGTACAGCTCCGACGCGACGGGCGTCCTGATCTTGCTGTCCGTCCTTGGCTTCGTCTTCGCGCCCATCGTGACCCATTTCGCCTTCTCGCGACCGCGGAGCGTGTACGTCGAGCGCATCGATGACCGGTACTCGTACCTGCGCGGCTTCGACCCGCAGGCGGCGGTTGCGGCTTGCGCGCAGGCGCTGCCGCCAGGGGCCGGGGGCGGTTTTGGGCAACCGATGCTGCCCTACGGGCATCCCAATGGTTACCCCCGTTAATCCGGCGAGCGTCGTCGACCCGATGGTGCCCCGCGCGTTCGCCCTTCGTCCTGCCCGGGCACTGCCCTTCGTTGGCGCAGGGCTCGCCGTTGGAATCAGTCCCTGTTGACGCACATGAAGATCCCCGCCCGCTTCGCCAACGAGCACGACGCGCGGCGTCGCTTCCCAGAGCTCGTGCACAGCATGGTGCCACGATTGTTTGCGGGCGATCCGCTGGCCGACGCCGCCGTGGCCGAGCTTGCAGCGCTGGGCACTGGGGTCATGACCCAGATGGTCATGGACGCGACCATGGGGCGCGACGTCCCCGCGGCGCCCACGGCGTTGCGCGCCCTCGTGCGTGATGCCAGTGCGGTTCCCCCGTGGTTCGACGCGGAACTCGCAAACCTGGGTGCGCGAGCGTTCATGCGCGCCGGACGCCTTGCCGGCACGGTGCTCGGGTCTGCCTCCATCGTCATGGGCTACGCATCCCCCGCAGGCAACAAGCCCTTGGCGCTTTCGGGGCGTCTCACCGAGCACGCGGCCCGACGTCTGGCCGAAACCTCCAAGTTCGTGCTCTTGGTGTGCTCCCCCGACGGCGCGCGGCCCGGGCAGCCTGGGCACGCCGCTGCACTGCGCGTGCGGCTCATGCACGCGCACGTGCGCCGCATGTTGCTCGCCTCTCCGCGCTACGCCACCGAGAGCTGGGGCGTTCCCATCAACCAGCACGACATGGCAGGGACGCTGCTTTTGTTCTCCATCGTGGTCATCGAAGGCCTGCGCAAGCTCGGGTTTTTCATGTCCAAGCTCGAGGCCGAGGGCTACTTCTTGCTTTGGCGGTACGTGGGGCAGGTCATGGGCGTCGACCCGGAGATCATACCGCGCAGCTTGCCCGAGGCCGTGCGCCTCGGAGAGTTCATCGATCTCACGCAGCACCCGCCGGACCGCGACGCCAAGGCGCTCACCCGGGCCTTGCTCGACTCTCCCTTTGCCATCAGCCCTTCGGCCAAAGCGCGACGCAACGCCGAGCTGCAATCCACCGTGGGGGCAGCGTTCTGCCGGGCGCTGCTCGGCGACGAGCGCGCCGACGCCCTCGATGTTCCGCGGTCGGCGTACCGCGGCATTGTTGCCCCGCTGTTTGCCGTGGCTTCGGCGCGGCAGCAGCTCACCAAGCTTGTGCCGTCGTTGGCGCGCGCCGACGAGGCCCGCGGCAGGGCCTACTGGGAGGAGGTCGTGCGCATGGGTAACGTGGGCGGCTACGACTTCGCCCCGTTTGCGCTGCGATTGTAGCGGCAGCGGGTGTTTTCGGGCGCTGGCCCGCACGGCCAAGCCGCCCCTGGGGCTACGGTGTCGAACGCGCCGTGTCACACTGTGGTCCACCGCGACGATGCCCATGGCCATGACCGCAAAGCACCTGCCGCCTGTCGTTTTGTGCCTGGCCCTTCTGCACTGTCGCGGGCCCGAGGCGGTGCATCACGCCCAAAAAGCGGTGCCTGCCCCGGCGGCACCGGCGGCCAGCGTTGCTTCGGAGGCGCCTTTGCCTCGTGCGCAGAACGAGGCCGACGCCGGCGCGCCGCCCGCCACCCCGGCGCCCGTCGAGCCGCCGTACGATCTGGCCCAAGACATGGCCACCCGCGAGGACAAGGCGCGGTCCGAGCTTGGGCCGGGGGTCTCGTTGCGACGTGTGGGCGTGTTCTTGGTGATCGGCCCCAAAGAGCTCGCGCCCAGCTCCTTCGGCACCAGCGTGCGCTTCGTCGAGCGAGTGACCCAGGCACTTCGGCACGAACGTTTCGCCAAAGACCCGGCCCGTGCGGTCTCCGTGTACCTGTTCCCCGAGGCGCGCACCTACGATGCGTACTGCAAGAAGTTCACCGGGGGGCCCCCCATCTCGGTGTACGGCTTCTACCGGCCAGACTTGCGTGCACTGGTCATGAACATCGGCCCGGGGCTGGGCACGCTGTCTCACGAGCTCGTGCATCCGTACGTAGAAGCGGATTTCCCCGAAGCGCCCACATGGCTCAACGAGGGCATCGCCTCTTTGTTCGAGGCGCCAGTTTTGCCCAAGGCTGGCGAGATCCATGGCATCAAGAACTGGCGACTGCCCGCGCTGCAGCAGGGGCTTCGTGCGCGCCCGCAGGTGTTCAAGGCCAGCGCGCTGTTCTCGCTCTCCGACGAGACCTTTCGCGGTGACGACGAGTCTGTGCACTATGCACAGGCGCGATACCTTTGCCAGTGGCTCGACGAGCGGGGATTCTTGTGGGACTTCTATCGTGCCTACCGGGACACCCACGCCACGGACCCGACGGGCGAGAAGGCTTTTGAACGGGTGGTCGGAAAGACCCCGGCGGCCCTCGACCCGGTGTTCGCCCGGTGGGTACAGAGCCTGTAGCGTGCGCTGTTCAGAAATCCGCTCCTCGCGCTTGGCAGGCGGGGCGCTGGCCGGTGGGCAAGCGTAGAAATTCGCGGGGATTTTCCGACTCACAGGTCGCACAGCTTTTGATGTAGGGTGCCGCCGATGTCCGAGGGAACCATCGCCAACGACAGCGCCGACAAGCGCCCAGAGCTCAGCCTCGTCCTGCCCATCTTCAACGAAGAAGAGGTGATTCCAGAGCTCGAGCGCCGCCTCGCCGAGTTCCTGAAAGAGCTGGGCATGCGCACGGAGGTCATCTTCGTGGACGACGGCTCCAAAGACCGCTCGCCGGAGCTTTTGGCTGCGCTCGTCAAACGGTACCCGGGCTACGTCATGCTCAGCTTCTCGCGCAACTTTGGGCACCAGGCGGCCATCACCGCCGGCGTCGACCACGCCCGGGGCGAGGCGGTCATCGTCATGGACGCCGACCTGCAAGACCCTCCGGAGGTCTGCCTCAAGATGGTGGAGAAGTGGCGCGAGGGCTTCGACGTGGTGTTTGCCCGGCGCAGCAAGCGCATGGGCGAGAGTGCGTTCAAGCTACTGACGGCCAAGATCTTCTACCGCGTGTTTGCCGCCATGATCCCCATCGAAGTCCCGCTCGATACTGGCGACTTCCGCCTCATGAGCCGGCGCGTGGTGCTGGCGCTTCGCGGCCTGCGCGAGTCGCACAGGTTCGTGCGCGCCATGGTGGCGTGGGTGGGCTTCAAGCAAACCGCAGTGCTGTACGAGCGCCCGGAGCGCTTTGCCGGCGAGACCAAGTACCCGCTGCGCAAGATGATCCGCTTCGCCATCGACGGCATCACCAGCTTCAGCGTGCTGCCGCTGCGCTTCTCTACCTACCTGGGCATGCTCATGAGCGTGTTCTCGTTCTGCGTTGGCATCTGGGCCATCGTCGCCAAGTACGTCTTGCACAAGGTCGTCGAGGGCTGGACCGCCACCATCGTGTTCATTGCCTTGGTCGCCGGGGTGCAGCTCTTGGTCGTGGGCATCTTGGGCGAGTACGTCGGGCGAATCTACGAAGAGATCAAGCGCCGGCCTCTGTACGTGCTCAAAGACCGCGTCAACGTCGTCGACGACTGAGCGAGGGCGACAGACGAAAGGGGGCACCCTAGGGCGCGCGAACGGTGTGCCACCGCAGGGGGCCTGCTAGATTCTTCACCATGGCAGGCGTTGGCATCGATGTAGCACCCCTCCTATGGGCTGCCGGCACGCTCTGGACGCTGGTCTCGCTTGGCGCGTCCTTGTTGTTGTTGCTGCTGCTGCGAAGGCCACCGGTGCACCGCGTCGCTTCGAGCGGCTGGCCTTACGCTGCGGGCATCCTGGTCATCAACGTGATTGCAGCGGTATTCCTGTGCGCCCTAATGGGCTCCCTTGCATGGGAGCTTCTGGTCTTTGCCGTCGCCATCGGTGTTGTATCCGGAGGCATCGTGGGCGTTTTCGCGGGCCGCCGTCGCGGCCAGGCGGATTGGGGGCAAGGCACGGCCGGGCGATCAACCGGCGCGTAGCTTTGGGGCTGCACGCCGGCTGCCATTTTTCTTACCGCGTGCGCAGGCAAAGCTGTGGCGCTTGCCCGGGCATCGGCCGGCTCACGGCGTAGCCCTCGAAGGCCGTCTCTTCATGGCCGCTGGCCGTGGGAGCGAGCAACGTCGATACGAACTCGCCGTCGATCTCTTGGTCCACGTGAAGAATCGTCGTCGACACCTGTCCATCGGCTTCGAGGCGCATCTCTTGGCGCCCGACGTACGAAGAATGCCCCCAGAAGTTGATGCTGCTGATGGCTTGGTGCACGTACAAGGTTTGCCCGTCTTGTGTGGTCTTGTGGAACACCGCCCCACGTTTGTTGGCCTTGGCCTCGGCCTGCAAGCTCTCGAGGCTCAGCTCCGGATCCGTCGCTGCGTAAGTGCGCAGCGCTGGCAGTGCGGCCTGCTCCGATACGCTGGGGTCGAACAGCGCCCGCACGACGTCTTCGCTGGGGTAGTTCGCGATGGGCTCCGTGGACCGCTGCGGCGTGCCGGTCTTGCCCACAAAGGCCACGCCGTGCGCCGTGCAAGTGGTCACCCGACCCAGCGCGCGGACCTTGGAGAGCAGCCCGGTGCGCTCGCCTTGGGCAACGGCGCCAACGAGTGCGCGGAGAGCGCCCACGGGTAGGCCACCTTCGAGGCGGGGCTCGATGCGCAGCGCGGCGGGCAACACACCCTCGGCAAATGCGAAGGCCCCGCGGACCTTGGTGACGGGGCCGGTTGCCGGTGCGTCTTGCGGTCCAAAATACTTGGACGCCTGCACGCGGGCGAAATCTGCGATGGGGCCGGCGCTCTTCGGCGCGGCGTTGGAGCTGGGGGCAAAGGCTGCGTACAGCTGCTGCACGCGGGCCAAGGTCAGCTTGCGTCCGGCGCAGCTGCCCCCGGCGTCCGTCGAAAGCTGCGCGTCGCGCATCCCGAAGACGCCGATCAAGATTCCCTGCGCCCGCATGTCCAGCGCCGCCGGACACCGCGCGCGAATGACATCGAATGCGCCGCGGGACCGCAGCTCGGCCAAGGGCGCCTTGCACTCCCGTGCGAGGGTCTCGGCCACGCGTCGATTGATCTCGCTGTTGATGAAGGCCTCGCGTTTGCCCGCGTCGCCGGACAAGAAGTCGAGCAGGCTCGTGTTCGGGTCCGGTGCAGGGATGGGCTCATTCTGTTCGATGCGACGCCTAAGGCCCGTGAGGGCCCGGGCCTTGAGGCCACCCTCGCGCGCAATGGACCGATCGAGGGCGAACAGGGTGATGCTCTTGAGCTCCTGCGGGTCCGTGCACTCCAGCGTGGCCCGCACATCTCCGAAGTTGAGCAGACCGTCTTCGCCCGCAAACAGCGCCGCGGTGTCGAGGGACAGCGAAAGCTTCGCTTCGGCCAATTCCAAGCGCTGCACGAGATCCTGGGCGGCGGTTCCCGCGGCGTCGTCCTCTCGGTTTGCGGCCAGGGCCAAGAGTGGCTGCGTCGGCGCGGCGAGGCGCCCGAGCACGCTCGAGAGCAATCCCACGGGCTCGTCGGCGACGGCGCTCACGCCATCGTTGATGGACGCTGCATCGGCCCGGGCGGTGGTGGCTGCGGAGCCTTGGGTGCTGTCGTCGGGCTCGGCGCTGGCGCACCCCGCGGCCAACACGCCAAAAATCGTGAGCGCAGCGGATCCTTTGACCACCGCCCGGCGACTCGTCCCGAACCACTTTGATGTGAACATCGTTGTTTTTATGTCCCAAGGTCGGCGCCACGTGCGCCGCGCATCGGAGTGCTGTTCAAGGCGCGGGCCAACGCGAGCAGGGAGCGGGTTGGTGTGGGGGAAGCGGAAATGTGTGGCGGCGCTGCAATGCGTGGGGCCGAGGTTGGTGCGGCAGAGGGAGCGGGTGCGGGGAGAGGGAGCGAGGCGAGGGGGCTGGGGTTGGGGGCTGGGGTTGGGGCGCGAGGGGCATGGCTGGTGCACGGAGGGCGTGCAGAGAGGCGTAGGGGCGCATCGAGCGTTTGCGGACGGTGTGCGGGGGCTTCTCTGCCGTGTACGTTGCCACCGGGAGTGGTGCGCATGACAAAGCCGACGATTTTTGCCATCGATTTTGGCACCAGCAATTCTCTGCTCGCGGCGGCTTCCGCAGACCATGTGTTTGCGCCGGCGCCGGTGGACCCGTCGGCCACGGATCCGACGGTGCTTCGCAGTGTGATGTTCTGGAACCGCCTCAAGCAGGGCGGCACCTTTGGTTCCGCGGCCATTCAGGCGTTCGTCGACAATGGCTTTCGCGGGCGATTGATACGGTCCATCAAGCGGCACCTTCCGTCGCGTGCGTTTACCAAGACGCGTGTTGGTGACCAGTTCGTCTCGCTCGAAGATCTCGTTGGGGCGTTCCTTCGCGCCATGCGCGATCGGGCCTGCGCCCATTTCGAGACCGACGTGCGCCGGGTGGTGCTTGGTCGGCCAGCGCGTTTTTCTGCCGATGACGAGGAAGACTTGCTGGCGCAGACCAGGCTCGAGTCTGCGGCGCGCAAGGCGGGCTTCGAGGAGATCTCGTTTTGTCCCGAGCCCATCGCTGCGGCGTACGACTTCGCCGAGGACCTCATCTCGCCGCGGAACGTTCTCATCGCCGATTTGGGCGGCGGCACCACCGACTACACCATCGTGCGCATGACCTCGAAGGGCTTCGGGCCGGGAGACGTGCTCGGTATCGGCGGACTCTCCGTGGCTGGCGACGCCATCGACGGTGCCCTGGTGCGTTCGGTGGTGGCGCCGGAGTTCGGTGTGCATGCAACGTACCGCGCGCCCTTCGGCAGCAATGTGCTCGAGATGCCGCTGCCGCTCATCGAGCTCTTGTGCTCGCCGGCAGACCTGACCCTTGTAGACCGCGAGCGGGTGCTCGCGTCGCTGCGGGACATTCGCGCTGGGCTCGTGAGCGCGCAAGACCGTCCCAAGTTGGACCGCTTCACGACGGTGATCGAAGACGGCGTGGGGTTCTCGCTATACGACGCTGTCGAGGGCGCCAAGCGTCGCCTGTCCGACAGTGACAGCGCTTCCATTGGGCTCGATTATCCCGGCGCGGAGTTTCACGTGCCCGCATCGCGAGAGGGCCTCGAACTCGTGGCCCAGCGTCCCATCGACAAGATGATGACGTGCCTCGATGCAGTGCTTGCCGGCGCGAAGCTGCACGAAAGCGACATCGAGATCGTTTGCCTGACCGGGGGAACGTCTCGGGTGCCGGCGGTGGAGGCTGCGTTTCGCGCCAAGTTGCCGCAGGCGAACTTTCGGCGGCTCAGCAGCTTCCACTCCGTTGTGCAGGGGCTCGCGCGGCACGCGCAGTCGGTGATCTCGTAGGCGGCACGTCCGCTTCGCCTCCGACCTCGCCTGACTCTAGGCCTTCGACGGAGCAAAGGGCTTGGCGAGGGTGCGTTTGGCGCACTCCACACGTTCGTCGGTGAGGCCGCTCTCGAAGGTGGTCTGCACCAGCCACGGCATCAGGTGCAGCATGTCGTCCAGATCGTCCAAGATGACCACCCCCGTGGCTTCGAGGCCGACGCTCTCCGCCGCGTGATCTAGCCAAGCCTGGATCTCCTGACCGCGCCCGCGCTTGTGCGGAATCATGGGGGTCACGCCCGCGATGCGTGCGGTGGCGAGGCCCTTGTCGCGAAGCATGGCCACGAGTTCATCGACGTTGAACGTGAGGCGCCAGGTGGACGTGAGGACAATCACGCTGGCTGTCTCGACGCACAGGCCTTCGAGCCGCGCCACGGCCTTCGGGTCGAGCAAGTCTGCGCCGGGCTGATGCGGCGTGGGGCTCGCTTCCACCAGCGTCTGCGTGTTGAGCACCCCGTCGAAGTCCAGAAAGACGATCCGCTGCTGCACACGGCCATGTTAACACCGCGCCGAGCTTTGCGCGGGGGTCGCCGGCCATCGCGTCAGACGCGCCCGTGTCTTGCGCGGGCAGAGTCGGAAGACCGAACCCGCGCCGCGACAGCGCGTGTCTACTGCGCGCGGCGCTTCAGCGTGCGGAGCACGCCCAGGTCTCTACCGGAACGAATGGCGAACGCGTGGGAGCGCACGGCTCGGGCCACTGCCGCGTCGCCGGCCTTGAGGCTTTGCGCACGGCCGTACATGGTTGCCGCTTTGCCGAGGGCGTCTTTTTTGTCTGCGGCGGCCAGGTAGGCCATTTGGGCGCCGTGGCCGCGACCCGGCGCAAAGTATCGCCCGGACGACGGATGTGTGGGGGCATCGAGCGCACCGCCGGACCACGGGTCCGATTCGCCATAGATCAGGAGCATCCGTTCGGCCGAGGCGCGCGCCCACTGCCGGGCCTTGTCGTTGGTGGTGCCGTCGTAGGCCGGCAGTGGCTCCTTCGGCATGGTGATCTTCCAGAACTCGTCGTTCTGCCGCGCGGTCACCGTCGCGGGGTCGACCAGCGGCAAGATGTGTGCGCCAACTTGCAGTGCAAACCCTTGCTGCCACGACCACTCGTAAGCCAGCGCGGCGCCGGTGAGCTCGGCCTCCGTTGGCGCTGGCGGCGGCGACACTTGCGCGCCCATGCCCGCTGTCGCCTGCAGCTGCGCGTCGAAGTAAGCAATCAGGGTTGCGGCGCTTGCCGAAGGCACCGGCACGGCGTTGCAGTCGCTCTCGTATTGCCAGAACGCCCAGTCGAAGGCGCTCAGGAATCCCTCGAGGGCCTCGTTCGCTTCGGTTTCGGTGGCCACGTAGTTGCTGAGCAGGTGCGCGACGAAGGCCGGGCGCTGCGTCGAGAGCCCCGCAACCTGGAAGGCTCGCACGTTGTCGCGGCAAGCAGAGGGGAATGCTTTGGTGTCGAAGCGCTCTTGGTAGCGCTTGTCCTGGCGCGCCAGCGAGGAGGGCGCCACGTACGCGATGGTTCCGTCGAGATCGCTCGGGAACAGATACCGGTGGTACACGGCGGTGATGCCGCCCTTGCTTGCGCCGGTGGACACCCAGTTCTGCGCGTAGACCTTGCGGAACGCGGTGATGATGTCGTGCATATCGCCGGCACCGTTTTCGATGCTGAGTGACGTCCATCGACGCTTGGCTGCCGGCGGCAGCGACTTGCCCTGAAACCGGTGTTCGAGTTCGAGGGTATTGCTGCCGAACATGATGTTGGGTTCGTACTCGTAGAAGACCCGGTTCATGCCGTAACCGCTGTCCATCACCGTGACCGGCGCCGAACAGCCGCGATGAATCAGGCGGGCGCGTTGCTGGAAGGTCTCACCGTCCGCCGCTGCGCTGTGATCGAGCGGCTGCGTGAACGTGAAGGTGAAACACTTGGCGGCGCCCTCGACGTAGTCGCCGCACTCGACCTCGGCGAGGTCTTGCACCCGCTCCATGGCTTCGAGCTGGGCCTTGATTTCGTCGTCGACACACGTCGGTTTTGCGGGCTCCGGAGCGGGTTCGCTGGGCGCGGGGGCTGGGGCCTGGGGGGGCGCAGGGGGCGTGGCGCTGGGCGCGGGCGCCGGTGCGGGCTCGGGGCTGCTGGAGCAGGCGCTGGACGCGCAGGCCAGGAGGAGCGGCAAGACGGACGCGGCGGCGGAGCGCGGGAATCGCATGGCCGCCGGCCGAGCAAGGAGTGTGCCGCCATTGCGCACTGGGGGGCTCTGTTTCGAATCGCACGAAAAACGACGCGTCTGGTCTCTGCTCCCGCGGTTTTTGCACAGGGCTGGGCCCTGGCGCCGGGAACGAACTGTCCAAAGCTGGCACACCGGACCGTGCCAAGACTGACGCCTGCGCCCGGATGCTCGGGACACCCGTTGCTGGCGTGTCTGGAGCCTGGGCCCCCCGGGGAGGCGGGGCCGAGCGGTCTGGGGAAGGGGAAGGGGAAAGGGGGCCCGCGGGCACCGGCGCCGGGATCGCGCGGGCCGATGTTCTGGCTTCGTGCTAGGTTGCGCCGCCTCATGGGGACAGCATTCGACCCGCAGGCCGAGGCGGAATTCGACGCGTACGCGGGCGAGTACGGTGATCTGTTGGCCGGCAGCGTCAAGGCCAGCGGCGAGGGACCCGAGTACTTTGCAGAGTACAAGCTTCGCGTGCTGGAGCGTCTGGTGGGTGCCGACCGAGGGCCCATCTTGGACTACGGCTGCGGCGTGGGCAATCTCACGCGATTGCTCGGCCGGGCGTTCCCCGAGGTGCATGGCTTCGACCCCTCGCAGAAGAGCGCAGCGCTGGCGCAAAAGCGTGCGCCCGATGCCAAGTTCTTCAGTGACACCGAGGCGCTGCCCCAAGACCACTATGGCACCATCGTGCTGGCCAATGTGCTGCACCACGTGCCGCCTGCAAGCCGCGCATCGCTCCTGTCGTCCATTGTCCCTTTGCTCGTGCGCGGCGGCCGCCTGGTGGTGTTCGAGAACAACCCGCTCAACCCGCTCACGCGCAAGGCCATGCGCGACTGCATCTTCGACGAGAACGCGGTGTGGCTGTACCCCCGCGAGGTCAAGAGGCGTCTGGCCGACGCTGGCCTGACGCGGCGCAAACTCGACTACATCGTGTTCTTTCCGCGGTTCCTTTCGGCCCTCCGGCCCCTCGAACCCCGCCTCGCGCGTGTGGCCTTTGGCGCGCAAATGGTGGCCTGGGGATACCGCGCCTAGGCCATGACGCGGCTCAGCGACAATAAGCTCGCGACCCTGCTCGGCGTGGCGTTGTTCGTCCTCGTCGGTTGGCCGCTCTTCGTGGTGCCGTATCTGCCCTACGAAGACTTGGGCGGTCACCTGGCTACCATCACCATTCTTCGGCATCCCGCCGAGTACCCCGAGTTTGTGCCCACGGGCGTGCTCAAGACCAACGCGGCCATCTACGCCTTTGGCGTAGCCACCAAGGGCTTGCTCAGCGAAGAGCGCGCCATGCGCGTGTTCTGCATCTTCACGCTGTTTGCCAACTCCATGGTGCTGCCGCACTTCGTGCTGCGCATGCGGTCCCGGGCGGCCATGCTCACGGCGGTTCCGTTCTTTCCGCCGTTTGCGCACCACTGGTTTTTCTCCATGGGCATGATGAACTTCGCCTTGGCCTTGCCCATGACGCTGGTGCTCATCGTATTGCTGCGCGACCAAGAGCGCGCGCCCACGGGCAAGCGTGCGCTGGGGATTGTCGCGCTCACGTCGGTCTGCTGGTTCTGTCACTCGTTCCCGCTGCTCGAAATCCTGTTGCTCACCGGCCTTCGGGTGCTCACGGCGTCGTCCATGCAGGCGCGCATCGCCCGGTTTCGGGCCCTGGTGCCTCCGCTGGTGCCGGTCACGGGGCTCGTGTTCTGCACCATGGCCAGCCACATGTTGGTCAAGAGTCAGCCCATGGGGTCACCCCACGACGACTCCTATTCGTCGGTGCCTTGGCTGCTCTACGACGTGTGGGCGCACTACCTGTACGTGTTCAGCGAAGTCACGGCCACGAGCCTGGTCTTGGGTGTGGTGCTCATGCTGCTCGCGTTGCGCCAAGCCAAGTCCGACCTGGGGCTCCTCTCGTGGCCAGGCTGGGTGCTGCTTGCGGTGCTCTATGCCTTCACGCCGTCTGTGGCCTTCGACTGGGCGTTCTTGGGAACGCGGTTTTTGCCCTACATCTGGTTTGCGACGCTACTGCGGGTGCCCGAACAGCTGCCGCGTTGGGCGTTCCGCGGCGCCGCGGCGCTCGGTGCGCTCTTCGTGGTCGGGCTCAACATCGACGTGGTGAAGGCCTCGCAAGACCATGCCGAGATCGTGTCTGGCGTCGACGCGGTGCCCCGGGGCGCCAAGCTGCTGCCGCTCATGTTTCGTACGCGCAAGTGGTCCAAGAACACGTGGAGCCTTGATTCCACGTCGGGGTACTACGTGTACCTCAAGCACACGAGCGCGTTTGACGTGTGGGCCACCAACAACTCCATGCCCATCGTCCGCGCCCGCTTGCCGCATCCGCGGTTCGATCGCTGCGTGCTCCGACGCTTCTTGCTGACGGATACGGTGGCTTCTTTTTGTGGCGACGAAAAGCGCCGGGGCTTACCCAACTCGAAAGAGACGTGCACGGCCAACTACAACGCGGCCTGGGCGGAGCTTTGGGGCGACGTGAACACGGAGTACACGCACGTGCTCATGTTTGCGCCGCCGGAAGACGTGCTGCGCAATGTGCCGGCGAGCTTCCGGGAGACGTTCCGCAAGGGTGACCTACGGATCTTCGAGCGGGCGGCGGTGCCGGCGGTTGCGGCGCCGTAAGGGGGAAGCGGGCCGGGTGCGGGGGAGGGCGCGGGTGCGGGTGCGGGCGCGGGTGCGGGCGTAAGCGGCTGGGGGTTGGGGTTGGCTCGTGCGGGCCGCGATGCATCCGCTGTGATGGGGAGCGGACGCGGGCACTGGGACGCGGCGGCGTTAGTCGGCGTCGGGGGGCGCGGGGGCGGCGGCGAGCATGTGGGCGCTGGGGCCGCGATCGATGTATCCTGCAAGCTCGGCGGGGACGAGGCCGTAGGCTTCGGCGGCGGCGATGAGGCCGGCGTTGGCGGTGAGCTCGGTCAAAAAGCCGCGGGCAAAGGGGGTGCCGGAGAGGCCCTGGACGCGCTTGACGAGTCGAGGCATGCCGCGGTCGATGGCGGCGCGGGCGTCTTTGAGGTTGCCCAAGTCGACGCAGGCGTCGTGGAGGGCCAGGAACACGGGCGCTTCGTTGAGCAGGCTGGGGGAGCCCTCTTCGAGCAGGTTCGATGCTTCGAGGGCGATCTCGAGGGCGCGCTCGGCGCTGCCAGCGCGGCGCTCGGCCTCGGCCCACACGCCAAGGGCCACGGGAACCACGTCGAGCATCTTGGTGGCGCGGTAGCCGTTGGCAGCGGTGCGCAAGAGGGTGCGCGCGGCTTCGACATCGCCTTGGGGGTCGCGCAGGAGCTCTAGGCCTCGGTAGAAGAGCACGCCCAGCGTGGCGCGATCGTGGGGAACCCAGTGACCGGACAGCGCGTTGCCGGCGAGGCGCCGAGGGTCGTCGAGCAGTGCGTCGAGCTCGGGCTCGGGACCAAAGGTTGCGGTCCAGCACAGCAAGATCATCTGGCCGTGGCGCACGGTGCCCGGCGAGCCAACGGCTTGGGCCAGGGCGATGCCTGCCTCGATGGCCGATCGTGCGTCGGCCCGCGCGCCCACGGTTGTGAGCGCGAAGCCTACGTTGATGGTGAGCGTGGCCTCTCGGGTCTTGAGGCCGGCGCCCGCCGCAGCTTTTGCAGCAGCGCGACGGGCATCGAGTGCAGCGCCAACATCGCCGCGTGCCTGCTGCACCACCGCGAGGGTTTGCCATGCGTCCACGCCGGCACCAGGGATGCCTTGCGATTGGGACAAGGCGAGCAGGCTCTGGGCCACCTCGGCGGCGCGATCGAGATCCCCACCAAAGGCGTAGCGTGCGGCTAGCGCTGCGGCGCAGCGCGCCTCTTCGTCGAACAGGCCCGCGGCCTTGGCTTCTTGGCGAACGGTTTCGAGGCCCACGGTGGTCTCGGGGCCGCCGCCGCAGGCGTCTTCGTAGCGCGTGCGTGCACCCTGGGCGCGCACGGCGCTGGCGGGGTCGTGCACGGCCTCTTGCATGGCGCGCACGGCGGTGTC
>JBIKNA010000118.1:0-17341 GCA_044358965.1 Polyangiaceae bacterium
AAGCAGGAGCGCGCGGTCGTCACCTCGAAGCTCGTAGCTCTGCTCGACGGACAGACCTTCTGCGCCTTCGACGGTGCCCTGGAAGGTGAGCCCTGCAAGCTCCTGTGTGCGCACCAAAGCCGGGGCACCGAAGCGCACCTTGCGCCCAGCCCCAAGGCTCAGTGCGAGCGACGAGAGCTCGGAAGGCGGGCCCCCGGGCTCCGCAAAGCTGACGATGGCCGCCGCGTTGTCCGAGGACTCGGCTGCAATACGTAGCGCCACGGCGGCGTTCTGGAGCCGAAAGCCGCCGGCGGGGTCGACGGAAACCTCGGCGTGGACGTCGGCGCTTGGCGCAGCGCCAGAAGCAGCCTTCGGCGCGTGGCTCGCAAACATCCGCAGGCGCGCCGCGGCACCAGGGGACACCACGATTTGCGGCGTCACGTCCTCTTTTGCGCACCCGAGGAGCAGGAGGCCCACCAGGCCGAGTCGCCACCAAACTGCCGGGTCAGATTGCACGGAACGTCGCATGTACCCCTTTGGACGCCCCAAGCCGGCCCCTCCTTGGGTGCCCCTCCTGCATGGGGTGCGCTATCGGCCCAACGACCGAAGAAAACGCGCGAGCGCCTGGGCCTTTAGCACCAGGGTGGCGAGCTCGATCTGCTCGTCTTTGGTGTGGAACCCGATGCCCCGGGGGCCTAGTCCGTCGATGGAGGCGATGCCCATGGCGCTCGAGGTGCTGGCGTCGGACCCGCCGCCGATGAGCCCGGCCTCGCCATCGCCAAGCCCCACGGCTTTGGCTTGGGCGCCGTAGCGCAAGAGCAACTCTGCGCTCTCTTGGCTACGCTCCATGGGCAGGCGCGCCACGCCGCCGGAAAGCTCGATGCGCGCGCCCGGCAAATCACACCCGTCCGCGGCTTTGTGAAGCGCCGCCATGAGAGCATCGGCGTCGGCTTTGGTCTCGAAGCGCAAATCAAGCTTGGCCTCGGCGCGATCGGGCACGGTGTTCTTGCTGTCGCCACCGTGGAACATGCCGACATTCACGGTGACGCCGCGGGCGTAATCCGTGAGCTGCTCGGCCCGCTCGACGAAGCGCGCGAGTGCCCGCACGGCGTTGACGCCATCTTTGTGGTTGTTGCCGGCATGCGCGGCCTTGCCCAGGGCCGTTGCTGTCACCGCCCCCGTGCCCTTGCGCCGGGTGATGATGGCGTCGAGTTTGCGCCCGGCCTCGAACACGAGGCAGCCCTGGCTGCCTTGGATGGCGTCTCGAATGACCCCCTGGCCCTCGGGCGACCCCACCTCTTCGTCGGCGACGATGACGATGCGCAGGGGGGGAAGCGCTCCAAGCCCTTCGGTCTCGCCGAGCGCCCGGAGCGCGTAGGCAACCACCAAGAGGCCGCCCTTCATGTCGAGAACCCCAGGGCCCCGGCCCAGATCGCCATCGCGCTTGTAGCCCTCGAACGTTCCCGGCGGGAACACCGTGTCGAGATGCCCGACCAGGGCCATGGGCGCGAGCCCCGGGGCGCCATCGCTCTCGAACACAAGGTGGTCGGCGAAGCGCGAACTCTGCACACGCCGCTGCCGGAGCCCTTCGAGGCGAAACACCTCCGCGAGCGCGTCGGCCATACGACGCCCGCCCTCGGTGTTGTCGGTGAACGAGTTGATGGCCACAAGCTCCGCGAGCTCCTGCTCCATCGCCCGGTCTTTGCCCTTGAGCCACAGTTCGGCGGGAATCGTGCTGACAGTCACATTGGCGATGATACCACCACAAAAGGTCCGAAAAACACGTGGCGCCCTTGCGTTCTATTTTTTCAGAACACACAGTATATCTATGGCTCCCTCCGCTCCCGCGACCCCCATTGCCATTCGAGATCGCGTGCGCGGCCAGGAGACCGCCAAGATTCCGGGCTGGTACCGGCCCTGGGCGCACCTCTTGGGCACCACGGGGACGGGCTCCTTGGTGCTGGGGCTCGGGCTCTACAACGTGCACGCGCCACGGGCGCTCGACTGGCTACTGGTGCCCATCACCTTCGTCATCGCCAACGCCTTCGAGTGGCTGGTGCACAAAGAGGTGTTGCACAAGCGACGGCCCATGCTCGGTGAGCTGTACCAGCGGCACACGCCGGTGCATCACAAGGTCTATGTGCAGGGTGACATGCCCATGCGCAGCGGACGCGAGCTGAGGCTCGTGCTCATCCCGGCGCTTGGTGTCGTCGGCGCGGTGCTGTTCATGGTTCCTTGGGCCGTCGCCCTCGGCCGACTCTTGGGCCCGAACGCCGGCTGGTTGTTCCTCACCACCGCGGGGCTCTACCTCGTCACCTACGAGCTTAGCCACCTGTCGTATCACTTGCCCGACGGCCATCCGGTGTATCGGCTGCCGTTCGTGCGCAAGCTGCGCCAGCACCACGAGCGCCACCACCATCCGCGGCTCATGCAACGGTGCAACTTCAACGTCACGGTACCTCTGTTCGACTGGCTGCTGGGCACCATGGCCAAAAGCCCCAGCACGCACGCGGTCCCAAGCACACCGACGGCGGGTCCCCAGGCACCGCCCGACGCCGCCACGAACGCCGCTGAGTAGCGGGCGTCTACCCGCAGGTTGGAGGCCCCCGGGAGGCACGCCCGAAATCCCCGTTTCGTACACGTGAGCGCAAACGGCCGCGGGCATGCGGAGGCCCGCGGAGCGTGCAATCAAAGGTGCCCAACGGGGTGCCGCCAGCAAGGGCTTTTACTGACACCCCGCAGGGGGTATACGGGCATCGTGGTATCACCTGCGCAGGCCCCGAGGGGCGGAAGTGGCGCCCGGCCCTCGGCCCGGGTAAGAGCCATCGCCATCGGCCTCTTGGTGCTCGGCGTCGTGTGCATCGGCGCGACGCACGGCCCGCTCATCGGCTACAAAACGTACGCCAACGTCGATGAGGCCTACGCAGTGGCCTTGGCCTCGCGGCTGCTCGACGGTTTCAAGCTGTACCAGGGCGCCATCAGCCAGCGTGGTCCCCTCATGTACTACGCCTTCGAGTTCATCGCGTGGCTTCACGGGTGGGACAACATCGTGGCGCTGCGCATTTGGGCGCTGCTCCTTGTGCTCACACACTTCGTGCTGATCTACCTGGCGGCCAAGACGATGTTGCCGCGCACGGGCGTACTCGTGGCCACGTTTGTGGCCGCGTACGGCTTCGTCTTTGGGTTTCCGCCGTTCGATGGCATTGCCTTGCACGGGGAGACGCTGCAGATGCCAGCGTTGCTCGGCTCGGTGATGCTCGGCGCGGGGGCCATCAAGGCCACGCCGGGCACGCGGGCCCGACGCCTTCGCTTGCTTGCGGCCGGCGGCCTGTTTGGCTTGGCGCTCATGGTCAAGCAATCCGTCGTGCTGCACCTCTTGCCACTGATCCTGTGGCTTTGGGTCGACGCCCGACGACGCGCTTCGTCCAAGGCGCTCGTAGGAGACCTTGCAGCGCTGACCGCGGGCGCGCTTGCGGCCCCTCTTGCCTGCCTGGCGCACGCCCAGCAGCAGGGCACCCTCGGTGATCTCTACTATTACTGCGTCTACTACAACCAGAAGTACCACTTGCGCCCGACTCGCAAGGTGTTCCCGGTGCTCACCAATCTGTTCTTCCGCGTGGGCGAGCAGACGGGTTGGTTCTTCGTCATGGCCACGCTGTTCGCGGCGCTTGGCCCCAAGCTGCTGCGCAAAGTCCGTTCGGCGCTGCGCGCCCGGGGCCTGTCTCCGCTGCTTCGCGGCTTTGGGGTCCAGAGTTACCTGCACCTGCACACGGCCATCGGCGTTGCCGCCGCCGCGGGCATGTACCGATTTTTTCCCCATTACTTCCTGCAGCCGTTCCCCTTCTTGGTGCTGTCGTTTGCGGCGGTGAGCACGCGCGTGCTCACCGTGCGCCGCACGCACTGGCTCTTGCCGCTCTTTTCGTGCCTGGGTGGCCTTCTATTGTTCCTGGCCACGCTGGGCGCGGTGTTTGGCGAGCGCGTCGACGGACGCGTCGCACACGACAAGACCTCGATCATTGCTGCCAAGTACATCGAGGCCACCACGAAGCCCCAAGATCGCATCTTCGTCTGGGGCTTCTCGCCCATGCTTTACGGCTACTCGCACCGTCGGCCAGCGGGGCGCTACGTGTTCTCCACCTACGTCACGGGCTTTGTGCCCTGGTTCTGGGACTCCCTCGACAAGGAAGCCTCGCGGGCGGTACCCGGAAGCATGGACGCGCTTCTTGCAGATCTCGATCGCGAGGCGCCGCCCGTTGTCGTCGACGCTGGCTCCGTCATGCTGGCCCGCCCCATGCGCACGTACGCGCCCACCAACGACTGGCTCCACAAGAACTACTGCTTCGAGGTGCGCATCGGCGCCTTCGACATCTACCGGCGCAAAGCGAGCCCCCAAGACCGTTGTGCGTTCGAGAACTTCCCCTTTCCGTATCAGGTCATCACCTGGCACGGCGCCGGCATGCCCATCCCGCTGCCGCTCACCCAAGACAACGCGACGAGCCTACGCCTGCCACGGGGGCCGTACGACAAGGCCATCTGGTTCCCCAAGCAGCCCAAGCCCCCGGCCGCGGGCCTCGAGGCCATTCGGGATGCGCGCGTGGAGAAAGAGGAAGCCGATGCCCTCCACGAAGGCTTCTACGTGCCCATCTACGATCCAGAGCATCCGGAATAGGCGTCAAGGCAGCCTGCCCACCTCGTAGGCAGCCCAGCGACTGGTGCTCAAGTGCGGTGGCACCCCACGCAACCAGGGAATGCCCCGCTCTTTGGGCACAACGATGTGCGTGACGCCGAGCGCACGGGCCGTGCGTACCCCGACGGTCTGGTCGTTGCTCAGAAAGAGCGTGGCCTGTTCGCCAAGCACCCGCCCATGCCCGGGCAGCGACGAGGTCCACCGTCCCTTGCGCAATGCCAGGAACTGGTGCCCGCGGAACGCGGCCCAGTGGGGGTTCTCGTCGTTCCAGTTGAACTGGTCCGCCGCGACCAATGTGCCACGCGTCGGGATTTGCTCGAGCAGCGCCCAGATGTCATCGTCGCCGCGCTCTTCGGGGTGCTCTCGCGCGGGCCCCACCGGCAGGCTCTGCCAGGTGTACACCACGTGCAACGCGAGCAAGCCGGCGATCAGCGAGACACCTGCGCCTCGGGAGGCCTTCGTGCGACGCAGCACGGCCCCGAGCGAAAGGAGCGAAAGGACCACAAACAGAAACAGCCGCGCCGTCTTCTCGAACTGCTCCATGTCGAAGAGGAGCCACTTGTACGAGAAGGCGTCCATGGGCGGTGAGAACGACGGCCTCACGAAGAGCGTCAGCATCGCGCCGACCGCGTACATGCACGTGGCGATGAGCGCGACCTGACGCTGGATGCCACGAAGGCTGTGCCACGAGAACAGACCAACGACCAGCGTCGCGAACAGCCACTGAGCCGCCGAGCCCGGCACCGTGTAGATGAATCCGTACTCCTGCTGTAGCTGCGCGCGAAGCGCATCCCAGCCCAATCGCTCGTGAAACAGCCCCAGGTGGGCCATTTGCTCCGGCCGCAACAGAGCACGCTGCGCCCACTGCCCGAAGAGCAACGCCAAGCCTGGCGCGATCCAATGAAACATCGCGCGCCGCTCTTGCCGCACGTGCGGCGCCGCGACAAGGACCATGGCGAGCAGAAGGAAGGCAAAATGCACTTCTTTGGTGAGCGCGAGCAGCAACAACAGAGGAGCCAGGGCCAAGGCGCGCCGCATCGGCGACCGCACGCGCAGAAACAAGAGTCCCGAAAAGAGGAGCGGCAGCGCCGTCAGCGTCGGCAGGTTCCACGATACGTAGCCGCTGCACACGAAGGCCAGCGCGAGCGCTACCCCGGATGCAAGAGGCCCCGAAGGCAAAAGCCGCGCGCGACGCGCGAACGCAGCCAGCAGTGACGCAGACAGCGCAACCAGGTACGCCACGGAAGCAACGTATGCGCCGGACATGGGCAGGCGCCCCAACGCCCGCGTGGCAGCAACCAGCACCCCCGCGCCCACGTGGTAATTCAGGTGCGCCCCGTGCACCAGCAGGTCTGGTGCAGGCAACCCGCGCTCGACGCCGTAGGCGATGGTCAGCCAGAACGGCGTATCGATCCATGCAAAGGCCCGGGCTCGCTGCCGTCCATGGGCAGTCGGTCGACGAAGTGCTCCACGCGCAGCGCGGCCCCAAGCACCAGCAGCGTGGCTACTAGTCCCCACCAAGGAATGCGGCGACGCAGCAGCGTACGCCGGATCGCGAGCACGCCCGCAGCGCCCCCTGCGAGCGCAACCGGCACAAATGCGCTCTGTGCGCCCGTCACTACACACGCGGCAAACACGAGCGAGAGCGCGGCCGTCCCAACAGCGAGGGCCACACGGACATCGACAGCTGTTACCCCGACGAGCCGGCAGTAGGCGCCGCCCCACGCGAGGGACAGCAACGGTAGTGCGAGCCCGCGCAGAAACGACGGAGCGCCCGAGGCGCGCTCCAGCACCACCGCCAAGAGAGCCGCACACAGGGCGAAGGCACCGGCGGCAACGCCCAGCGAGGGCCCTGCCGTCCATCGCTGCCGCGCCATGGGTTGGTCCACCTTGTTGCGCGCTCGTCAGCCGTTGCCGCGCAAGTTGGCCATGTACCGCACACTCCGGGCCACGTTCTTGGCCTTGGAGCGCCAGTTGAACGCCCACTTGGACTCGCCGTGCTCTCGGTCTCCGAAGGAGACATCGAAGGTCCGAACGTCGAAGCCGGCCTGCCTTGCCACGTGGAAGAAATACAAATCGAGCGACAAGTCTACCGGCGGGTTCGTGGCCAGGTCGAGCAAGCGCCGGGGGAACACCTTGGGCTGCCCGTTGATGTCGGGCAGGTTCTCCCACAAAACCGCCGCTGCCACGGCCTGCATACCAAACGTAAAGAGCGCGTCCTTCATGGGGCGGTTGCGACGCCGGCCCTTCACCAGCGTGGCATCGGGCCGCGGTGAGTCTTCGAGCATGTTGAACGCACGCAGCACGTCGCTCGGTGGCGTCTGTCCATCGGCATGGGTCCAGCCCAACACCTGGCCCTTGGCGGCCCGAAGGCCCGTCATGATGCCGTGCCCGTAGCCCACGTTCGGTGACGGCACGGTCACGACGCGCACGAATTCGCGCTCCTTCGCCTGCGTGAGTTCTTCGAAGACGCGCGCGCTGTCGTCGGTGCTTCCGTTGTTCACCAGAACGAGCTCCCAATCTGCGTCGGCCGAGCGAAGCGCAACGAAACGCTCGATGAGGCTGGGGAGGTTTGCGGCCTCGTTGTAGCAAGGCACGACGATGGACTTGGAGACAGGCGTGGTCATGATGCCTCGGGCTGTTTGGTGGCGCGGAACACAATAAACTTCATGCCCAGAAAGTTGGAGACCGTCGAAGTCGCCGTGGCCAGAAACCACGCCACGGCCTTGGGCGCGCCCAGGCCCAGTGCCACCTGGTTGACGCCGGCGTTGAGCAAGAGCGATACGAGATAAAGCAGGGTGAACCCCGCCACTTGGGCCTTTAGGGCGCCCGAGGCACGGAACACGAAGCCCCGGTTCAGCACGAAGGCCAACGCAGCACCCGCGACGAAACTGATGCCCTTGGCCACCCAGGGCGCGAGGTGCCCGGCAAGCAAGAAGTACACAAGACCGTCGGTGCCCACGGCGCTGCAACCCACGACGACGAATCGCCCAAGCTCTCGCACTTGAGCCTGCACCTTGCTGGGCGCAGCAGCAGCCGATTCCAGCGCCGTGTTGGCCTCCTTGGCGTCGCTCACAACGTGCGGCCGCTGCGGAACACGTCGTTCCAGTACTGGAAGGTCCGAAGCTCTTCGGGCGTGCCCCACGGGATGTACTTGCGGACGGTGAACGCCCGCACCTTGCGGCCAGCGTCGATCATGCGGCGCGCAATGGTGTCGATGTAGAACTCATTGTTGACGCGATCGTTGGCGGCAAGCATGGCCTGATGTTCCCGCAGGAAGGTGGCCTTGTCTTTGAACCAGAAGGTGCCCGTGACCACCTCTTGCTGCCGCGCATCCACGCCGTCGACGAGCTTCTTGACGGCGGCCTTGATCGCGAAGCCTGCTTCGTTGCGCTGCACCCAGCCGTACATCTGGGGCCGCCAGAGGGCCGGCAGGTGACCGCTGGCCGTAAAGATCGCAAGCTCGCAGTCGGGCTCGGCTTCGAGCCGCAAGAAGGCATCGAGGTCGTAGATATACCCTGCGTCGCAGGGCGCGAAGAGCAACGGAACGCTGTCGTCGAGCCCTTCGAGCCCCAGCGCAGCCGTCGACGCCTGCCCTTCGGTCATTTGCGTGAGCGGCACGATGCGGGTGGTGCCCGACGCCTCCCGGACCGTGGCCTGAAAGCGCGCGTCGCCCGCATGCTCCTGTAGCGCCACCAACACGCGCTCCTTGGGCGCCGGCAACATGCTGAGCACCTGCGCGATCATGGGCCGTCCGGCCACGTCGATGAGCGGTTTGGGATCGGCATACCCCTGGTCGATGAAGCGCTGCCCGCGCCCCGCCATGGGGACCACATGCACGGACTTGCTTTGAACGTCGCGCAAGGACTTCGTAAACCCGTCGATTTCCCTGAGGCTACGACTCCAGCCCTCCCAGTCGCGCAAGTCGTCCGGGGTTCCCCACTGGTAGAAGTGCGCGAGCGGGAACACCCCCACCCTGCCCTGCTTGGCGATGAGCGCCTGCACGGCCATGGACACGTAGAACTCGCCTTGCACACGCTCGCCGGACGCGATCATCTCTTTGGCGATGTCGAGCAACTGCCGCCCGGAGCGGAAGTAGTAAAGACCGCTCGACGCGTACTCGGAGAACTTGTCGGGCGTGAAGTGGTGTTTCTCGCGAATCTCGGTGACCGTCTCGCCGTCGTCGGCCACGCGCATGTACGCATAGAGCTGCGGCCCCAGGGAGTGCGGGTGGAACCCCTTGTAGGCGCTCATGGCGCCGTCCCACTTGTTCTTGGAGAGCCACTCGCGAAACGCCGGATACGACCAATCCACGCCGAAGTCGCAGTAGTTCAGCAACACCTCTTCGTCCGGATCAATGTGCTCCGCCGAGGCCAACAGCGTTTGGATGGGGCCATCTTTGTGAGGCTCCACCACCACGATTTTGGCGTCGGGCACAAGTTCCCGAAGCCGCTCCTGCACGTTCGTCGACTCGGCGTGTTGCCGGTTCACCGTGAACAGGTATCGGTCGCCCGGCTGCCTAGGCGCAAAAGCCTGGAGCACCCGCTCGATCATGGTGACGCCGTCGACGGGGATCAACGGCTTGGGCTCTTTGTATCCAGCGCGCATGTAGCGATCGCCGAAGCCGGCCATGGGGACATAGATGAGCACTTGGACTACCTGCCTTCCGTGAGGGCCAAACGATACTGCTCCGAGGGCATGTTGACGATGCGCGCTGGCTCCTCTTGCGGGAGGAACAACGCGCCGCCGGCGCGTTCGAGGGCATCGAGCGCCCAATCGTGCGCAAGCACAACCTCTCGGGCCTGGGCGAGCTCGGACTCGTTGCGCGCGACCAACAGCCGCTGGCCGTCATCGGCCTGCACCACCACCGGGCGCTTGAACGAAGCGAGCGCCGCGCCGGCAACGGCGCGCGGCACATCGAGACTGGGCACCCGCACCACGGTGCCAAACACCACGGCGTCGGGGCACAAGTAGCGCCCAGGCTCCGCGCGACGTCGGGGCAGCGGGCACATCATGCCCGCTGCGTCGTCGAGCCCTTGGGCGACGACGGGCGCCGCCACCACGGCATCGAAGTCTGGCAGGTCAGAAAAATGTGCCCGGCACGCTTCGTCGACCTCAATGGTTTTGGCGATGGCCGCCTCGGCGTCCTGGGCGTAGACGATGAGCCCGTGCGAGCGCAGGAGCAACGCGCCGTGTTGCCGCGCACCGAGCGCCTCTTGCACAAGGAGCGCCAAGCCCCGCCCAGGGCGTTCGTAACCCACGGGGATCACGCCATCGGGAAGCCGGCGCGCAAAGTGTTCGTCGTCGCTGCACGCCACGAGCAGCGCGCCCAGGGCATGCGTGTGGGCCACGATGGCGCCGCCCAGCGCGTGGAAGTACGCCTCGAGCGACGGCCGTGGGCGAAAGGCAAAGAGCTCCGCGTCCGCCGCGGCGTCACCCGAAAGGGCCCGCACGGCGAGGTCCAGCGGAACGTCGGCGTGGGCACCTGGCTGCCCGAGCTCCCGCAGGCGCTTGCCGCTGGCCTTGACGCGAAGCCGACCGTCTTCTTTGACGGAGATGTTGCCCCCCGGCCCTTGGACAAATCGGGCCCCACCAAGAGCCGCCCCAAGAGAAGTCAACGCGTCCATCCATTGGTCCTTTCGATGGCCCGGGCAATGTCCGGTAGGGTGTCGCCCGGCCCCGCGTCGGTGCTGCGCACGAGAAAGAACGGAACCCCGAGTGCCCGAGCACCCCCGCCGTCTTTGTCGTCGCTGTCACCGATGACGGCGCCCTCTTGAGCGCTGACACCGATGCGCTCTGCGGCAAGCAAGAAGGGCGCAAGAGCCGGCTTATCCACGCCAACCTCTTCGCTGGCCACGAGTGCGTCGATGCTAGAGAGCAGATCCAACGCCGAAAGCTTCCAGAGCTGCACCTCGAGCACGAGGTCCGTGACGATGGCGACTTTCCCCCCGCGGGCCCGAAAGCCTTGCAAGAGTTCCTTCGCACCCGGGCGCAACGTCGCCGCAGCGATGTACGCGCCCCAATACGCTCGCTCCCAATCTCGAACGTGCTCCAAGTGATGGGCACCCGGAAGGTCTTGCGCAAGCTCTGCTGCGTACAAGAGGCGCGAGTGCCCGCTGGGCGAATCGCATCGGGCCTTGACGCGCTCGCGGGAGGCCTTGAACTTCACGTCGAACGCATCGGCAGAGATCCCGGTGCTCGCACACACGGCGTCACGCATGGCTTCGCGACCGGCCTGCTCCGAGGGCGCGTAAGCGTACAGCGTGTCGTCAAGGTCAACGAAGAGCGCGCGGATCATGTGTTGGCCCACGCCGCGTGAATGCCTCGAAGACGCGCGGAGATGACATGCAAGAGCACGAGCTGGCTGAGTCCGCGCCCGCCCTCGCGAAAGCCCGCGAGCCGCTCGTCGACGAGTTCATCGAGATTGGGCACGGTCACCGTGGCAAGCACCCGCAGCTGCTCGACCGTAAGGTCGCCGCGCACCACCAAGGTGTCCCGCGTGAGCGACTCGTCTGGGACCCAATCGACAATGAGCCCATCGACCTGACTCAGCACATCGAACAGCGACAGCGGGTCGAGCTCGCTGCTCATGTCGTACTCGATGGCGAACTCTGTGGGCGACTTGGGCTCTTCGATGTGTCGGATCACGAGATCCGCGTAGCGTTTCTGCGGCTGGATGTATTTGACGGAGTCCGCCTGACGGCGGTCCATTTGTTCGAGCACCTGCTCGGGGGTGTAGCCGCGTTTGGCCACGTCGCGCGAGACCTTCCAGCTGCGTCGGATCTCCTCTTTGGGATCGACGAACACCTTCAGGTGCAACAGCTGCCGCTGCGAAGCCAAGTAGAACGGGTGCAGGCCCGTGATGGCCACGAAGTCCTTGGCCGACAACAAGATCGGGTCCGTGAACTTGCCCTTGTCGTGATCGTAGTGGCGCTTGCGCACGTCGCCGCCCCGGCGCAAGGACGCAAGGCCCTCGAGCTGCGCCGACAGCAGGTTGCCTCGGGGGTCTAGGTGCGTGTACTGCCGCCACATGGCGTGCCCGCGCTCCCAACGGTGATCGTCGTCGCCGTTGATTTGCGTCATGCCGGCACCAAACAGCTCGCCGAGATCGCGTGCGATGGTGTGCTTGCCCGCGCCGCTGTCGCCGCCGATGCCGATCATGAACGTCTGATCGCGGAAGGCGTAGATGGCATTGGAGCGCACGCCTTTGCGATACATCTCGAAGCCGCAGATGGCCGTTGTGGCAAAAAGCGCCGTCCACGCGATGCTCGCCGCATGGGGCGAGAACCACCCACGATGCTGCGCAACGAACTCGGCGCCAAAGCGCGAAGCAAGCTGCCCTTGGGTGGCCGGGTCGAAAGCCTCGAAGAACACGACGGGGTCCGCAAAGAAGAAGTAGCCGAGGTAGGCGATGCTGAGCGAGCCAAGGGCGAACTTGCCAGTGCGCGAGAGCCGCGCGCCAAAGTACGCAACGAAGGGGATGGACCAGATGAACCACCCGGGCTGCGGCGGCACCAGGGCCACCAAGGCCACATAGAGCGCCCCGATGAACATGAGCAAGAGCTCGCGGTTCACCTTGCGGTACGTGGCGAAGCGCAACAGGGAAACGGAGACCGCCGCGGGGGCCAGGTACAAGGAGAGCCCCGGCAGCCCATAGGGAATGGCCACGGCCCAGAGCTTCTTGGACTCGGCGCTGCCAAGCACCATGGCGCGAAAGGCCGGCGACGAGAGCGGCAGCGCGTAGAGCGCACCAGCAACCGCCGCGGTGACGAGCAGAAAGAGCTGCCAAGGCCGTCGCTGGCGGTACAGGTACACCACGATGAAGGGCGCGCACACGAAGAGGTGGCCCTTGGTGGCCAGCGCTACGCCAAACAGCGCCGCTGCGGCCAACACACGGCGCTTGAAGACGAGAAACAGCGTGATGCAGGCAAGTGCCGTGGGCAACAGGTCGAGCTGGCCGTGGATGTACGTGGCGTACAGCACCATGGGGCTGAGCCAATAGGCCACGAGGGCGTCCCGGGCGTGCACCCGGAGCCAGCGCATGAGCAGCAACAAGATGGTGAAGTCTGCGCAGAGCAGAGGCAGACGCAGCAGGAACAGCCCCAGGTGCGACGAAGGGTCGAAGCCCACCGCCAGCGCCGGAAGGAACGGGACGCTGAGTATCCCCAGCATGCCGGGCCCGTACGGAAACGCCAACGTCTCGCCCCGCGCGAAGAATGGCTCCCAGGGGTTCGCAAAGCGACCGTGCACGAACTCGTAGACAAACGGGGCAAACCATCGGGTCGCAAAGTGCGACCCGAACATGGTGCCGCACACCACCTTGAGCACGAGACCGACCCAAAACAGTTTGCTCTGGCGCAGGGCCACGAGCTCGCCGCGGAAATCTGCGAGATCGAGCTCGACCTGTGCGCGGGGCCCCTCGACTTCTCGGGGTGGCGCTTCGGACGGGGCTGCCTGCGCTTGGTCGCCGCTGGTCATGGGTTCGGGCCCCATCGATCGGGCGTCTTGGTGCAAACCGCGTGGTACGTGCGCCCGGCCAGGGACGCCCGGAGCGCCTGTGCGTGTTCGTCGCTGTGGCGCTGCAGTTCGGGGCTCACCAGGCAAACCTGGAACTTGGAGGCAATGATGTCCCACGCCGCGTCGGCCGGGGGGAACTGGGTGAAACAGTCGACCCACACCCAGGATGCCTTGTCCGCCCAAGCAAGGACACCCTCGGCGGGCTCCAGCTCGGAGTACCGAACGGCGATACGGCGCTCGCCCGCCCGCCACAACTTGACCGCCGCGGGCACACTAAGGTCGAGGAAGAAGAACTCGGAGATGGCGTGCGTTGCGGCCAGAGCCATGACCCGTTCTTCGATACCCTCGGTCTTGACGTTGAAGATGCACGGACGCTGGCCGATGTGCGGGAAGAACTCTTCGATGGTGGGGCCGTCCGTGAACGGATCGTGCGTGACGATGACGCGCTGGCCATCGGAGCGCAGGTCGAACTCGATGCCCATGTGCAGAGGGACCGCAGCAAGGGCCTCGATGGTGTTGATGCGGTGCTTGTAAAGACGCGGCATTCCGGACAGAGCGGGTTCTATCCCCCCTAAGAGCACCGAGCAATTGCCAATTTCGGTGTTTCTCCGCATAGTCCGGGCCATGCCTTCCCTCGCCCAGCCACTTCTTCGCCGCCTGCTCCCCGTGGCCAAGGAGCACAAGTTGGACCTGGTGGGTACCGTTGCGGCAGCGTTCTTCGGTTGGGCCTCACTCTTCTACCCATTCGGCCGAGACCAAGGGCTCTACCACTACGTCGCCAGGGAATGGGTGTTGCGCGCGCAGGTCCCTTACCGCGACGTACTCGACCACAAGACCCCAGGCATCTACCTGCTGCACGCTCTGTCGATACAGCTGCTCGGGGCGAACATGTGGGGCATCCGGGTGTTCGACTTGCTCTGTGTCTTGGTCGGAGGATGGTTTGCCGGCTCGCTGGTCCGGCCCCGAGGCCAGGCCGTTCCGGATGGGCTGCGCGGCCTCACTGCGGTGTTTGCGTCGATGTTCTACTTCGGTTTTCTGGATTACTGGAACACAGCGCAAAGCGAACTTTGGTACTCGACCTGCGGAGTTGGGGCCGTATGGGCCGCGTACCGCATCAACAAAGAGCATCGAGCGGCCCTCGTCGCGGGGCTCTTCGGGGGTCTCGCGTTGCTCATGAAGCCGCCGGCGATTTGGTTCGCCCTGGTCGCAGCAGTCATCTTGCTCGAGCGGTTTCGCGCGCGGAGCGAGCGCAGTCCGCTGGCGTTCGCCCGTGTTGTGGGCTTCCACGCAGTCGGCGGATTGATGCTGCCAGCGCTCGTGCTCGGCTACTTCGGCATCAAGGGTGCCCTTCCTGCCATGAAAGACATCGTGGTCGGCGCCAACAGCTACTACGTCAAGCACGAGGGTGGAGGGTTCGGTGGCCTGACACCCATGCAGATCATCTTCGCAACTCTTCGAGTTTTTGAGCCATTTTCCGTCTTCTTGCCCCTGGGGGTTGGCCTGGGCGTTCTGCGTGGTGCCGATGCCAAAGACCGGGCGACCTTCGAGCGCAACTTCTTGTCGATGTGCCTCATGGGTGCGGCTTTCGCGGGGGTCGCCATGCAGGGCAAGTACTACCTCCTCCATTGGGGCGTCACCCTTGTGCCGGCGGCCCTGATGGCAACCAACGTGGCACTGAATGTGGCCGCGCTCCTTTCGCGGCCGTTCGTGGCCCGCTGCGCGGTGGCGGCGCTTTTTCTAGTTGGGTACACAAGCACTGCGTGGATGGGCGGTGGCGCAGAGATGTGGCTCGACGCCACGCGTGCCACCGTGGCGCATCTCCGGGGACACTTGTCCAAGGAGGACTTCTTCGCCCACTTCAAGTCTCCGGGCGCGGGCTATTGGTTCGACCACAGCTACCGCGTGGGTCGTTGGCTCAAGGAGCATACGTCGGCCGGAGACAACGTGACGGTGCGCGGATTCCAGCCGGAGATTTACGCTGTAGCGGAACGGCACCACGTTGGGCGATTCTTCTGGACAACGTTCCTCACCAATCCCGCACGCGCTTACCGCCGCGAGGAGTGGCTGGCGGAAGACGAACGGGCACTCAGGGAGCACCCGCCCAAGTTCGTGGTCACGCTTACCGACATCCCGGAGGGCCCCGATTCTCCCGCTTGGTTCCGCGCGCGCGGGTACGAGACCGTCGAGACGATGGGAGAATTCACCATCATGCGGCCTCGGTAAGCGGTCACTCACGCGCACGCCATCGGCGCCCATCGATCGTGGCGCTTCCCCGCATCCGGGGTGGGTTGCCCCGCAAACGGCATGGAAGCCCACGGGGCCTTGGGCTAGGCTCCAGCGCCAAGAACCATGGCAAAACGATTCAAAGCAGCAGTGCTTGGGGCCAGCGGGTACGGTGGGGGCGAGATCATCCGACGACTCCTCGGACATCCCGAGGTCGAGCTCACGCGGGTCGCGTCGGTGGACTTTGTGGGCGAGCCCCTGGGCGCCGCGCACCCCAACCTCGAAGGTCAAACGGATCTGCGCTTCGAGAACTTGTCGCCAGGCGACGCGGCCAAGGGCATGGACGTGGTGCTCTTGGGCCTGCCGCACAAGGTCAGCGCCACCAAGATGGCCGAGATCCTGGCCACGGGCGCCAAGGTCGTCGATTTGTCTGGCGACTTCCGCCTTCGCGACGCTGCACTCTACAAGAAGTACTACGGCGCCGAGCACCCCTGCCCCGAGCGCCTCACCGATGGCAGCTTCGTGTACGGCTTGCCCGAGCTCAACCGAGAGAAGATCCGTGCTGCGCGCTGCGTGGCCTCGCCGGGCTGCTTCGCCACAACCATCGAGCTTGCGCTTTTGCCGCTGGCGCGGGCAGGCCTGCTCAAAGGCGAGGTCGAAGTCGTCGCCATCACCGGTTCTTCCGGAAGCGGCGTGGCCGCCAGCGCGGGCACGCACCACCCGGTGCGGGCGGTCAATCTGCGAACCTACAAGCCCCTCGAGCACCAGCATGTGCCGGAGATCGTGCAGACCTTGGGCGACGCCGGCGCGCCCGACGTCGCGCTGCGCTTCGTGCCCGTGAGTGCGCCGCTCTCGCGCGGCATCTTCGCCACCTGCTTCGCGCACGTCGACGAAAGCGTCACCGACGCCCAGATCCGTGAACTCTACGAACGCGCCTACAAGAACGAGCCGTTCGTGCGGGTGCCGCAAAAGCGTCTACCCGAGGTCGTGGCCGTCAGCGGCAGCAACCATGTCGAAGTCGGCGTGCAGCCCGGGCCCGCAAGCAACGGCCGAAGGGTCGTCGCGTGTTTTGGCGCCGTCGACAACTTGATCAAAGGCGGCGCCGGGCAAGGCGTGCAGAACATGAACCTGCTGCTGGGTCTGCCCGAAGATCTGTCGCTGCAAGATCCGGGCGGGTACCCGTGAGCGCCGACGTCGTTGTCGTCAAGCTCGGCGGCGAGGTCATTCGAAGCGAATACCTGGCCGATTTGTGTGCCGACATCGCCGACCTTGGCCGCGCCGGAACCCGCGTGGTCATGGTGCACGGCGGCGGCCCCCAAGCCACGGAGCTGCAGAAGCAGCTCGGGCAAACGCCCAACATCGTGGCCGGCCGGCGCATCACCGACAAGGCCACCCTCGACGTCATGAAGATGGTGGTGTGCGGCCAGCTCAACGTGGACCTGTGCGCCGCCCTGGTGGCGGCTGGCGCCAAGCCCGTGGGCCTTCATGGTGCCAGCAGCTGCGTCGTACGCGCGCAAAAGCGCCCGCCCATGGTGCTGCCCAACGCCGGGCCCGAGCCCATCGACTTCGGTCACGTGGGCGATGTCACGGGCCTCAACGAAGAGCTGATCTTCCTGTTGTCCAAGGGTGGCTACGTACCGGTGCTCGCCTGCTTGGGCGCGAACGCCGAGGGCGCCACCTTCAACATCAACGCCGACGCCGTGGCCAATCGCGTTGCGGTCTTGTTGTCGGCCAAAGCGCTTTTGGTCGTCAGCGATGTCCGCGGCGTGCTCCGGGATGTCCAAGACCCCAGCTCGCGCATCCCCAGCCTCACCATTGCCCAGGGCAAAGAGGCCATCGACACCGGCGTGGTCACCAAAGGCATGATCCCCAAGCTCGAAGAGTCCTTTGCGGCCATTCGCGAGGGTGTGCGCGCCGTGCACATCGTTGGTCGGT
>JBIKNA010000119.1:0-17331 GCA_044358965.1 Polyangiaceae bacterium
GGGTTGTAGGGCGCGTTCGAACTCGCGACAAGCGAGGCGCTCCGATCCGGACCGACCTGCCGGAAGTCGAAGCGAATGCCCAAGCCCTTGCGCGTCCAAGGCACCCGCTGCGAGACCGATGCTGACACTCCCCCGAGCGCAGCCCGGGGCGACGCTGTCCCCTCGAAGCGTGTGCGCCATACGGGCTCGAGATCGTCGCGCCAAGCTAGAGCGCGTGGTGCCGCTGAGCCAATCCCCAGCCCAGCCGTTTACACCGGCCCCGCACCCGCACCCGCACCCGCACCCGCACCCGCACCCGCACCGCTCCTTCTCTTCGGACGGCACGCCTTCAGCACCATCAGCAACAGGCCCCTACCCGCTCTTTGCGTGCGGACGCTTGTCGCGGGCCACGGGCTTCTCCCGGCCTTGCGCCGGCGGCTGCTCGCGCTTGTGCTCTTTCGGAGCGTCGCGATCGGCGAAGAACGTGGCCAGGGCGGGCCAGAGGCCTTTGGCGGCGGCCTTGGACACCACAGCGCCCACGTGCCCGCCCACCAGGTGCATGTGGTGTTTGTCTTGGGTGCTCACGTGGTCGAGCACAACCTTGGCGCTTTGCCAGGGCACGATGTTGTCGTGCTCGAAGGTGACCGAGAGCGTGGGGCACTTGATGTTGGACAAGCGCACAGGCCGGCCCGAGAGCGAGAACTCGTCTTTGATGAGCGCATCCTTTTGGTACAGCTCACTGATGTACGTGCGATAGCACTCTCCCGGGAACGACACGTTGTCGTTGCCCCAGGTCTCGATGGCCAAGAACCCGTCGAGGAACTCGTCGTTCCACGCGCGGTCGAGCAAGTGCACCACCTTGGAGAGCGAGAGCGTGGGCCGGATGAGCTTGAAGGCACCTTGCATGAGCTGCCAGGGCACAACGCCCATGCCGTCGACCATGGCGCCCACATCGAAGCCGTTGCTGCGGGTCCAGGCCGAGAGCGGCCCGTCGTCGGAGAACGCCACCGGCGCCGCCAACAAGCAAAGTGAGGCGACGTGCTCTCCATGCACTGCAGTGTGGATGGTGGCCAAGGTGCCGCCCAGGCAGTAGCCGAGCAAGTGCACGCGACCTGCGCCCCCCAAGCGCGACGCCACGCGAATGGCCCGCCCAAGGTACGTGTCGCAGACATCGTCGAAGGTGATCATGCGGTCTTCGTCGCCGGGGGTGCCCCAGTCGATGATGAAGACGTCGAAGCCCTGGGCCACCAAGAACTCGGCAAAGCTCTTGCCGGGCATCAGGTCGAGCACATAGTGGCGGTTGATGAGCGAAGGCACCAGCAGCACCGGCGTCTTGCGTGTGGCAGGCACCCCGGCCGGACGCCGATAGCGGAGCAGACGCCACTTGTTCTCGGCGTGCACCACGTCGGCGGGCGTGACCCCAACCTGCGCGCGCCCGCGCTTGGCGAGCCCCGCCAGGTTGAGCAGTCGCTTGGTCCAGGTGGCCTCGGCTGCCATGGCTAGCGGGCCTCGGTGTACAGGGCTTCGAAGGCGTCGCGGAAGGTCTCGTACACCTTCTTGCGCCGCACCTTGAACGAGGCGGTGAGCAGCTCGCCCTCGACGGTGAGCGGCGTGTCCATGACCGCAAACTTCTTGATGGACTCGTAGCTTGCGAGCTCGGCGTTGACGGCGTCGACGCGCTTTTGCACCAGTGCCCGGCGGGCCTCGCCCCGGGCCCCTTCGGCCACCGATTCCAGGTGCTTTTGCACCACGTCTTCGTTGAGCCAGACGCCGGCCACCAAGAACTTCTTGCCCTCGCCGTACACCACCACGTGGGCAATGAACGGATCGTCTTTGAAGCGAATCTCGATGTTGGCCGGAGGCACGTTCTTGCCGCCGGCCGTCACCAGGATGTCTTTTTTGCGGTCGATGATCTGCAAGAAGCCATCGTCGGTGAAGCGGCCCACGTCGCCGGTCTTGAACCAGCCGTCGTCGGTGAAGGCTTCGCGGGTGGCCTCGGGGTTCTTGTGGTACCCGCCAAACACGTTGGGGCCGCGGGCCAAGATCTCGCCGTCTTCGGCCAGCTTGATCTCCACCTGCGGCAGGGGTTTGCCCACGCTGTCGAAGCGGAAAGCATCGTGACGGTTGAGCGTGAGCGTGGGCGAGGTCTCTGTGAGGCCGTAGCCCTCGACGAGCAAGATGCCAGACTCCCAGAACAGCTCTTTGACCTCGCGCTTGAGACCGGCGCCGCCCGACAAGCAGTACTTGAGACGACCGCCCGTGGCCTCGGCCAGCGCAAGCGCCCGGGCCTCGTGCGTGTCTTTGTGCATGGCCGCGTGGGCGAGCTTCTCCCAGTGCGAAGGCACGCTCATGAACACGTTGGGGCGAACCTCGGGCAGCTTGCCGAGGCAGGTGGCCGGGTCCGACAGATAGGTGAGCCAGCCCAGGGTGTTGCCCAGGCACATCTCGCCCAAGCCGAAGATGTGGCTCATGGGCAGCCAGAGCAAGTCGACGGAGTTGTCTTCGAGCAGCGGCGCGTTGCACCGCAGCCAATCTTGGCCGTTGGCCGACACGTTCTTGTGCGTGAGCGGAACGCCCTTGGGGTTGCCCGAGGTGCCGCTCGTGTAGAGCATGAGCCCCGGCTGGTCCATCTTGACGTCGAGCATGCGACGCTCGAAGGCCCCGGGCTCTTCTTTGTGGCGCGCAGCGCCAAGGCCGCGGGCCCGGGCCCAGGTGTACAGCTTGCGATCGGCGTCGGCCAACGTGGGCACACTCTTGCCCGAGGCACGACGGGCTTCGAGCACCTGCGCGGCGTCGATGTCGGCGCCCATGACCACCACACGTTCGAGCGCCGGAAGCTCGTTCCACACCTCGAACAAGCGCCCCAGCAGCTCTTTGGTGTCGACGAACACCACTTTTACGTCGGCATGTGCAAGCACGTAGCCGGCCTGTTGCGCCGTGGACGCAGGGTACACGGGAACAATGACGCCCCCGGCGGCCTGGATGGCCAACGCCGCGCTGGCCCACTCGACGCGGTTGTTGCCGTACACGGCCACGCGGTCTTCGTGCGAGACAACATCGTGCAAGAAGAGGCCGATCTCGCGAATCTCGTCGGCGAACGCGCCCCAGGTGACGGCCTCCCAGGCGCCGGGGCCCTTGGGCACCATGAAGCGCGGACGGCTCTGGAACTCGGCCAAGCGCTCGAACACGGCGCGCGGCGCAATCTTCATCTCCAAGAACGGCGTGATGTCCATGACGACTAGTTCCCCTCTTTCGACTTCAGGTCTTGCAGCTGCTCTTCGAGGTCGAACAGCCGGCTTTCGAGCTTGTGCAGCACGTGGAGCGTTCGCTCTTGGTCGCGCTTGGTGGGCAAGCCAACGTTGCCCCACATTTCGGCGAGCATCTTGTCGTAGGCGGCTTTGCTGCGCATGAACTGCGACAACATGGCGCCGGTGGGGCCCAGAATCATGGGGCTCTTGAGCCACACCTCCAAGTACTTGGCGGTGCTGTTCTCCCAAGCGTCGAAGCCCTTTTTGAACGTGTTCCAGATCATGTTCCTGCTCCCTGTCGGACGAAGGCCCCTATTGCCGAACCAAGCCCAGGCGCCGCAGCTCCGTCGCCGTGGTGAAGTCTTCGTTGGTCTCGCCAAGTTTGCTGGTGGCCCGGGCAACCTCGCCCAGGCACTCGAACACAAAGATGGCCTGCTTTTGTGTGGTCGTCTGCCCCGCCGAAGGCTCGATGGTGATGGCCGTGCGCACACGCATGGCTTGCGTGACCACCAGATCGGGCAAGGTGACTTGCCCCGCGCCGTCGACGCGGATGTCGTAGGTGTCCCGGGCGGCGTAGGGCAGCCCGCGGAGCGTGGCGTTGCGTACATCGGACTTGCTGGTCCAGCTGACCCCAGGCGACAGCGGGAAGCGCAAAAGCTCGATGGGCGTGGTGTACACGATGAGCGACTTGCCCTCGGGCGGCGACTCGACCTTCGAGGCAAAGCCCAAGATCCGCAGCGCCGTCTCGTCGTGCGTGTAGATGCCCTCGGTGGTGCCCGCAGCGTCGAAGGGCGTGACGAACGCCCCCGGAGGGAACGACCCCGCGTACCACTTGCCTTCGATGCTCGACGCAATGATCTTGGCCGCGCGGTCGTCGGCGTAGCTGTTGCCAAAGTCCCACGACAGACGGCCGTTCTTGTCGACGGCGCCGCCCAGGCTGACAGGCCGTTCGAGCCCTTGCGGCGACACCAAGAACGTTGCCGGCACGCCGAGGCTAGGCGCCGCCTCGCGGGCTTCGATCTTGCCGTCGAGGTTGGGCACACACGACAACGGCGTGACGCCGCCATCGTAGGGCGCCAACGTGGGCACGATGGTCTCGTTGTCGCCGCAGGCCGCAGCACAAACCGGCAAGGCGAGAAGAAGACAAGCAAGGCTCAGGGCTTTGTGGGTTTGCATGGCTTAGAACACGAACTGAAGGCGGAGCCGAAGCAGCTGCGCGGGCTTTGCAGACAAACCGCGGGCGTCGTTGTCGAGACCCGCGAGTGGAAACAGGACGGCATGTTCGAGCGCTGCCAAGAAGCCGTTGCGGCTGGTGTAGAGCAGCGTGGGGTCGAGCTCGACGCCCAGCGGCGCCTTGCCGTTGGGCGTGGACGATGCGCGCACCGCAGTGGAGGCCACCGCAGCCAGGCTGAGCGTGAGCTCGCCACTCGAAAAGCGCACGGGGGTGAAGCGCACGTGCGGACGCACGTACGCAGCATCGGTGACGGTGCCGATGATCTCGCGAAACAGGATGCGGTCGACGCGGTAGTCCGGGTGAAAGCGGAAGTTGTCGGCGCGGTTGTCGAACGGTGGGTTGGCCTGGGCGCCGTCGAGATCGCCAGGCTTGGGGGCCGCAGCTCCCGGGCGAATGACCGCGCCAAAGCCCGGTGCCGCATCTCCGCTGGCGTAGCCCATGTCGAGCCCCGCACCCACGGGCCCCTCGGCCCGACCGATGTCGCTCTCGAGGGCTGCACCAAGCTGCGTGCTCGTTGCGGGCTTTCGGTACAGCACACCGGGCAGCAACGAGGGCTGATCGACCGTGGCGGTGAGGTAGGCAAGCTCGGCCTCGACCCGCAGCGAACGCGACGTGACGCGGGTCCAGGCATCGAGTGCCGTGGCCTTGTAGCCGCGAACCATGACGTCCGTGGCCGTGAGCGCTGCGGGCTGCGCCACTGGCAGATAGCTCACGGGCACGTCGCTCGCTTGCCAGCGGTGCGCGACGTACGCGCCGTAGTCGACGGTGAGTTTGCCTGCGTTGTTGCGACGCGTGCGCGCGCCTTCGTCGTGGTAGCGCAGCGCCGCAAAGGTAAAGCTGCGCACATCGGTGCTGGGCTCGGTGCCGATGGTGCGGCCTTGGGCCCTGCGCGCAACCTGCGGCCCCGTGGCGCTGAAGTCGTAGGCCGCCGCAAAGATGTGCCCGAGCACCGGGGTCAGGAAGGCGATGCGGTCGGCGCTGTCGCCGCTGTCGCAATCGAGGCAATCGCCGCCGTTGGCCAACATGCCAAGGCCCCAAGAGTTGCCCATGCGACCCGCGGCAAGCAAGCCGAAGGGCAAGAGCACCTCGCCCCAGGCACGACGCAAGCGAAGCAAGTCGCCCGTGGCCCGCTGCGACACCGTGGCCGAGGGAATGCCCTCGGGCGCGCTGCCCAGGGCGATGTTGTCGAGGGCATCGAGCCGGGCTTTGACGGCCACCATGTTGCCCGGCGCGTAGAACTTGAGATCCGTGCGCAGGCGCATGTCGCCGTGCGTGAGTGTCTGCCGCGTGGGCTCCGAGGCCGACACGGGGAACAGCGGCTCGCCCGACGGCGTCAGGCCGCGATCGAGATCGAAGTTGCCGAGCGCCTCGGTGCGCATGCGCAGGTACCCTGCGATGTCGGCGCCCCACTTGTCCTTGTCACGGCGTTCGATGTCTTGACCGATCTCGGTGAAGCCCGTGGCACGGGCACGCGCGGGCCCAAGCCCCACAAAGGCCGCAAGCAACATCGCAGCAACGTGACGGCGGCGCGCGCTCACGGCTCCTCGAGGAACGCGAGCAAGTCGCGGTTGGAAGCCGCCACGGCCTCGAGCATGGGGAAGTGACCGCAGGTGGGGTACACAATCAAGCGTGACCCCGGCAAGTCATGGGCGAGACGCTCGCCGTACGACAGCGGTGTCACGAGGTCTTCGCGGCCCCACAGCAAGAGCACCTTTTGTTTGACCGTGCGGTAGCGCCCCTCGACCTGGGCGTAGCGTTGCCCCCGCACCGCAGCGAGCGCTGCGGCGAGCGTGCCTGGCCGCTCGAGCGCGGCTTCGACGGCCTCGACCAGCGGCTCGCTGACCAGGCTCCGGTCGTAGAACGCGAGGCTCATGCGCTCGTCGGCGCGCTCGGGGTAGTACAGCGAGAACAGCGCCTCGCCCACCCCCGGGGCCCGAGACCAGTGAAAGAACGGCGGCAACTGCGCCTCGTAGACCCAGGCGTCGTAGAGCGCCATGCGCTGCACACGCTCGGGCGACATGAGGGCCACCGCAAGGGCCACCGATGCGCCCCAGGAGTGCGCGACGATCGTGGCCCGGTCGACGCCACGTTGGGTCATGAGCCCAAGCACCAAGCGGGCCTGCGCCTCGGGGGAGTAGTCGCCCTCGGGGCGATCCGTCCAGCCGAAGCCCTTGAGGTCCATGGAGATGATCCGCCGGTTTTTCTCGATGGCGGGACGCACGGCATCCCACGTCTCGAGGGACGACGCGAAGCCGTGAATCATGACGACAGGCTCGCCCTCGCCGCCGGTATCCAGGTAGCGCACGCGTGTGCCTTCGATGTCGGCGAAGGTGGCGGCCTTGGGCTCGCCGGGCATGGGGCCGCGATGAAACGACAGGCACCCGGAAAGCGCGAACGAGAGCAACAACAGCCCAAGGAGGCGCAGAGACAGCGAGTGAACGCTGCTCACGGCGCCATCCTGTCGACCTCGGCGGCGCGGGTGAACTCGACCTCGGTTTCGTTGTCTCGCGAGCGCATCCGCGCGACGGTGCCGTAGCACTCGGCCACGAACGCAAAGGTGCGCACCTTGGTGGTGAGAAGCCCCACGGTGCGCGTGAGCAACGTGTTGATGCGGAGCACCTGGAAGGTGCCCAAGGGGGTCTTGATGTCGCCCTTGGCATCGGCCTTGGACTCGTACTTCTCGCTGTAGGCGCTGAGGATGCCGTTGGCCAAGCCCGACACTTGGGTGTCGCTCGTCCACGCTTTGTCGAGCGCGATGGGGAACGGCAGAATGGCCGCCGAGGGGTTGTAGCTGACGTTGGTGCGCGTCAGGCCATCGCCCGGCGACACCACGCCAAGGAGCACAAGCGCCTGGGAATCGAGCTTGAACACACCCAGCAAATCGGACGACTCGGACAGACGCGTGACGTATGAGGCCTGGGCAAAGTCGGCGGCGTACCAGGTGCCCGCCGGCGACACGAGCTCGGTGATGACCGCGCGATCGCCCGCAAGCGCCCCGGAGAGATCCCAGGTGCGGGTGCCGTCGGCGTTCTTGACGCCCGCCGTGTCGACGTCGACGGACGACGCCGCGCGGAAGTTGGCTTTTTGCCCGGCGGCGAGGGGCAGGTCCGAAAGCGTGATGATGCCGTCGCGCGCCGCAGCGCAGCCCGCAGAGCCATCTTTGCTGGTGTTGCCGCCGTCGGTGAGCAACGGCGCGTCGGCGCCTGCGTCAGCCACGGAGCTGCCATCTTGCTGCGTCGCAGCATCGGCCCCGGTGGGCAACACACACTGGCCATTGGAGCCGCACACCCCCGACGCGCAGTCGGCCCCGACGCGGCAGGCCGGCGAGTCGCTGCTGCCGCACCCTTGGGCGATGCCCAGCGCAGAGCAGGCCGCGGCCACGAGGGCCACAAATCGGAGCGTTTGGCGGGAGCTGGTCTGCATGGGGGCGCGGGCGGTGTCATAGCCCGTCTCCGGCGCGAGTCAAGGCAGTTTTGTTGCGTCGCAACAAGCATTGTTGCACCCGCAAAATCTGCCATACTCCGCCGCATGTCGCCCTCGACGGCCATCCGCAAGTACCCAAACCGCAGGCTCTACGATCCGGACGTCTCGCGGTACATCACCCAAGAAGAGCTCACCGAAAAGATTCGTGCGGGGCGCGATGTCACCATCATCGACGTCAACAGCGGCGAAGACTTGACCCAGGCCACGCTCACGCAAATGATCCTCGAGAGCCGCGGCGGCGGCAAGTTGCTCCCGGTGCCGCTGCTCTTGCAGCTCTTGCGACTGGGCGACGGCATGTTGGCCGACTTTTTCGGGAAATACCTTTCCTGGTCGCTCCAAACGTATATGGGCATGCGCTCCCAGGCCTCGCAGATGATGCCCTGGAACCCCCTCTTGGCCCCCGGCGGTGCACAAGCCTTCGCGCGCATGGTGCCCGGCTTCATGACCCCCAACATGGGTGGCTATGGCGGCATGTACGATCAGCAAGCGCCGGAGCCCATGGCCCCCGGCGCGGTGGTTCCCCCTCCCCCGCCGGCGCCCTCCACCGTCGATGCCGCCCAGGGTCTCGAAGACCTTCGCCGCGAGCTCGAAGAGCTGAAGCGCTCCATGAGCGCCCCCAAACCGGCGCCCACGCCCAAGCCTGCACGCAAGCCCAAGAAGCCCCGAAGCAGCCCCAAAAGTCGCGCCTAGGGCGCTCGTTTTGTTGCAGCGCAACAAAAGCCCCTTGACGGGCTAGATAGCCAGAATTACCGTGTGGTCATCGCGTCAGGGGACGCGCAAGGAGATTGCCACCATGTTCGTGAACCCATTTTTTGTGCAACCGCAGCAGTTCGACCCCTTCAAGAGCTGGAGCGACATGCACGCCCGCTTCGCCACGCTGGCCGCCGAAGGCGCCAAGATGGAGAGCAAGGCCCGGGCGCACACGCTTCAGATGGTCGAAGAGTGGGCGAAGTTTGCCAAAGCCTCCGTCGACTACAACGTCGAACTCACCGCCGAGATGCGCAAGCTCACGCTCGACGCGCTGAAGCCCCAGGCCACCACCGGCAACTGATCGCCTGTGCCGCGCTGCTGCGCGCGGCCTACCGCAGCGTCGAGCCCGAGAGGGCCACGGATGCCTCGCTGCAACGCGAGCCGTCGTGGCCCTTTTGGCGTTTGTGGCCTGCGCTGCTCAGTGTGCACCTCCGTAGATGGCCCGCGCCGTAACCACGTAGGCCGCCTCGCTCCAGGCCAAGGGGAACGCGCTCAGCCACTTCTTCTCGCCTTCGTCGAACTGCTCGCCAAGCATCAGCGAGTCCGTACTGTAGGCCTGCTCGGTGATGATGGAGAACAGGGCGCGGGCGCCGTCTTTGTCGCCCCGCGCAAACTTGTGCACGCTGAGCCAGTTGGAGGCCACGGGCCAAGGCTGACCGCCATAGTACCGATCGTTGTCGTAGCGCCGCACGGCGCCGCCGGGGGTCAGAAGCCGTGAGGCCACCAGGTCCCCCACCCCGGCGAGAGCAGGCGTTGTGTCCTGCAGGATGCCGAAGCCTCCGGCGCCGAGCGCCAGGTTGCCAATCTCGAGCCGGGCGTCGAGCTTGCCGTTCTTCTTCAGGCCGCGTGCAAAGTAGCCCTCGGGCGTCACGAACTTGCTCTGCAACGTGGCGCGCATCTGGGCGGCGCGACCGGCATAGCGTGTGGCGTCGCCGGCTTCGCCCAGTGCTTGGGCGATGCGCGCGGCGGCTTCGAGGCCGGCAATGGCCGAGCCATTGGCGTACGTCCAACTGGCGCCGGTCTCGAGCTCCCACAAGTCTCGCGACGGCCCCACGAAGCCCGAAGGCGACACGGTGACCAAGAAGTCCGCAGCCTTGCGAACACCCGCGTAGCGTGCCCGAAGCCAGGTCTGGTCGTTCGTGACCTCGTACACCTTGGACACGCCCCAGGGCAGCATGCCGGGTTGATCGTTCTCGTTGCCCTCGCGGCCAAAGTTCCACATGGGACCGCTGCCGTCGGGGAAGTAGTTGACGGCAAAGCTGCCGTCGCCCAGCAACTGCTGCTCCAAGAACTCGAAGAACTGCTTGGCTTCGGCAGCGTAGCCCGCCTCGAGCAGGTCCACCGCAGACTTGGAGCCGTCCCGCGGCCACACGTAGCGATACGCGGGACTCGTGAGCGTGGGCGCGGCGATGAAGGCACCGTTGTTGACGCGGTGCTGGAGCACGGTGATGAGCGCGCGGTTGTACACGGGCTTGGCGCGTGCCGGCAGCCCGGGCAGGGGCTTGGCTTGCGCGAGCTTCTGCGCCCAGCGCGCCCGGTCTTCGTCGGCGGCGGCCGCGAAGCCAGCCTTGGCGGCAGCCTTGGCGGTGCCCAGGGCCTCGGCTTCACTTTGCCCAAGGCCAATGGCGTAGCTCAGGCTCTCGCTCTTGCCCGGCGCGATGCGCGGCAGTTTGTGAAAAAGCGCGCCGGTCACGCCGCTGGGCACGGGCCCCGCCGCAGAGCACCCCGCAGGCCTGCCGTCTTCGGCGGCAAAACGGGCGTCGCGCTGCGAGGTGAAGCCCAAGAGCGCGGCACCGCAGTGCGACGCGCTCGGTGCCCGCTCGGCCATGGTGGCGATGACCGTGCGATCGCCGTTGGGCTCGCTCTGCACCAGCGCCCCCGAGGCATCCATGCGGATCTTGTCGCCACCGGGCAGTCCGCCAATGGTGTAGAATGCAAAGAACGAAAGTTCCGTCTCGTCCAAGGCGTCGACGCCGCGGTTGGTTACCGTCACCTGCCGCACGTGTGCGTCGTGGCCGGGACGCACCACGTCGGACACGCGGACCTCGATGCCCGGCGCCGAAAAGTCGCTCTCGATGATGCCCGTGTCGGGCAGCACCCGCTGGCCCACGAGCTTCATGTCGTGGGCCCAATGAAAGTCGCCGCGGGCGCGAACGCCCACGTAGGCGTCCCACAAGTTGTCTTTGCCGTACGACGGATAGAACAGCTCTACGAGGGCCCCGGCCTTGGCGCCGCGCCCGAAGTCGCGCGACACGACAGAGAGCATGTTCCCGTTGCTGGCCTGGGCGAAGTTGGGCGAGTTGCCCATGAGCGCCGAGATGGGTTCCCACGTCACCTCTGCTTCGCTTGTGGCTTCGGGTGCAGGCTCACCGCCCTCTTCTTGGGCGCAGGCACCCAAGAGGACACCCAACAGACCGAGGGACAGAGGAAGGAGTTTGGAGCGCATATACACCTACATTGCAGGACATGAGCCACCATGTCGCGACAATGGTTTCAAGGATTTAGATGTCACGCGAAGGAGACACTGGAGACCATGGGATCCACCTGCGCGGCCAAATTCCGCCCAGGGACGCGAATCGGTTGGGCCCGCGGCCCATCGAGCGCCGGGCGTCAGCGGCGCGAACTCTTGCTGCCAGCCCCCGCGGTGGGCACGTCGCCGATGCTGCGAGCGGGTTTGGTCTGCGGGCGCTCAGTTCGGCGATGGGTGGCCGTCGAGGCGCATCTGGAAGATGAAGTACGTGGGGTTGCAGAAGCCCTTGCCCTTGGGCGTGCTGGTCAGCGTGGCGCGCGAGCTGAGCGACTCGAGGCGCTGGCACATGTAGTCCTCGCGGCAGGGGTTTTCTTCGTCACAAGCTTGTCGCGGGGCCGGGCGCACCGAGTCCTCGATGCACGAGGCGAAGTTGCCGCTGGCCGCACAAGAGTCGAACGCCGCGCCACCGCCGTAGGCGCAGATCTCGTGGTCGCCGTTCATGGTGCCCAAGCGGCCTTTGCAGCGCGCAACGCACATGCCGGCGGGGGTGCCCTCTTCGGGCTTGAGACAGGCATAGGCGCCCTTGCAGCCGAGGTTCTGCGTGGCGAGTTTGTCGGCCCGCGGCGTCGCCCCGTCGGTCATGTTGCCAGCCAAGCAGGGCAAGCCCGCAAAGCCCTCGCGCTCGGGCAAACACACCCCGAGGTCCACACCGCCGCGACCGTTCTTGGCCAAGGCCACACAGCTCGAACCAGCCTCGCAGCTCCAGGTATTGCGAAAGGCCCCCTGGTCTTGGGGCATCACGCAGTGGGTGCCCACGGTGGCGCGGGTGCCCACGGCTGGGTGGAACGACGTTCGGCGCAGCTTGTCTTCGGCGCCACGGGCAAGGTCCGCAAAGTAAGCTTTGCGGTTCACGAGCTCGGCCAGATAGTGCGGCGAGCCGTGCACCCGCAGCGCGTTCAGGGGGTTCATGCGTGTGCCACGCTCTTTGCCCAGCAAGTGAAAGCCTGCAACGGAGCGACCCTGGTGGCACCCCACACACGTCATGTCGTCGAGACGGAACAAGAGCCCCTGGGCCGAGGCCACGAGACGCGTGTCCGACAGGTTGGCGTCGGCCAGCTCTTGCGCCGAAAAAAGGCTCGAAAAGAGCTTGTTGGACATGCGCGCCGAGCCAAAGGTCGTAAAGCTTCCGGCCTTGGTGGCCGCAAATTTCTCGGGCATCACGGCGGTGCCCTCGTCGATGCCGCGCACGTTGCTCTTGATCCAGCCGAGCAGCTCGCCGCGCAGGTTTTCGTCCGCCCGAAGACGCGCAACGTCCGGGGTGTTCTCGAGGGGGCGAAGAACTGCGCGGTTGCCCTGCAGCTGGAACACGCGCAAGAAGTACTCGGCCGCGCCCCCCATGTCGGTCTTGGACTCGGACGGCACCCGCACCACCTGGCCATTCACTTCGACTTGCTTGAGGCTCATGCGCGACGACGACAGCGGCCCCTGCGTGAGGTACTGCACGTAGTAGGCGGGGCTGTTCAAACCATCGGGCACCTCGAAGGCCTTGGCGGCGCGCGCACAGTCGCCTTGGGGCAGCGCGTACACCACGTTCAAGAAGAACGGCAGCCGCGAGAACGTCACGGCGTTGCCCATGGCCTTGGCGTACGCCAATCGATACACGAAGCGCACCTCGCCGCAGCTGGGCGCGCCCATGTCTTTGCGGTCAATTCGGTTGACCACGCCCACAAGGTCGAAGCTCGCATACTTGCTGGTCAGCCAGCCCGCGTTGAAGAGCCGCGGACGGCCGGCGATGACCTGGGTGGTGAGCTTGGGCTCGGCCTGAGCGAGCGCTGCAAGATCATCGGAGAGCGACTTGACCACGTCACGATAGGTGGGAGACGCCGCGTGCAGGGCCGCGTTGTCTTGCCGCCCGGGCACGCCGAACACCTGCGCGGCCCCTCGCCCCTCGCCCTCGAGCTGCACGAGCAGCTCCGGCTGCGAGAGTTCCACCAACATGGTGCCGGCCGGCGGCACACTGATCTCTTCGTCGCGACCGTTCGCCGAGTAGGCACGGTTCGGGTCTGTGGAGAGCGCCTCGGCCTGCGAGGCGTCTTCGTCGCCTTCGGTCTCGCTGGAGCACGCCACGGCCAGGGAACATCCGAGGATGGCGGCCAGGGCAACGGTGAAGCGACGGGCGAACAAACCCGAGGCCGTGCAAGATGCGCACCTACACTGTAGGATTCTATCCGCCCTGTGTGCTTCAGTAATTTCAATTACTTGAGCGCACATGTTGGCCGCCCCTGATGGATCTTTCCAGAGCCAGCGGACTCATCGGCGACACCGGCTTCAAAACCCGAGGCGAGGTGCGGGCCATGAGCGAAGGCTCCGCTGCTAACTTCCGCGCGCAACATGTCCCGCGTCACGATGGTCCGCACCGCTGCTCTTCTCGCGATCCCCCTCGCCTCTTTTGGCGCCTGCGACAACAGCGCGCTCGAAGGCCCGACAGTGGAGCTTGGCGGCACGAGCGCCAAGGTGCGCGTGACCGTGGAACCCTTCTCGCTGTCGATCCAGAACGACAAAGGTCAGACCGTGCTCCGCGGGTTTCGTTCGGGCACCAGCGACGGCTACGGAGGCCCCGGCGCCACCACCGACGAAGGTACCGTGGGCGCACGCCTGCTGCCCGGCTGGGACGGATTTGTTCCCAGTGAGCTGCCGTGGACGCATCCGTCTTCGGCGCGGGTGCTGGCCCAAGACGCAAGCAACGGCACCTTCGAGCTGCAGGCGGGCGGCGGAACGCTGCTGTTGCGCGTGACCGTCGACGGAGCCAAGGTCACCTTGGATCTCGAAGGCCAAGGGCCGAACTGGAACAAGCTCACGCTGCCCTTCGCCTTGGGCTCCGACGAACACTTCTTTGGGCTCGGCGAGCGCTTCGCCTCTGTCGACCACCGCGGCCTCTCCATGTACTCGTGGGCCGAAGAAGGGCCCCTGGGCGCCGGCGAGCAAGCACAGCGGAGCGACACGAACCCGTACCCCAACGGGCCATCCATGACGTATTTCCCGGTGCCGTTCTTCTTGTCGAGCGCGGGCTACGCCATGCACCTTGGCACCACGCACCGTACGGAAGTGCACTTTGGCAGCCAGCGGCCCGAGGCCTTTCGCGTGGCGGTCAACGACACGCGACTGCGTACGGTCATCTATGTGCACGACGCCCCCACGGCGAGCCTCGACGACTTCACCCGAGACACCGGACGGCCCTTGGTGCCTGCCCCGTGGGTGTTTGGTCCAAGGCGGCGCGTGAGCGTCGAACAAACAGTTGATGGCGTGCCCGAGTTCCAGAAGCTCCGGCAGGCCAAGATCCCCACCACGGGCCTCGATGACGCCGTGCACTTCTTGCCCGCACGATCGGAGCTTGGCCGCGAGGAGCTGCTGCGGCAGTGGGTGCAGTCGGCCCACGCGCTTGGCTACAAGGTCATGGCCTACAACAACCCGCACGTCTCGACGACCATCGGCCGGGCCGCAAGCGACTTGGCCTACGGCAAAGACAACAAGCTGCTTGCCACCACGGACAGGGGCGCCCTGGGCGAGGTGTTCTTCATCTCCGGCGAGGGGCAATCCGTTGCCACCATCGATCTCACGATCCCCGAGGGCGTGCGCTGGTTTCAGAGCCTGCTGCGCCGCACGCTGGCCCTTGGCTACGACGGCTGGATGCACGACTTCGGCGAATACGTGCGCCGAGACTTTCGCTTTGGCGACGGCCGCACTGGGGCCGCGGTGCACAACGAGTATCCGGTGCTCTCGGCCAAAGCAGCCTTCGACTTGCTCTCGCAAGAAAAGCCCGGCGACTTCTTGTTCTTTGTGCGCTCCGGGTACACGGGCACCCAAGCCTGGGTACCCGCGGTGTGGGGCGGCGACGCCGAGGCCACCTTCGACGAGACCCAAGGGCTTCCTTCGGCGGTACGTAGCGGCCTGAATCTGGGCATGAGCGGCGTACCCCTCTGGGGCAGCGACGTCACGGGCTTCAAGTGCATCACGAGCGATCCGCGCGACAAAGAGATCTACCTGCGCTGGGCGCAGGTGGGCGCCGTGTCGCCCATCATGATGGAGCAGAACGCCTGCTCGCACCCGCTGGGCCGCACCAAATGGAAGCTCTGGAACGACCAAGAGACCATGGACGTGTACGGCGCGGCCGCGCGACTGCATACGCGTTTGGCGCCCTACTTCGACGTGCAGGCCATGACGGCGCACGACACCGGTACGCCCATCATGCGGCATCCGTTCTTGTTCTACCCCAAGCACCCCGAGGCCCTGCGGGCCGAGAGCACGTTCTTCTTGGGCCCCGACCTCTTTGCATTGCCCGTGGTGCGCCGCGGCGAGCGCGAAAAAGAGGCTTGGCTTCCGCCGGGGCGATGGATCGATCTGGACGACAACACCGTGTATGCCGGCGACCAGCGGGTGCGCATCCCGGCGCCGCTCTCCAAGCTGCCGTTGTTGCTGCGCGGCGGGGGCATCGTGCCCATGCTGGACGCCAGCGTCGAGACCTTGGCCCCGGCCACGGACCCAAGCGTCGTGACCCGCGCGAGCGTCGATGACCGCATGGATGTCTTGGTGGCGTTGTCCGACGGCGAGACCGCCAGCATCAAGCTTCGCGACGGCACCGAGCTTCGCGCGCGCCGAGGCGCCGTCGGCGCACCGAGCCCGGCGCCCGCCACCGTCGAAGCAAAAGAAGTATCCAATTGCCAGAAGGCGAGCGCCGATGCTGCCTGCGTGGCGGTGACGCAACTGCCAGGCTTTCGCCGAGTCCAACTGACCACCGCCGAACAGGCCCAGTCACGGTGGGTCTACGAAGACCTCGAGCTCACCGCCGTGAACCCCCGCGCGCGACGGGTGCGCTGGAACGTTTCGCTGCTGCCGAAGTAACTTTGGCCCGGGGCCTGGCCGCCCGCGCCGGGTACAGCGTCTTGCCCTGGGCCAACATGTCAACGAACGTCGCGATGCGGCGCTGCCGGGTCTCGGGCTTCTTGGCCGCCTCGATGCGAAAGAGCACCGCGTATCGATTGGCGCTGTCGAGCGTCTGGAAGAACGCATGGGCCTTGGGCGACGCTGCGAGGGCCTGGGCAAGATCGTCGGGCACCACGGCCTTGCTTTGGCCCACGTAGGCCCGGGCCCAGCGCCCGTCGGCCTTGGCGGCATCCACCGCGGCTTGCCCCGCGGGCTGCATGCGCCCTGCGTCTACCAATGCAGCGACAATCCCGCGATTGCGATCGGACCAGATGCTGCGCGCCGTTCGCGGCGTGAAGCGCTGGGCCCAAGATTCCGCGTCGAGTTTGGCCTTCTGCCCGTCGATCCAGCCAAAGCACAGCGCAACCTCGAGCGCCTCGGCGTAGGTCACGCTCTTGTGACCTCGGTCGGCTTTCGCAATGTCGACCCACAGCTCGGTCTCCCGGCCGTGGTGCGCGTGGAACCAGCGCTCGAGCAGCTTTACGGATGCAAATCGTTTGGCGTTGTGTGGCGGCATGGCGCAACGGCGAACGATACTACGAAGCTTCGGCGCCCAGAGGATGGACAGGCCGAGGTCCAAAAGCCAAGGTCCACAAGCAGGACCGTTCAGCGCGCCGGCGCCAACCAAAAGATGGAGCGTGGTCCTTGATGCACCCCTAGGCCGTTCGCCGCGGCAAAGGCGTCGACAGCAGCGCACAGGTCCGGGTGCTTTTCGTCGTAGTCGTGACCGGCGAGCACGCCGTCTGGGGCGAGGCGCGGGTACCAGAGCGAGAGGTCCTCGGCCACGCTGGGGCCATCGTGGCTGCCATCCAAGAAGACTCGCTGCACGCTGGCCAGCGCAAAGCGGCCTGCGGCCTGCCGAGACGACTCTTTGAGCACCTCGACGGTGATGCCCAGCACCGCCATGTTGTGCAAGAACTCGGCGTGCACGTCCCCAGCCGCGAGGCCCTCGATGTATTTGGGCGCCATGGAGTCGGACGAACCTTGCCAGTGGTCGACACACACCAGGCGCGTACCGTTCTGGTTGCATACGGGCCCCACGAACGACGTACTTCGGCCCTTCCAGGACCCGATTTCGACGAAGACCCCGCCGCGCAACGACCGCGCGAAACGCGCGTACCAGCGGCCCTCGCTCTCGGTAAAAAAGCCCTCGATTCCGCGCACGACGCCGAAGCCTAGCAGGCGTG
>JBIKNA010000492.1:0-5322 GCA_044358965.1 Polyangiaceae bacterium
CTCGGGACCCAAAAGTAGGAGGTGGGGCCCCAGCGGCAATGCCTCTGGGGCGGAGGACGAAGTCCTCCGATAACAAAGGAAGCTAAAGCGGCGAGCTTGATCGAAGATCATGCTCGGCGATTTAGGTCGGCCCGGCTGGCCACGGCGCATCGGCCACATCGAAGGTAATGCCGAGCTTGCCGAGGCGCGCGCTCGTGGTCTCGATGGCAAGCGAACCCACGTCGTTGCCGACGAAGCGGCGTCCGGCCTGTGCCGCGGCCACCAAGGTGGTGCCCGAGCCGCAGCACGGGTCGAGCACCAGGTCCCCGGGGTTGCTCGACGCGCGGACAATCCGGTCGAGAAGTTTCAGCGGCTTTTGTGTGGGGTACCCCGTGGACTCTTTGCGCAGCGGCGTGTTGGCCACCATGGAGGGGCAATCGACCCACACGCTGCCCAGGGCCCGGCCCACATCGGCGTAGTACCGGTATGTCCGTCCTCCCACCACGCGCTCCCGGAAGCGTCGGCCGTCTTCGGTGGTGTGCGTAAAGTGCATGGATTGGCTCGTCTGCGCGAAGGGTTCCCGCAGCGCCGGGTCTTTGTGGTTCCACACCCAGGTCTTGCCGCGCGCGTAGAGCAACAGTGTCTGGTGCGCCATGCCCGGGCCGCTGCGTCGTTTGCCGCCGTTGCCAGGCACCCAGATGATCTCGCCCAAGAACCGCTCGCGACCAAAAATGCCATCGCAGAGCACCTTGGCCTCGTGTACCGCGCGCTGGTCGAGGTGGAGCCACATGGTGCCCGAAGGGGAAAGGAGCCCGTGCAGGACCCGGATGCGCGCGCCGAGCCAATCGAGGTAGGCCGAAAGCGACGGCCAACGATCGTCGTAGGCCACGGGGCCCCGGGCCCGATGCGATGACGTCGCCGTACGGGCACCGAACTCGGCGCCCACGGCAAACGGAGGGTCCATGTACACGAGGTCCACGGCGGCCTCGGGCAGGAGCTGGCCCAAGTCTTTGGCGTCGCCGCGCCGCAGGGTTCCCGAGGGCGTCGTCACGGATCGCCCGCGGTGGCTTCTTCGAGGGCCGCGGCCGCGGAATCTTCGAGCCAGGGGCGGTAGGGGCCCGAGTGCTCGCATCCCTTGTCTTGCTCCTCGCGGGTGCAGGCGGTCCGGATATGCATGTGATCGTCGTGGGCGCCGGTGCCCCCGGGCTGCTGCATCAGTTCGGCGGCCCGGGCGACCACCTGCAGATCGTCATTGCGGGCCATGGCCCACTCGAGCAGCAGCGCCTTGATGTTCCGGTGGACGAAGATCCACTGGATGCGAAACTCCGTGTGCGCGGCGAGGGCGCGGACCAATAGCCACTGTCGCGGCACGTCGAGCCGCAGGAAGCGCTTGTCGACTGGGTCCCAGGCAAGGCCGTCGGCGCCGACCTTGACGAAGCCGGGCGAAGGGACACTCACCCCACCCAGGGTTGTAAAATACAAGAGAAGATCTGCATCGCGGCCGGTCCGATGCGAGGCGTGCGTGGGTAGCAGTGAGCCACCGCGTCGGGCGGACAGATCGCCCACGAGCAAGGGGGCCCCGGGGCGCTCGTGGTCTACCTCCGCAGCGGCGGTCTCGATGGCCACCGTAAAGCGGGGCAGGCCCCAGTGGCGATCGTCGCGACGCAGCCAGGCGTAGCCCGGCCCCTTTTGCGGGAGCATGCGCCCGGACACGAGGACCCCGCGATGGGGCAACCCAATGGATCCTTCGAGACCCGGCCACAGGGGCGACGGCACCCGGCCACAGCCCACCAGCGCCGAGACCAATGCGGTCAGGACGAAAGCGCGCCACCAAGGCGACCGCAAGGGCAGGGGGAGCTTGTGCATGGGAATCGCGGGTTTCAGCGCTCTTTTTCGCGCTCCACTGTCTCGCTCTTTTGCCGTCGTGACGCAAGGGGGTCGGCCGCTCGCGTCACGGTGCGTCAAACCATCAACGAAAATCGTATCTTGGTCACATGATCGTCGCTTGCGCGTGACGGATCCCGAGGCCATAGTCCGCGCAGCTTGGGGGAAGCCAAACGCTCATGAACGGTCCCGTCGTCAGGTACGCGCGTCAAACACAGCCCGAAATCGCGGCGCCCCAGCTCACCCTGGTTGCCCCGCCCTTGGTCCCCGAGCCTCCGCCGCAAGAGCGCGCGCTGCAGCTCGCCCAAGAGATCCAGGCGCTTCTCGACGCTGCCCACGGCGACGCGCCCGCCACCGAGGGCTACACCATTCGCATGGCCCAGGCCATTTGCTCCAGCCTCATCGACGAGCTCGACGTGTTGGTGCAAAAGGCGCCACGAAGCACGCGTCCCGGTCCTCGCTAAGTCGTTCGAGCCCAAGCCCAACGGCGCCCGACCTTCGTACGCGGGACACCCCCTAGGCCTTAGCCCGGCAGACTAGGACGGCGTGAAGCCCAGCAGACGGTCTTGGACATTGGTGGCCAAGTGCGTGTCGACTACACGCAAGTCGTCGCCCACGCGGCCGACGGCCCCAAGTTCGATCAGCGACATCAGCGCCGTTTCCATCAGCGGCTTGCTTAGTGCTTCGCGGCGGTCGATCTCGCCCGTCAGGAACATCTGATCGCCCGTTCGCAGGCACCTGCGCAGGTACTCCTTGGCCACCGTGGGGCGTTCGAGGGAGAGCGCCGTGCGGACCGCCACCAAGTAGCCGTCGACGAACTCGCCCAAGGCGCGGGCATAGCGACCGAGGGCTCCGGTGTCCGTGGGCAGTCGTATCGTGTCATCGTCGAAGCTGAGCTCTTCGTCCCGTTGCATGCCAAGCAATACGCCGCGCACGGTGACCTCGAGATGCGCGTCGCTGCGGAAGGCGAACTCGAGCTTGAACAGCTTGGAGAGGAACAGCGTGTCGGACAGCAACGCCGGCAGCGACACCGAAGGCGCCCGGGCGCCAAGAAGCGACAGTGCGACGAGGCCGCGCTCGACCAAAAAATGGACCAGGGTGTTCTTGGCCAGCGATAGGAACACACGGCCCTCGTCCGGTACGCGATAGATGGCGCCGAGACCCGCGCGCCCCACACCATTGGCGTCACGCTGCGAGGGCCGCTGGGCAATGACGTGCCCGGCGTGAATGTGCATTTCGCACGCTTCGACCAGTGCGTCTTCCCGAAGTCCCTGGGCGCCGGCTTGCGAGAGCCGTGGGCTGAACCTGGCGCCCTCGGCCTCGAGTTTGTGGGCAAACCAGCGCGCCCGCCGAAGAAGCTCGGCGTGTGGCATGCCGCGGCGCTCGTTGCCCAAGAGCACGAGGGCGACGAGGGCCCCCGGGGTCACCGCTGTGACGGCATTGATCTCGCGCATGACCCGGTGCGACAGCTGGGAGATGATCCGGCGGCGCTCCGTGGGCGTAAGCGTCACCGCATCGCTCGCGGTGACGCTTTGCCGCACCTCGGACAAGGCCATGGGGCGGCCGAACTGGATGCTCACGCGGCCGTAGCGCCCGAATATGGTCTCCGCAGCAGACAAGAGCCCCAAGGCGTCTTCTTTCTCTTTTTCGCCTCCCGATAGCTCCCGGGCGTAGGCGCGCTCTTCGACGAAGCGCTCGTAGGCGATGGAGATGGGACAGAAGAACACCGGTCGGTCCACCGAGAGGGCCGCGTCCACGACCATGGACAAGAGCCCGAGCTTTGGCGCGAGCAGCTTGCCCGTGCGCGAGCGTCCACCCTCGAGGTAGAACTCGAGCGCACGCCCATCGAGAATGAGCCGCCGGATGTACGCGTCGACCACGGCGCCGTAGAGCTTGTCGCCGGCAAAGGAGCGACGAATGAAGAAGGCTCCGGCCTTGCGCAGGATGGGGCCAATGGGCACGAAATTCAGGTTGTCGCCGGCAGCGATGATTGGGACCGGCATGTTGGCCCGGTAGAACACTCGAGACAAAATAATGTAGTCTGCATGGGACTTGTGGCTCGGGAGCAGCACCAAGGTTCCCTCGCGCGCCACCTGCCGCAGGCGCTCGATGCCCTCGTGGTCCACCTCGATGGCCGCGTACATGCGCGCGACGGTGGCGTCGAACACCGTGTCCAGGGCGTTCATGGCGAACATGTCCAAGTCCGCCTGCAGCTCCTCGAGCATGTCCCGGGCGTCGCCCACCAGCGCCGCCTCGTCTTTGCCGCCGCGGCTTGCCAGATCCTTGATGGTCTTGCTGAGCTTTGGGCTGCGCAGAACTTCGTCCCGGACGCGGTCTTTGGGTTTGCCCACGGGCCCCAGTACTTGCCGGCGCTCGCGTTCGATGCGCCGCAGCAGGGTGTATACGAGCCGCCGAACCAGGGTTTCGTCGCTCGTGCCTTGGCCCTCTTGCGCAAGGAACGCTTGGAGGTCGACCGGTTCGCCGGCGCGCAGGGCCACGTGTCTGTAGTTCATGAGGAACTGCGTGACCGTGCGCAAGGTGCCAGGCCATTCCCGGGGGCCGAACAGCAGATCTTTCACGCCCCGTTCTTTGCTGTCCGGTGACCGCGACCAGATGAACACCTGCGGCACGAGCAGGATGGGCTCTTTGCTCTTGCGCTGCATGGCGAGCAGCGCGTGCAAGAGCTCGTCGTTGTCTTTGCGCCCGCGGGCTCCTTGTTCGAACAAGTGTGCCGGACGCTTGAGAAAGAGGGCGGCGGACCCCTGGGTCTCGGACAGCGCAGCTTTGAGGTGCTCGGCTTCGGCTCGCTCGGTGCGGCGGAACAGGGACGATAGGCCCGAGCGACCGGGTTGAAAGAACCCAAGGCCTAAGTCGTTGGCGAAGCGGATCTCCGGCAGTTCCAGCCTGCGGGTGAGATGGTCGAGCGCGAGGAAATCGACCAGCGAGAGGTTCTTGAGGACGTAGACAACTTGACCGCGCTGGTCGAGCTCCCGAACCCGCTCGGCCCACGAGGCATCGAGGGTGATGTGCGAGAGCAGGCGGTCGGCGATGGCCGCGCGGAGCTGCCCGGGGAGCACGGTGGAGAGCGATGCCATGAGCGAACTGGGGACTCAGCCGCCGAAAGCGCGGCGCCACAACGCGACCACGCGGTTCTCGGCGTCTTGGGTGGGAGCCGTTTTGGTGCCGTGGGGCCAGGCGAAGCCGAACGCCTGCACTTGATGGCACGACAGCGACACGAGCATGTCGAGCGGGGGGGGCTGCCCCGGCGCCGTGGCGGCGTTGCCGAAGGAGAAGCCGAGCTCTGCGTACATGCAGTTCTGCTTGGGCGCCTGGAAGTTCTTGTCGCGGCCGAAGATGTCCGTCAGCTCCTCGCGCTGCTTTTCGTCGTTGATGGCCATCCACCCGAGGATGCGAAACCCGTGGAAGCGGGCCACATCTTGTGCGGGGGCCACAGCGGGC
>JBIKNA010000120.1:0-17233 GCA_044358965.1 Polyangiaceae bacterium
GGGTTGTTCCACGCGCGCTCGGTCTTCTTGCTGGCCACGGAGGTACCCGAGGCAGCCAAGACCGGGAGCGCCGGTGCCGCCGCGGCCCTCTTGCGGGGTGTTCGCCCCGGAGCCCCGGGAGCCGAGACCGCGCGCGCCGCCGTGGGCATCGGCGACGACGATGGCATGTTGACCTGGCTGGAGCTCGGCCCACAGGTCCGGCCCAGCGCCGAGACCGCCAAACTCCTCGCCGACACGCTGTCCAAGGCCGGCTGCAGCAGCCGCATGCTTGTCACTGGAGATGTGCACCCATGGTTGGGTGGCGCGCTGGATCTTGCCGGTGAGCGCGCCGCTTCGCTTCCCCCGGGGCCAAAGTTGCTTCGCGGCACGGCGCCCGGCGCCCGCGCCTACTTCGAAGACACGCAGGTGGTCAGCCCGGATGTGTGGCTCCCACTGCAGGCAGCGCGTGTCCGCTACTTCCGCAAGCTGCCACCGCAAGGTGCAGCTTCGGCGCAGCCCAAGGTGGCCCCCGCGCCGGCCCCGGCGGCCTCGCCCTAGATCGCCGAGCAAGAGGCTACGGACAGTCCGGCGCGATGACCAAAAGCTGCGAAGGACTGCCCGTCTGCAGCACGTACAGAAAGCCCGCGGAGCTGGCCAGAGCCACCTGCTCGATGGGAATGTTGCCGAGCTGCACTTCGCGCACGATGCCTACTTTGCGCCGCACCAGCACCACTTTGCTGCTGGCCGGCCTTACGTTGGGGACGGCCGCTAGCCCCACCAGCAACGCCACGGTATCCACGTCGATGAAGGCCACGGCGCCCAGCTGGGTGCTCGCGTCGACGGCCACTTCTGCATGTTCGATCACAAGCGCGGCGTCCGGCGGGCCAGCCTTGAGCCAAGCCACCCGGGCATCGTCACGATTGCCCGCTTGCAGGAGCCGGTGCGCCCACACCACGGTTCCGTCGGGACCTTGGGCGAAGGCATGGGGTCCTTCGGTCTTGATGGCGCCCGCATCGATGGGAGCGTTCTGCATCTGGGAATTGCTGGCGCCGGCCTGGGTGACAACGCGAAAGATCACCCCGTTGAACGTCGGGCTGAAGAGCACCAGACGGTCTTTGCTTGATGCAACCGGCTGAAGGTTGGGGCCGGCTCCGGTGGCCCGCAAGACCACCGGCGCGGTCTCGTTGATGGGGGGTGCAATCACCGCAGCGAATGCCCCCGCCTGCCCCGTAATCGCCTGTGCCAGCAGAACGGCACCGGGGCTTTGCGGCCCCGAAAATTCGGGGCGCAAGGCGGCTGGCTGCGGGGTCAGGAGCGCAGACTGCGCGGCCAGCGGATCGCGAATGGCCCGGGCGAACCCCTGGGCCCCCACGTCGAGCGTGGCCACCGGCGTTCGCGCCCCTTCGGGGCCCACGGGGTCTCCGAACATGTAGAGCACGCTGCCTGAGGCCACGAGATGTGTTGGCAAGAACCCAACCCCCGTGACCGGGAGCCGTACCGCCTCGGGGGCCTGTGCGTCGGCGCCACCTTGCCCAAGGAACGCCGACGCTGCGAACGCGGCAACCCCCGTGTTGGTGGTGACGAACACGAACGGATGCACGGCGGCAATGGACTTGTCGATACGACCTGCGACGGTCACGCCAGTGCCGAGAGGAATCGTGCGAAGGACGGACTTGCTGCCGACCTCGGTGGCACCACACACCTGCGCGTTGGGATCGCACACGGTGAACTTGCACGCGGCGCGACAGGTGTCCGCCACACAGATGCCGCGGCCCGTGTCGCAACGCGAAGCCTGGCACCCGGCGGACTTGGCACAGTCCGCGTCCACGCTGCACCCAAACTTTGGCGCGGCGTCCACGCCCGCGTCGAACGTCACCGGTGCGTCGGACGCGCCGGCATCGACGACATCGGTCTGCGGCATGGCATCGGTAGGTCCCGACGTGCCGGCGTCTAGCAACTTGGACTCATCGAGCCCAAGGGAGCAAGCGGCGACAGCCACGCCCACGAGCAGCGACGCCCCGAGCACCGACCTCGCCTTCACTGGTCCACCCGCAGCGACAGGCCGAGCCCCATCGGAGAAAGACGCGCGACGGTCTTGCGCTCCCCGGGCAGCACGAGCAGCGTCACGCCCCCCGCAGCAAGTACGCCCGCCGCAACGAAGCTGACGGTGCTCCAGGTGGCCAGGGCGTTGGCATGATCGAACCCGATGCGCGTGGGCGCGGCGTCGTAGGCATCTTTGGCCGACAGAGCTTGGGTGCCAAGAACCACCCCAGCACCAAGCCCCAGCACCGACGCCCCCACGAGCGACAGGCCAACGCCTTGGCGCAGGGATAACCCTGTGCCGCGCGCGGCGGGCTCTTGGGGCGGCGCAAGGCTGCCCTGCGTCGCCGGGTCTTTGCTGCGTGTCGCCGCCGTGGGCGAGCGCTCTGGCTCCAGCAACAGAGAGGTGACGACGCCCGCTTCGAACGACACGTCCATCTTGGTCTTGGACATTCTGACGCCCGGAGGCGGTGTCACCTGCAACGCGCGGGCCCCGGGCGCTGCATGCAACCTCGCCGGCAGAAGCCAGCTGGATGCACCTTCGAGCTGCACCCGTGTGCCCTCGGGTCCGATGATCTGCGCAGTCCCCAAGCTCTTTTCGAGCTGCGCCAGGCGCTCGTGGGCCTGCGCCGATTGTTTGGCGTCGAGCCCCGGCATGTCCATACACCGAGCGAACGCATCGGCCGCGCGGTCCGCCTGTCCGGCTGCGTCCCAGGCTAGGCCCGCAGTCAATAGCGCCACGGCGTGCGGCCTCAGGGACGCCGCCGTCTCGAAGTGCTGGGCGGCCTCGACGTACCGTTTGGCCCCAAAGGCCTCGCGTCCTTGGGAAAACTGCGTCCGGGCTTCCTGGGCGTCTTGCGCCTCGTCTGCGCGAAGGTCCGGTGCCCACAGCGCAACGCCAAGGCCAAGCGCGAAGAGGGTCCGACGACGAGGCACCACTCGATTCTAGGTCGCTCGCGTCCCGTAGCGCAAATCTGGCGCCAAGCGCCATGGGCGTGCCGGGCCGTCAGTACGGATTCTGCGGCAGTCCGTCGTCCTTTTTCTTGCCGCCGGAAGGCGCCGTCGCGTTCTTTTTCTGGAGCGAGACCTTCCGCGTGGGTTCGTCGCCCTCGGTGATGGTCAACGTTTCGTCCCCAAAACCCGCCGCGCGAACCGTAACCACGACCTTGGCCCTGGGGGCTGGCCGCGGCACCTCGCGCACGCCAGCCGCCAACTCTTTACCATCGACCAAGAGCGCAGCTCCTTCGGGCGCGGTGTCGATGCGTACGGACCGCGATCGGATCTCGGCGCCCTTTTGCAACGTGGGTGCTGGCGCCGCCCCTGGGCTTCCGGCGCTCGGTCCCGTGGGTACCGCACCCGAAGACACTGGGTCCGCACTTTGGTCTGCAGCGCCATCGCGGGCGTGCATGAAGTGGAACACGGCATAGCCGCCAGCCACGATGAGGCCCGCCACCAAGAGGCCGACCAAAGCCGCAACGAGATACGTGGTGACTCCGTCGCTCTGCGGAGGCGGCGCAGGCTGCGCGGGCGCGCGGCGTTGCTGCTGCGGCGGCATCGGATACTGTTGCGACCACGAACTCGGCGCCATGGACGTGTGCACGGGGTGCGGTGGCGGCGTGGCCCCGGGCATGCTCGTGGACGGCGTGTGGGTCCCCGTGGCCCCATCGGGCCGGATGCCCGTACCGGCGGTCTTGACGCCGCTCGAGGTGAACGGCGTCCGCGACGAGTGCGCGGACTCGCTGGCCAACGTGCCCTGCTCGGCGCTCAGTGTTGCCAGGCGGATGCGCTCGCGACGCTCGTCGATGACGCCGCCAAGGCGCATGCGGACGAGCATGGAGATGTTCTCTTGGGTAACGATGGGCCCACTGCGCGCGATGTACTCTTCGAGCGCGTGGCGCATGCGCTCGGCCGTGGGGAACCTTGCGGCCGGAGACAGCGCCAAGCAGCGGTCGATGATTTGCTCCAGCTCTGGGGGGTACCCTGGCACAAGCGTGGACGGCTTGGGGTACACGCCCTTGCGCAGATTGAAGATGACCAGGTGATCGGCTTCGCCCTTGAACGGCTTGACGCCCGTAGTGAGCTCGAAGAGGCACACCCCAAGCGCAAAGATATCCACGCGCCGGTCGATGGGTTGACCGGAGACTTGCTCCGGCGCCATGTAGTTGATCTTGCCCTTGAGGGTACCGGCGCGGGTGGCCTCGTGGGCCTGGCCCAAGGCCTTGGCGATACCGAAGTCGGCCACTTTCACGTTGCCGTCGTTGGAGACAAGGACGTTGTGCGGCGAGACGTCGCGATGCACAACGTTCAGGAACTGCCCGTTGTCGTCGGACAGCTCGTGGGCGGCGTGCAGGCCCCCGGCGGCATCGGCCACAAGCCGCGCCGCGATGCGCGGTTCGATGGGCTCCACGCGCCCGGAGGCGCGCAAGAGCCTCGAGAGGGACTCGCCGTTGATCCACTCCATGACGATGTAGAGCGACTGGCGCTCCTCGCCGAGTTCGAGGACCTCGCAGACATTGGGGTGGTGCACCCGCGAGGCGATGCTGGCCTCATCGAGAAACATCTTCTCGAATTCGGATTCCTGCGCCAGGTTCGGCAGGATGGTCTTGATGGCCACAAGCTTGGTGAAGCCACGCTGCCCGTGCAGGCGCGCCGCCCACACGCGGGCCATGCCCCCCTTGGCGATGGGCACAAGTAGCTCATAGCGACCAAGCCGGGACCCAGGGCCCAGCTCTCCCGGCTCGCCGGGATGGTCGTCGACAAGCGCGTCGGAAGGGACGACTTCCGCCATAGCCTCCAAGGCTACACCGCGGACACGGCAGTTTCACCTTATTTGCAGATGATTTTCGCTATGTACGCCCGCGAAGGGCATCTCGGACCCTTCGTGTCTCGATGGCGAACGCGTAACACTCGAGGGCATCGCGCAGCTGGAGCGGCTCTCGGTGCCGGGCCGCCCGGACCTGCCCCCGGAACCAAAAGTACCGACGCCCCTCGAGGCCAAGGAGCAAGGCGACCACCGCTGGATCCCGCGGGGCATCGAAACTGCCGACAAACGCGGCCGCAGACGCCAACACCCGGGTGACCAGGACATCCGTGGCCAGGATGGCGTTGACCGCATCGTGCGCCGCCAGCATGCCTTCGACCTGCCGCGCGGTCTCGCGTTCGACGTCACCCCATACCTCGACGAAGCTTACCGCGGCGAGCAGCGGGGCCTGCGACGCACCGGCGGGCTGCTGTGGCACGACGGACCCGCTGCGCGCTGGACCGGGAGCGGGAGCGGGAACGGGCGCAGGCGCGGGAGCCGCGGCCGAAGCGCGGGGCTCCGGCGCGTCGGCCGGCGGAGAGACCGACGGCGGGTCGACGACGATCATGCCCGTCGGCACGCTGACCTGCACGGGCTTGGAAGAGACCGCCGCCCCCTCGGCCTTCGGGTCGACGATGGCCTTCATGGCCTCGGCCACCCCTGCGTCGACGAGCCGATGACTGGCCGGGTCCTCGTCGCCCTCGTACTTGCGCATGGCAAGGCGGGTGATGCGCTCGAGCCCCTCGAACACACCCTCGCCCGTCGTGGCCACGGTGCCCAGCGATGGCGCATCGAACTTATTGAAGCGTCGCTCCAGCTCATCGGTGCTCATGGCGTCGGACAAATCGCGCTTGTTCCAGTGGAACGTATGCGGCACAAGCGAGAGTTCTCGGTTGTGCTCCGCCAGATTGCTGTGCAGGTCATCGAGGGCTTCTTGATTGACGTCGGCCCGGGACGCCTGCGAGTCCGCAACGAAGACCACGCCATCGGCCCCCGACAGCACCAGCTTACGAGTAGCTGCGTAATACACCTGACCCGGCACTGTGAAGAGCTGGAGGCGCACATGCATGCCGCGCACTTTGGGCATGCGCAGAGGCAAAAAGTCGAAGTACAGCGTGCGATCCGTGGGCGTCGCCAGGGACACCATTTTGCCGCGGTGCTCCGGCCGGGCCGTCGCGTGGATGTACTGCAGCGTGGTGGTCTTGCCGCCAAGGCCCGGACCATAGAACACGAGCTTGAAGACCAGCTCCCGGGTGTGGGGATTGACAGAGGCCATGGCAGAAACCAAAGGCGAGCATACAGAGGGCGAATCGGAACCTGCAACTCAAAGTCCAAAGTTGCCGCAACCCACTTTGCCCGCTTGTCACCCGTGGGGGCTGCTGTCCGTTGCCTTCACACCTTGCCCGTCCGCAGCCGCGCATCGAATTTGGCTGAGCAAAGTGCTACAAATACGCATCAATACCGTGCGCGGATTCATCGACCTTCACTGCCACTACATCGCGAGCATCGACGATGGCTGCCGCGGCGAAGACGAAGGGCGTGCGTTGCTCGAGGGTTTGTACCAACTTGGCTTCGCCGAGGTGGTGGCCACGCCGCACATGCGGCCCGGAATGTTCGACAACGATCGCACGGCGCTTGAACAGGCCTTCGCTCGCACGCAACGAAGCTTGGAGGGGGTCGCGCAAATCCCGCGAATACACCTTTCATGCGAGCACTACTTCGATGAAATCGTGCACGGGCGATTGCTCGCGGGGCAGGGTCTCCCCTACCCCGGCCGGTCGAGCGGCCAAAAAGAACGCAGCGTGCTCGTCGAATTCGAGCCCACGCGCATGCCCATCCGCGTCGAGGCGCGCCTCCGGGACTTGCGCCGGGCGGGGCTCTGGCCCGTCATCGCCCACCCGGAGCGCTACCACGATGTATGGCGCGACGACCGTTGCCTCGACGCGCTGCTGGACGTGGGGGCCAAACTTCTGTTGGATGTCGCTGCGCTCGCGGGCAAGTACGGCCAAGCCCCCCAAGACGCCGCGGAGAAACTCCTCGACGAGGGCGCCTACGAAGCCGCGTGCAGCGACGCTCATCGCCCGCAAGACCTTGCCGCGGTGGCCACGGGCATTCGTTTGCTCACCGAGCGCGTGGGCACCACCGAGGCCGAGCGCCTTCTGCGCGATGGGCCCGCGCAAATTCTTTCAGCAACCCCGTGACATTGGCTCCGGGCGTCTCCGCGCGGGCCGGCCAGAACAGGGTTGGCGGTTATCGTATTGCGCGATGGCCCAAGCACCTTTAGAACCGGGGCCAAACCCATGAACGAGAAAATTGCCGTCATTGGCCTGGGCTATGTGGGCCTCCCGGTCGCACTCGCTTTCGCACGCAAGTTCCCCGGCACCGTCGGCTTCGATGTCGACCAGGCCAAGGTCAAAGAGCTGCAGAGTGGCCACGACCGAAACGGCGAAGTCCCCGAGAGTGTGCTCAAGGCCACCCCGCTGACCATCAGCGCGGACCCGACGGCACTGCAGGACATCACGTTCTTCGTGGTGGCTGTGCCCACGCCCGTCGACAAGAACAACGTCCCGGACCTGACCCCGGTGGTTCGGGCCTCGGAGACCGTGGGCCGCGCGCTCAAGAAGGGCGCTGTGGTCGTCTACGAATCCACGGTGTACCCCGGGGTCACCGAAGACATCTGCGGGCCCATCCTCGCCAAAATCTCGGGCCTGCCACGACAAGACTTCCACCTGGGTTACTCGCCGGAGCGCATCAACCCCGGCGACCACGAGCACACCCTCGAGCGCATCGTCAAAGTGGTCTCCGGCGAAGACGCAGCTACTTTGGACCGCGTGGCGTCGGCCTACGGCGCCGTGGTCGACGCGGGCGTGCATCGCGCGCAGTCCATCAAGGTTGCCGAGGCAGCCAAGGTCATCGAGAACACGCAGCGCGACATCAACATCGCGCTCATGAACGAACTCGCGCTCATCTTCGATCGGATGAACATCCGCACCGCCGATGTTCTTGCGGCGGCCAGCACCAAGTGGAACTTCCTGCCGTTTCGCCCCGGCTTGGTTGGGGGTCACTGCATCGGCGTCGACCCGTACTACCTCACCACCAAGGCCCAAGAGCTTGGCTACCAGCCCGAAGTCATCTTGGCCGGGCGTCGCATCAACAACCAGATGGGAGCGTTTTTGGCGCAAAAGGCCGTCAAGATGCTGGTCAACGCCGACGTCGCCGTCAAGGGCGCGCGCGTGGGCGTGCTGGGGCTCACCTTCAAAGAAGACTGCTCGGACCTGCGCAACAGCAAGGTGCCCGACATCGTCCGCGAGCTTGGCGAGTTCGGCGTCCGCACCATGGTGCACGATCCGCTGGCGAGCAGCGCCGAGGCCGTCCACGAATATGGCCTGGCCCTAAGTCCCCTCGAAGAGCTCCAGGAGCTCGACGGCCTCATCCTCGCGGTCTCGCACAAGTGGTACCGCGAGCACGGTCACGACAAGTTGCTCGGGCGGGTCAAAAAGGGTGGCGTCATCATCGACGTCAAGAGCGCCATCAACCCCGCCCATGTGCCCGCAGGCGTTCGCCTGTGGAGCCTCTAGAGCACTGCAAAAAGACGAATCACAACAGGCGCTTAGCACCAACAGGGCAGATGTAGGTGCGGCATTGCGCTTGCGTGCTATAGCCCTCATTCCTTGCTTCCCTCCGACGCCCCGAACCCCTTCCGCCCCGGTCCTGGCCTCTTGCGCCGGCACGCCCTCAAGCTTGTGGCGTCTGCGGTCATCACCAGCGCGATCCTGTACACGCTAAAGAAAGCCGGCCTGCAGCTGTGGCCACCGCGCGCAGCCTTCGACCACGTCAAGTGGTGGACCCTCCCGGCGTATCTGGGCACGTTTTTGGCCGTCAGCTACTTCCGTGCGGCCCGATGGCGGTACCTCCTTCGCTCGTTTGCCGATGTCCCCCTGCGCCGCATCCTGAGCGCCTCCTGGGTAGGCTTCGCCGCGATTCTGATTTTTCCGTTTCGTATGGGTGAGGTGGTGCGGCCCTACATGATCCGCGAGAAGGGCAAGGTCTCGCTGACCCGGGCCACCGGCAGCGTCGTGGGCGAGCGGGTCATCGATGGCCTGCTGCTCACCGTGGTGTTGGCCATCGCCCTGCTGGTCGTGCCCACCCGCAACCCACTCGACTCCAAGATCGCCGGGCTCCCGGACGTCACCGTCGCCTACGTCAGGCACGCATCGTTCGTGATGCTGGGGGTCTTCGCCGCAGCCTTCGTCACCATCGCGTTCTTCTACGTGTCCCGGCGCATCGCCGAGCTCATCGTGCAAAAGACGCTCGGGCTCGTTTCCAAGAAGCTCGCGGAAAAAGTGTCGGAGACCGCCGTCAAACTTGCCGAGGGGCTGCACTTTTTGGGTCGAAAACAAGACGCCATCCCCTTCATGGCCGAGACCATCGCATACTGGACACTCAACGCCCTTGGCATGTGGCTCTTGGCCTACGGCTGCGGCGTCAAGCACAGCGACGGCACCTTCATCACCTTCGGCGAGTCCTGCGCGCTCATGGGCACGCTCGGTGTCACGATCCTCATTCCCGGTCCGCCCTTCCTTCTGGGAACGTTCCAGGCGGGCATCATCGCCGGCATGGGCATGTACTTCGAAAAGGACATCCTCGAAGGCCCGGGCATCGCCTTCGCCAGCCTGCTCTTTGCCATTCAGTTCTTGTGGACGGCCCTTTCGGGGGGAGTGTCGCTGCTGACCCGCCCCGCCGGCTCCATGGGCAGCGCCCAAGACGACGACGACGACGTCTCGCAACACAAGGCCAGCAAGGTCGAGCTCGAAGAGGCGTAGCGCCGTGACGCCCCGCGGGGGGCGCGGGCATGGCCACCGGCGCGCGTTCTGCCCCGAAATCCCGCACGTCGGGCCGTAGGTTCCGCAAAAACTTGGCCCACTTCCATAAGCAGCGTTAGAGCCTTGGGGCATGATCCGTCGCGATTTGCCAGGCAAGCGGCTCACCCTTTTTGGCCTGATGCTGTCGCTGCGTGCGCCGGTGCTCGCATCGATGCTCGGGGTGGGCGTGGCCACAGCCATCGTGATGAGCGGCCCTTCGGCAGAGGCCAAGAGCGGCTTCGACTCGGCGTACGGCTTCGACCGAACCTGGAACGCTGCGCTGCGCCTGGTGCGCGTGGACCGCGGCCTCAAGATCACCGAAAAAGACGACGCCAACGGCTACATTTTGTTCGACTACAAGTCGTCCGAGGCGGGCAACAAGGTCACGAGCGGATCCATGGAGATCATCCGTGGCAACGCGGCCGGTGACCCGGTGCACGTGGTGCTTCAGCTGCCGCAGATGCCGCGGTACCACGAGCAAGTCATGCTCGACGAGCTGTCACGCAAGCTTCGGCACGAATACGGCGAGCCCCCGGCGCAGAAAGACAAGCGCTCGCGCCCCGTGCCCGACGCCGGCGCCCCGGACGGCGAATAAGCGCGGAAGCTTCCGGAGCAGAGCTCCCCCTACCGAGCGACCACGGTTGGCCGCTTTCGTGGTTCGCACGCTCCCAACGGAAGCGGTGCGACGAAAAGCATCAAATCGGCGATTGCTTCTTGGGCATCGCCACGTTGGCGGTCTCCACCTTGGCCTTGGTGTCGGCGACGCGGGGCTCCTTGATGTCGCCGCAGCATCGGAAGCCAATCTGATAGAAAGAGAAGATCTCCGAGTGCGCCGTGGTCATGGGGCGGCAGCGCGTGCGAACGGGCCCCCAGTAGCCCCCCTTGAGCCCGCTCTTGTAGGGCGCACCGCTCTCGTTGATGACCCACTCGTCCACGTTGCCCGTCATGTCGTGCACGCCGAAGGGGCTCACGCAGGCCTCTTTGCCACCAGACACCTCACGCTGGTCCAGCCGCGCCGCCTCGGCGTCGCGCGTCGCGGGGTTCGCAAGCAAGCGCTCGTTGGGCTCGGGGTGCGGACGGTCGATGTTGCAGGCCTCGGCGTTGCGGGCGTAACCGTACGGGTACGGCATGCGCTCCTGGCCCTCGCAGGCCAAGGTCCACTCGCTGTCGCCGCACAGGCGCTTGCCCTGTGCTTTGCACGCGTCCTGCGCCTCGTACCAGGTCTTCATGACCACGGGCTTTTCGCCGGGGACGTTCGGGTACTCGAAGCGGTCGATACAGAAGTGCTTACGTGTGGTCTTCGATTGACACTTGCTGGTGGGCGCGAACTCGGCGCAACGCATCTTCGTCTCGGGATCGATCCAACGCAGACACTTTTGCTCGAGCCAGGGGCAGTAGTCCCCTTCCACCTCGACCATGTTGGCGGCACAGGGCGACGGCGGCAGCTCGGCCGGCGCCGTCATCGGGGTCTTGAGATCGACATTGGCAAGGATCGTCGACGAAGCAGCGCCGGTCTCCATGACCGCCGCCCACACGGGCGTCTGGAGCGGTCCGTCCGGCGCGGCTTTGCCGAGCTCGGCGTTCACCGCTCCGGGCGGCTCTTTGGCCCCCATGCTGGCCACGCACAACATGCCACCCACGACGACGGAAAGCGTATGACGACGGTTCATTGATTCGCTCCCTGGCGGAGCTTGCTCCTGTTGAAGCAAGCAGCTCGCCACCTGCGCCCGCACGCACCTGGACGAAGACCGACGACAACGGAGAACGCATCAAAGATCGCAGTCTAAGACCATGATCTAATGTGCTCTTTCGCTGCTTCAGATCGCCCAAGTGAAATCGTATAGGAGCCGCGCACAGATGATCACCTTTCCTGACATTTCAATTTTCGAAGTGCGCCGCCGACGGCCTCACTGCGGGCGCGATTGCTCAACTGCTGCGCCAGCTTGCGTTGCCCGGCCTCGTCGCACGCGGCCCATTGCGCGCGTCTTCCATCGCCGCGGCGGGATCCATGGCGGCCGTGTCAGATCCGACGCACCGCGAAGGCCATTCGTTGCACACCTGCCACACGAAAAGCGCCACCGCCGCGGGGCAGCTTCGGCCAAGCGCCAAAGCGTCTACGGGGCAGCGTCTTTGGCCCGGCCCCGGCGGCAGAGCACCACCATCGCCGCCGCCCCGGCGTCCCCTTCTATGCTCAGCCCATCGTCGGCAACGCAGCCATTGGCGCAGCGCCCGACCACGCGCTGTTGCGCACAATCGATGGTCTCGCCGCCCATGCAGCGTACGGTTTCGCCCTCGTGGCAAGGTACGGCCAGCGTCACCGCCGCGGCTTGAGGCCCGAGCGCAGACCACACTTCGGCCGCGGCCCAGGGAGCGCAGAGCTGCTCGGGTGGCACCCCCGGTGGCAGCACCAATGGCTCGCCCTCCACCAGGCAGCGCGTGTCGCAGCGGCCCACGGGCGCATAGGGGCAAACACAGGCTTCGCCCTGGCAACCCATCGGCACATGCCCCGCGAGGCTTCGTTCGAGCCCCTTGCCCGAGCAGCGCACGAGGTCCGGCGGGCAGTCGGTGCCCGTCAAGTTGATGCCGGTCGGCGCGGCGCTGGGGCTCGCCCCCATGCGCTTGGCCAAGCACCCTCGCTCGCAGCCAAAGGAAAGCAGCGACACGGCGGCGACCAACACTGCCGGCACTCGCGAACACAAACGCGCACGGGCGCGAGACCCTAAGGTCACGCGCCCGTTGCGATGCCTCATGGCAGGACGGCTCAGTTCTCGATGAAGCTCTTGAGCTGCTTGCTGCGCGAGGGGTGCCGCAGCTTGCGCAGGGCCTTGGCCTCGATCTGGCGAATGCGCTCGCGGGTGACCTCGAAGTCTTGGCCAACCTCTTCGAGCGTATGGTCGCTCTTTTCGCCGATGCCAAAACGCATGCGAAGCACTTTCTCTTCGCGCGGCGTCAAGGTCTTCAGGACCTTTCGCGTCTGTTCGGCCAAGTTCATGTTGATGACGGCTTCGGCCGGCGACACCACGCTCTTGTCCTCGATGAAGTCCCCAAGATGCGAATCTTCCTCCTCGCCGATGGGGGTCTCGAGGCTGATGGGCTCTTTGGCGATCTTGAGGACCTTGCGGACCTTGTCGAGCGGCAGCTCCATCTTCTCGGCGATCTCTTCGGGCGTGGGCTCGCGACCGTACTCTTGCACCAGGTATCGGCTGGTGCGGATGAGCTTGTTGATGGTCTCGATCATGTGCACCGGGATACGGATGGTGCGGGCCTGATCGGCAATCGCTCGGGTGATGGCCTGACGGATCCACCAGGTGGCGTAGGTGGAGAACTTGTAGCCGCGCTTGTACTCGAACTTGTCGACGGCCTTCATGAGGCCGATGTTGCCCTCTTGGATCAGGTCCAAGAACTGCAGACCGCGGTTCGTGTACTTTTTGGCGATGGAGACCACCAAGCGAAGGTTGGCCTCGACCAGCTCGGCCTTGGCGCGCTCGCTGAGGCGCTCGCCCTCACGGATGTCTTCGTAGGTCTCGCGCAGGGCCTTGACGTCGAGCTGCAGCTCTTCTTCGACCTTGCGCAGGTTCTTGGCGGCCGCCGCGTGGTTCGCGAGAACCTCTTCGGTGGTGACGCCGTGCTTGCGCTTGAACTTGCGCTCGGCGGCCACGTCGCCCTTGGACGTACGCGCCTCTTTGCGCAGCTGGTCCATGTCGACGCCGGTGCGCTTCTCGAGCTCCGTGGACCCGCTCTCGGCGCGCTCGACCTTTTGGATCAGCGACCGGAGCTTGAGGACGATCTTGTCGATGGTCTTCTTGTTGAGACGCATCTCTTCGAGCGTCTCGACCATCTTGGCCGTGTTGGCCTCGAGCTCGGACTCGACGTGCTTCTTTTTGGAAGCGGCGCAGGTCTCGAGCTGCTGGATGAGATCTTGCGCGATCTTATCCATGTTCTTCACCTTGTCGATGAAGCGCAGGATCTTCTTCTCGGCCTCTTCTTCGTCGAACTCCTTCTCCTCGTCGTCGGCGTCGCGGATGATCTCCTTGACGCGGATCTTGCGCTTGCGCAGCTTGTCGCCAAGATCGATGATCTCGCGCACCGCCACGGGCGAGTTGAGGATGGCGTTCAGAATCTTGTGCTCGCCCTGCTCGATACGCTTGGCGATCTCGACCTCGCCCTCGCGCGTGAGCAGCGAAACGCTGCCCATCTTGCGCAAGTACATGCGAACCGGGTCGTTGGACTTGGAGTAGTAGCTGTCGTCTTCTTCTTTTTCGCCGGTGCGAGGAACCTGCTTCTTCTCGGCCGCCTCTTCCTCGACGATGCGCTTGGGCGCAATCTTGACTTGCGTGGCAGCGTCGACGATCTCGATGTCTTCGTCGCCAAGGACGCTCATCATGTCGTCCATCTGGTCCACGGCATCGGTCGGGATTTGCTCGCCGACTTCGTCGTAACTTAGGAATTTACCGTTCTTGCCATTGCCGTTCTCGGCAAGCTTGTCGGTTTCCTTGCTGCTGTTTCGGTCTCGGTTCTTCGTCGCCATCGCCGCCTTCTTCGAGTGTCGCCGCGGAGCGGGGTGCTGCAGGTGAATGGTGACCGACACGAACTTTCTGCTGTTCGCGCGGCCCGCCGCCTAAGGATCGTTTCGGTTCTAAGAAAGTCAGTCGCCTTTTAAGCCGTGCTTGGCGCGAACGCGGGAGAGAGCTTCGCTGAACCTCTCTTGATCTTCGTCCCCGGTGCCCGCGTTTGCGTAGGTTTCCTTCGCCAGGCGCTGGGCCTCTTGCGAAAGGAGCAGCCTCCTTAGCTTGTTTGCGAGTTCGAGCAAGTATCCTTTTGCTTCTTCGGCATCCAAAAACCGTGTCGCCACAAGGCTTCGGGACGCGAACTCGCGCAGCGCGTCGGGCACCTGGGCCAAGAAGCGTTCGCTATCGAGCTGATTTGTTTCGGCAATCAAACTTCGACGCAATGCGACAATGAGCTTGACACCGGGCCCTTCGAGCAGTCCCAGCACCTCTTCCACTTCGGGATCGCGGAGCAGTACTGGCCATTCGATCAGTGCTTCGATGATGCCGCGACGCTCGAGGGAGCCGGGGGGCTTGCCCTGCACCCGCGCCCGCTCCGGCGACACCGGCGCCACCTTGGGGGGGCCTGCAGCCGCGAGGGCCTTCTTGACCACGTTCTCGAGGGCCCGGAACGCATCCTCCGAGCGCACCATGTCCAGGCGACCGGCGAGCTGGTCAGCGTAGGTCTTGGCCATACTGCGCACCAAGGGGTCGTCTTCTTCGGACAGGAGCTTGCTCACCTCGGACACCCGAAGCGCGCGCTCGCGGACATCCGCCGCGGAGAAACCCTCGTCGAGAGCCTCGTCGATGAGGTGCTCGAGCATGCCCTTGGCGCGGCCCAAGAGTTCGAGCAGCGACTTGGCCCCGTGCTCGCGCACGAAGTCGTCGGGGTCGACGCCCGGGGGCAAGCGCGCCACCTTGGACGCGAGCCCCGCGGAGCGGGCCGGCTGCCGCGCGGCCTGCGTTGCCTTGCGCCCAGCGGCGTCGCCGTCGAACAGAAACACCGCCCGCTGCGCGAAGCGCGCGAGGAGCCGGGCCTGGTTGTCTGTGAAGGCCGTACCCAACGGCGCCACCACGTGCCGTACCCCCCGGGCCTGCAACGAGACCACGTCGAAGTTGCCCTCGACGACGATGACCTCTTCGGCCTCGCGGATTCCCTGCCGCGCCTGGTGCAATCCGAACAGATGATTGCCCTTGGTGTAGATGGGGCTCTCGGGACTGTTGATGTACTTTGCAGGTTTGTCCCGGTCTTTGGCGTCGTCACCAGGGACGGGATCCAATGCGCGACCGCTGAAAGCCACCACGCGCCCCTGCACGTCGGTCACGGCGAACATGAGCCGGTGCCGGAAGCGATCGTAGTGACCGCTGCCGCCTTGCCGCGGCGCGATAAGCCCCACGCTCTCGGCCACCACTGGCGAGACCTGCGCATTGCGCAGGTGCACCGTCAGTGCGTCCCAGGACGACGGTGCGTAGCCCATGCGAAAGGCCGAGAGCACCTCGTCCATGTTCGCGTCACGGCCGAAGCCCAGCCCCCGGCGCTCGAGCTCGCGCATGGCATAGCCGGCATACGCATGCTCCTGCAGCTGCGTCTCGAAGAAGCTCGCCGCGATTTGCATGGCCGCGTAGCTCTCTTCTTTGCGTCTCCGTGCCGCCAGATCCGCCTGCGGCGCGCGCTCGGTGCCCTGCTCCTCTTCGACCTCGATGTTGTAGCGCTCCGCCAGCGACCGGACGGCTTCGGGAAACGAAGCACCCTCGATTTTCATGACAAAATCGATGACGCTGCCGGCCTCTTTGCAGCCGAAGCAATGAAAGAAGCCGCGCTCGGGGCTGACGTGGAAGCTCGGTGACTTCTCTTTGTGAAACGGACACAGGCCCACGAAGGACCGCCCCTGACGCTTGAGCGTGGGCACCGACTCGCGCACGACGGCCACGATGTCCGCCCGCTCTCGCAGTCTTTCGATGGTGGACGCAGCGATCAAAGAGATTCCCCGACGCCATCGCGTATGCCTTGCGCGGGGTAGCGTCAAGAGGGCGCCTTTGGCACGTTGGCCCTTGGCGCCACACATCAAGAGGGGGATTGGGGCTGCGCGCCCCGAAACCGGCGGACTTTCGAGGCACCCATTGAACTAGCGTAAACCGCGTGTTAGACGCGCTCCTCGCATCGGAACCGCAAGCTCCCGGGTTTACTAGGACTTGCGCGACCTTCCCTGCCCTACGGAGTTCCTCTCATGACCCAGAGTTCGGTAGCCGCGTTCAAAGGAAAGATCGTTCAAGTCATCGGCCCCGTCGTTGACATCGAGTTCGAAGGCGGCAAGCTCCCCAAGATCCTGAACTCGCTCAAGGTGACGAACCCCGGCATCTCCGGGGAGCGCGACAACCTCACCCTCGAGGTCGCGCAGCACCTGGGCGAGAACACGGTCCGCGCCATCGCCATGGACTCCACGGACGGCCTGATCCGCGGCATGGAAGCCCGGGACACCGGCGCCCCCATCGCCATGCCCGTCGGCCCAGAGTGCCTCGGACGCATCCTCAACGTCATCGGCGAGCCCGTCGACGAGAAGGGCCCCGTGGGCGCCAAGCGCACCGCGCCCATCCACCGCGCGCCGCCGGCCTTCCAAGACCAGTCCACCAAGATCGAGATCTTCCCCACGGGCATCAAGGTCATCGACCTGCTCGCCCCGTACCGCAAGGGCGGCAAAATCGGCCTGTTCGGCGGCGCCGGCGTCGGCAAGACGGTTCTGATCCAAGAGCTCATCAACAACGTGGCCCGCGCCCACGGCGGCGTGTCGTGTTTCGCCGGTGTCGGCGAGCGTACCCGCGAGGGCAACGACTTGTACCTCGAGATGAACGAATCCAAGCTCGAGTCCGGCGAGCCCGTCATCTCCAAGACGGCCCTGGTGTTCGGTCAGATGAACGAGCCGCCGGGCGCGCGCGCCCGCGTGGCACTGTCGGCGCTCACCATCGCCGAGTACTTCCGCGACGAAGAGGGCCAAGACGTTCTCTTG
>JBIKNA010000493.1:0-5276 GCA_044358965.1 Polyangiaceae bacterium
GCGTCCGCAGCGAGCGCCGGCGAGGCGACCGCAAGCAACGCGATCACCGGCACCGAACGCAGCGCATATCGCAGCCCCAAGGACCTGGCCATGGCCATACGCGTAGAGTACCGAGGTCCGCGGTAGAGGGCGAAATTGATGGATGCTATTTGGCGCTCTTGGTCGATCGTGCCGCGAGCGAGCGGATGAGCGCGCCCATCCACGGCTTCATGGAGTCGAGCTCCGCGAGCAGTGTGGCGCCGTCGATCTTTTGCAGCACTGTCGTCTCCAGGGCCTCGACGGTGGCCGTCCGCTTGCCCTCCGCAAGGACCGCCATCTCGCCAAACACCTCGTGGGGTCCGATCTCCCGGATGACCTTGCCATCGATGGTGACCCGGCAGCGGCCGGTCTCGACGTAGAAGGCCGTGCGCCCGCTCTCCCCTTGCTGCGTGATGAGCTGACCAGCCTCGAAGGTGACCCGCTCGAAGGTCTCTTCGCCGCGCACAAAGCGCACAAGTTCGCCGCGGAGCGCATCGACGGTGGGGTACCGGTGATCGAGTTGCCGGGCCATGGCCTTCATGACGATGGCGGCCAACGCCGGGGGAATGTTGGGGCGCACCTCGAGCGGAGGCGTGGGGTCGCCCACCATGGCCTGCAGCATGACCGACTGCAGCGACGGCCCGGTGTACGGCGCACGGCCACAAATCAGGTGATACAGAAGAGCGCCCACCGCAAACACGTCAGCGCGTTGGTCGAGCGACGCACCCACGGCCTGCTCGGGCGCCATGTACGACGGGGTTCCAAGCACCGACACCATCATGGGAGCGTGGTCTTCGCGGGGTTCGGCCGAGGCTCGGGGTACCGCGGCTTCGGCCATGGTCTGCGCGATGCCCCAATCCATGAGGTACACCTGACCGTGCGTTCCGACCATGACGTTGGACGGCTTGATGTCGCAATGCAAAATGCCCTTGCCGTGTGCAAACGAGAGCGCGTCGCAGACTTTGATCACGACGTCGATCATGTCGAGCAGGCCGTGCCATAGCTCGCTGCCGTCTTTGGGCTGACTGCCGATCCAGTCGCTGAGGGTGCGGCCCTCCACCAACTTCATGGTGAAGTACACGCCCTCGTCGGACACACCCAGATCGTGCACGGGCACGATGTGCGGGTGTTCGAGCCCCGCCATGGTGCGGGCTTCGCGCAAGAACAAGTCGATGAACTGAGGCTCTTGCACCAAGTTGGGCAGCAAGGTCTTGCGCGCCACGGTGCGGGCCAAGGGCCTCTCGTGGACGCTATGCACCGCGCCCATGCCCCCTTTGGAGATCTCCACGGCCACGTCGTACCGACTGTCCCGCCCCTCGATGAGCTCGGCAATCGCACTTGTGCCCCGGGCATCGCCGGCCTTGGCATCGGACGCCGCAGCGTCCACGAGCTTGGCGGGGTCCAGCATCTGCGTGGGATGGACGGACGACGACATCGGCAAACGCCTCCTTGCTTTCAAGGGTAGTGGAGTCCCGCCCCTTTGTCCCGGAACTGGCGTCTTCTGCCCCGGGAACCAGGGTTCGGCAGGTGGCGCACCTTGCGTCCCGGGGGCCGGGCGCGGGCGACTTATGCTGAGTAAACAGCCACCTTCTTGGTCCGACCCTTTACCTCGTGTGCGCCTTTGTCTTCGAGCTGCGCCTGCAGTTCCGACGGCAGGCGCTCCCAGGTGGCCAAGGTGCACAGGATCTCGGTGCCCAGGACCTTGTTGAGCCCCTCGCACCGCGAGGCCACGTTTACGGCGTCGCCAATCACCGCGTACTTCGTGCGCACTTTGGAGCCCAAGTTACCGGCCACGACTTGGCCCGTGTGGATGCCGATGCGCTGGGCGAGCCGCGGCATGCCCTTGGCCGTCCATGGGGCGCGGCCCTCGGCGTCCATGCGCTCGTTGAACGCCGCGAGGCCCTGTCGCATGGCCATGGCGCACCGTACGGCCCGTTCGGGGTGCGCTTCGAGATCATTGGGGGCGTTGAACACCGACAAGATGGCGTCACCCAAGAACTCGATGATGATGCCACCGGCCTTGTCGATCTCGGCGTTCATGACCTCGAGATACTCGTTCAAGAACTCGACAATTTCTGTCGGGGACAACATCTCGCTGATGGTCGAATAGCCGCGCAGATCGCAGAACAGCACGGTCACCTCACGGACTTCGCCCCCCATGCGGGCCCCCTCGGAGCTGCTGAGCACCCGCTTGGCCACGTCCTCGCTGACGTAGCGCCCAAAGGCCGATCGAATGCGGTTGCGCTCTTCGAGCCCCGCGGCCATTTGGTCGAAATGTTCGCCCAGAATGCCGAACTCGTCGTGTCGTTGGAGCCGAAGGCGGGTCTCGAAGTTTCCTGCGCCGATGGCCGTGGCCGCATCGATGACCGAAATCACTGGTTTGCGAATGCTTTTGCCCACAAAGAACCCGGCGACGCCCAAAACGATGGTTGCCGCAAGCGAGAGCAGCCCGGCGAGTGCCATGACCTTGAGCTTCATGCGGCGGATCTCGTTGGCGTCCGCGTCGATGCCCACCACGGCCACGGGCTTGCCCTGCGCGTCGAGAACCGGAGCAAAGGCAGACAGGCTGTCGCCCCAGGCGTCGCTCGCGATCTCCGTCTCGACAGAGACCTCGCGCAGGCCCCGCAAGAGCGTGGCGTTGCTCCGCCCATCATAGGCTTTGCCGAACTCCGCGGCCGGCACATGGCGTTTGCCCGGAGCCACGAAGTCGAACCCGAAGGTGAAGGTCCCTGCCGGTTCCGTGGGCAGCAGCAGGTAGATGCTGAGCAAGTCTTTGTTTGCAGCGTCGATGGCGCCAACGTCCGCGAGCATCTCTTGGTAGCGCGGCCCGTGGTGGGGGCCCTCGCCCCGCAGAGCCTCGATGTCTTGCGGCGACAGACCGCGCGCGATGGCCACGACGGTGCCCCCGAGGCGCGTTCGTAGGCCGGTCATGGCAATGTCGACACCGCCCCGGTAGGTGACCGCGGACAGCACCGCCAGTGCCAGCAGCACGACGACGCCATAGAGCGCAGTGACGCGGACGTGGAGCCGCTGCCACAGCTTGAGGTCGAGCGTGCCACGACGTACCCGGGGCCAAAGGCTCCGGGATATGCGTACGGGCACCGGCGCGTTGGGCGCCGCAGGACGATCGGGCTCCCCCATCGCTGCCTAGGTTACTGCAGCGCGGCGCGGGGTACCGCCTTTGCGGCCAAACCCGCCCCTTGCGCCTCGGCGCTTACGGAAGTGCGACGGGCGCCTTGAGGTACCCGGTGAGCGCGTTCTTGAGCTGCCCGCCATCGGTCACCGCCGAGGTTTGGTTCTTGGCCCCGGTGCCAAAGACCACGCCAATGCCGCCGGCTTGGGCGAACTCCGCCGGGCGCGAGAACACGTAGCGGACCCGATTGTCACGATAGCGCCCGGCGGTGCCACCGGGCTTGGTGCTGGGAACCCCAAGCGGCACCTGCCACCACAAGAGCGGCTTTCCCGTGTGCAGGCGAATGGTCTTGGCCCAGCTCAGGTGATCGCGGAAGTTGGGCTTCTTGGTGTTGGTCTCATCCCAATAGAAGGTGCCGGTCCGCTTGCAGTTCGGGTCCACACCGGCCTCGAAGCACCCGGCGTCACGGTCCAGCATCTCGACGATCAGCAGGTCGGCCTCGATGGAACCCACCTTGTTCAAGTACTGCGCGATGCGCACCGGATCCGATTGGCCGGTGCCGTCGTGTGCGCCGAAGGACGAAGCCGTGAGGCCGACGCTGACCTTGGGCGCGAGCCAGCGGCCAAGGCGCACGATGCACTTGCCCATACCCGCGATGGTATCGGGGTAATCTTTGCACTCGGGCACGTACGCCTTCACCAGCACCTTCACCTTGGCTGGGTCGTCGCCGTATTGCTTCTGCGCGTAGCCCCAGAGGTCTGGCTCGGCGTGCACCACCGCGGGGACCCCAAGCGCTGCGAGCTTCTGGAACATGACGCGCACGTTGCGCCAGTACTGCGTCATGAACTGTGCATTCTGCAAAGACCACAGATTGCCATCGCCCCAGGCCGCGGCCTGGTACAGCGTGAACATGGGCACCACGCCGCGGGCCTTGGCAGCCTGCCCCACCAACGTCACGTAGGCCCCCTCGGGCGCGTTCCACTTGGGCCAATCGAGCCCGGACAAGTACACGTAGTGCAGGTCGAACTTGGGCCCCAACGTGTAGGCGTGGGTCTGGTTGAAGTCGTAGCTCATCGCGTCGTTGCCCAAGCCGATGGCGAGGCGCGACGGCAGCCCGAGCCGCGTTGCCAAGGCGCGCTCCGGCGACACGGTGGCCGCAAGCACGTTCCAGCTGGTTTTGGGGTCGAAGGACAACGTGGGCGCTTCGTCGGCGTTGCCGGGCAACAGCGTCATCTCTGGGGCGGCAGACGCCGTGCTCTCGGGGGCCGGCGATTCTTCCGGCGCTCGGCCCTCCTGGTCCGGGCTCTCGTCGCCCGCCGGTGCGCATGCCGCAGCAGCAAAGGTGGCGAGCAGCGAAACGATGCGAAGTGTTCGAAGGTGAGACACGGTGTGTGCGTTGAGCGTACGTACGACGCGATGCGGCGCACGCCAAAACGCACGACTTGCGCGCCGTGATCCGCCCGAGAGACGCGTTTCTTACCAGCGAGGCGGAACGTTGCAGTGAGCCTGCTACGACTGGCGACGGGGCAACGCCGGCGCGGGCTGCCCAAGCGGCAGGTCGGTGCCACACGGCCGGTGCAAGACAAGCGCCGCTATGGCCCCACGCGAGCGCACCGATCTGGACCGGCAAGCAAACGAGGGCGTGACGGAGACGTGCGGCACTCTTTACGCTGATCCTATGTTGGGCCGTGTTTTGCCGCGTGTTTGCGCGCTGCTCGTCGCACTTTGCGGCAGCGCGTGCGCAACGCAAGAGGCGGGAGCCGACCGAGCACCCGAGCCCGCGCCCATGGGCACCGCGCAGACCACGCAAGGTTCCGTGGAGGCCCCTCGGGTTGCATCGACCCCGGAGCCCTCTTGCCCCGCGCCGTTCGTGGGCAGCTGCGAGCGCGTGCGCGTACCCTTCGATTGGAGCGCCCCCGAGGGCGAGCGCATCGAGATCTTCGTAGACCGCGTGGTGCCCCGGCCCCAAGCAACGGCGCAGCTGTTTCTGGTTCAGGGCGGTCCGGGCCTGTCGGTGCAAGGCATGCTGCCGCTCGCCAAAGAGCTCGCCCGGGCCATGCCCCAGGTCGAGATCATCTTGTTCGAGCGTCGCGGCGTCGGCCTCTCGCACAAACTCGAGTGCCCG
>JBIKNA010000494.1:0-5237 GCA_044358965.1 Polyangiaceae bacterium
GATCGAGCTGCTCGCCGCGCAGGCGCGCACCCTCCCGCTCGACGAGATCGTCGCGTCGTTCGACCGCCATCTCCTGTCCGCCACGGCGCCCTTCGCCGATACGTCCCCGCGCCACCGCAGCCTCGGCGCGGCGCTCGAGGGCTCGTTCCTGAGGCTCACCGAGGTGGAGCGATCGTGCGCGCACGATCTCTGCGTCTTCCGCAACGTGTTCACGATCGCCGACGCGGAGGTCCTCCTCGCGCGACGCGTCGCGCGGCGCGCGCGCCCCGTGCTCGAGCGGCTCCTCGACGCGAGCTTCGTCACGGTCGACGCCGCGCGACAGCGCTGGCGCTTCCTCCAGCCGGTCCGCGATTTCCTTCTTCATCGGTGCGGACCGCACGAAGGCGAGACGCGGCTCGCGTACGCGCTGCGGTTCCGCGACAAGGCGGAGCAGTGGGGCGCGGCGCTCTGGACGCGCGAGTGTGCCGGCGCGGCGGGCTGGCTCGAGGCGCAGCTCCTCGACGGGCTCGCGGCGTACGACGTCCTGCGCGCGGCGGGGCGCGACCAAGACGCGCTCCGGCTCGCGTGCGGCCTCGACGAGTTCCTCGCGATCCGCGGACCTTCGGCGCTCACGCTTCGCCTCCTCGACGCCGGCGTGCTCGCCGAAGGCGCGACGATCGACGCGAGCCTCCTCGCGCAGGCGACCTTCTGCCGGGGCCGCGCCCTGGTCCTCGCGGGACGACGCGACGAGGCGGAGGAGACGCTCGTGCGGGCCGAGGCCCTGTTCGCGTCGCGGTCGGCGTCGGCCGGGGTCGCGCGCGCGCGGGCGTGGCGGGCGCTCGCGTCGTACTGGTTCTCCGATCTCGAGCGCGCGAGCACGCGCGTCGCCGAGGCGCTCGCGCTCGCGGACTCCGCGGGGTCGGCGCCGGAGATCGCGCTCGCGTCCCTCTGCTCCGGCATGTTCCTCGGCGAGCAGGGTCGCGGCGAGGCGGCCGAGGAATGCTTCGCGCGGGCGGCGCGTCTCATCGAGGAGCACGGGCTCACGCTCCTCCGGCCGCGGCTCATCGTCTATCGCCTCTACTTCCTCCGCGGACGGACGCCGCGCGCGGAGATGATCGAGCTCCTCGAGGAGGCGCTCTCGTTGACGGAGTCGGTGCACGACTATCGCTTCGCCGCGGGCGCGCTCACGTCGCTCGGGGACGTCGCGTTCCTCGCCGGAGACGCAGAGGCCGCGTCGACGTACTACGAGCGCGCCGCGCGCCGCTACGAGGAGGTGGGCTTCTTCACCGCCGTGCCGCTCGTCCGTCTCCCGCTCGGACTGACGCGCTGGCTCGCAGGGGAGGTCGCGGAGGCGCGACGGCTGCTCGTCGAGCTCGCGCACGAGTGGGGCCGTCCGCTGCCGAACCGGTGGGTCGCGAGGGTCGCCCTCGCCGCGCTGCGCGCGGATTTAGGCGAGAGGGAGGACGCGGAGCGGCTCTTCGCCGAGTGTGCGGCGGAGGTCGCGGGGGACGAGGGCGCGGCCTCGCGCGCGGCGACGCGCTTCCTCGAGCTCTGTCGGCTGCTCCTCGAGACGGAACCGGAGGTCGCGCTCGCGGCGCTGGCCCGCGCGAAGCCGTGGACGGAGGAGACCCCCGGCTCGTCGAGCGAGATCGTGCTCGCGTACACGCTCGTCGAGCGAAGGCTGCGGAGCCGCTTCGCGCCCGTCGTCCCCGCGACCGCGGCCCCGGAGAGAGAGAGAGAGATCGAGCTCGCCGCGGACGGCAGCTGGTTCGCGGTGGCCGGTGGGCCGCGCGTGTCGATCGGGCGGCGGCCTGCGCTCCGCCGGCTGCTCCTCGCGTTGCGCGACGCCGGCCCCGAGGGCTGGCTCACGGCGGAGGCGGCCTTCGCCGCGGGGTGGCCGGGCGAGAAGGGGATCGGGCGATCTGCGTCGTATCGGGTGTACTCGGCGATCAAGCGTCTCCGCGCGCTCGGCCTCGACGAGGCGCTCGAGACGGGCCCCGGAGGGTATCGGCTGCGCGGAGTCTCGGCGTAGCGCGAAAGCGATCGGCCGCCAGAGCATTTGTCAGCAAGTTGTCAGCGGCGGACCGGCGGGGTTCGTGGGACGATGCTTGGCATGCGCCGCCTCCTCGCTTCGCTCGGTCCTCTCTGCGCTCTCGTCGTCGCCTGCCACGCGGACGATGCGCCGAACCTCACGGTCCTGCCGTTGGAGCCCCCCGTCGGGGCTCCGCGGGAGCCCGGCCCCGACGCTCCACCTCCCGCGGCCGGGCACGTCTTCGTCCCGATGCGCGACGGCGTGACGCTCGACACGAACGTGCTCCTTCCGAACGACGGACGTGCCAACGGCCCGGCCATCCTCATCCGTACGCCCTACCCGCCGTCTGGGGCCGAGGCGACGTTCGGTCCGTTCACCGCGCGGGGCTTCGTCGTCGTCGTGCAGTCGTGCCGCGGCACGGGCGCGTCCCACGGCGTCCTCGACCCGCTCGTGCAGGAGTTCCCCGATGGTCAGGACGCGGTGCGCTGGATCTCGAAGCAGCCGTGGTCGAACGGCCGCGTCGGCACGATCGGCGCGTCGTACGAGGGCTTCACCGCGATCGCGGCGGCGATCGGCACGCCCGAGGTGAGCGTCGTCATCGCGGACGGCGCGATCTCGGACGCCTTCACCGGCTGGCCGCTCCAGCGCGGGATTCCGATGGACACGGGGCTCCTGTGGTGGCTCGAGATCGTGCGGACGGGCCACGACCTACTCGAGGACCCGACCTACCGCACGAACGTGACGAACGCGCGGCCGCTACTCGATCTCGACGTCCGCGCCTACGGCAAGACGGACGCCGTCTGGCGGAGGTTCGCGGCGGAGACCGATCATCGCTCGGCCTTCTGGCAGGCGCGCAGCCTGGTCGGGCGCATGTCCGAGCTCTGCGCGCCGGCGCTCCACTTCCAGGCGGCGAACGAGTGGGCGGACGACCCGCTCGCCGCGTTCCAGTCGGCGATCGCCTCGCCGTGCTCCGACGAGGCCCTGCGCGCGCAGCGCTTCGTCCTCGGGCCGCACCCGCACGCGGGGGCCGTCTACGATCCGTTCGCGGACGATCCGCAGGGCTCGCTCCTCCGCGCGTACCTCGATCACTACCTCTTGGGCGATCCCGCGCCCGCCCTCGCGGCCGTGCCTCGCGTGCAGTACCACGTGTCGGGCGCGGGCTCCTGGCGCTCCGCGTCCACGTGGCCGCCGAGCGCGGCGCGCCGCGAGTGGTTCCTCGACGCCGCGCAGTCCTCGCTCGGAGCGTCCGCGCCTCCGGGGGCGGCGAACGCGGCGCTCGAGCTCGATCCGACGGCCGACGCGTGTGCGGCCGCGGCTGCGATCCCGCAGCTGACCTACGAGTCGGCGCCGCTCGACGACGGGTTCGACGTCGCGGGCGCGCCCGAGCTCGTGGCGACGGTGTCGACGTCGACCGAGGACGCGGATCTGAGCGGCATCCTCTACGAGCGATCACCGGACGGCGCGTTCGTGTGGGCGACGACGCAGCGGCTCCGCCTGCGCTTCCGCGACGGCTACGTGGAGCCGAAGGCGATGTCGCCGGGCGTGCCGACCGAGGTCCGCTTGAAGTGGAACTCGACCGCGCATCGCCTCGCGAAGGGCAACACGCTCGGCGTGGTGCTCACGACGACGGAGTGCGGGCTCCCGGAGAACCCGGGGACCCTGGCGTCGGTCATGTCGCGCACCTCCGCACGAGCCTCGACGACGACGATCCACACGGGGCCGGCCGCGCCTTCGCGTCTGGTGCTTCCCGTCGCGCCGTGACCCCGCGAACCGCGCGCACACGCGAGAATCCGTGTAGTAGAGAGGAGGGTAGCAGGGCGGGAGGACGTCGGCGATGAGCACGAAGACCGCACGGTTCGAGAAGGTGCGGAGGCGGCGGTCGTGTCGCTCGCCCTGGAACGGTTCGTTCGTGCCGTGCTGAGCGCCGACGCCAGCGAGAAGGACACCCTCTACAACCTCCTTCAGAAGGGCGTGAGCAAGGGCCTCATCCGCCTCCCCTGGAACGACCTGGAGGAGGGCATCAGGAAGGTGTCCGCCGTCCGGAACACGCTGCTCCACGGCAACGATGAGCAGGCGGCCAGGGAGGCCTGGCTGCCGGACTCCGGCCGAGTACTTCCAGAAGCAGTTCGCGGGCGAGGTCGAGGGCATGTTCAAGATCAACGACTTCATCGTGAAGCAGATCGATCCCGAGACCGGTCGGCCACGTGGGAAGACCTGAAGGTGCAGGCGACGCGTGGACCCCACTCGTCAGTCCGCAACCACCGCCCGACCACCCGACCCGAACAATCTCCGTCACTTCCGAGACGCGCCCTCTCCAAGCGAGACGCCGCTGGCCCGTCAGCCCTCCGATGACCGGAGCCGCAGGTCACTCGACCGGAGCCGCGGGTCACTTCGTCTCGCAGAGTCTGCCCCGGAGAGCACCCGCCGCGCCTCGAAATCGAGCACTCGTGTGCACCCTGCACGCACCGCGTGCTCTTGAAGAGAGCGGCTCGAGAGCCAACCCCCACGAATCCCAGCGGCTCATGCGCTCCGCGGACCTCCGGAGCCGCCGGTCACCAAAGTTCGTAAACGCTATCGAGTGGCGCCCCATACGATAATGGTTACGAACTGCTCTTTGTCTTGATGGGAACCGCTCTGGTCTTAAGAGCCACTCGGAGAACAGATGGAGAACCGCGGGGTTGGGTGCGGTCTCCATGGAGAGTCTGAGAGTGCTCGGTTTGTATGGGGTACATTCGTAGGGTGCACCAAGTCGGTGCCTCCTCAGCGTTCGGCGTGACCGCCTGAGAACGCGGCGGGGCATCGTTCGCCGGTCGCATTCGCTCCTCTTCGGCGACGTGTCGGTCGGGCGCGAGCGCCGGGTCACTTCGGGCTGGGTCGAAGCTTTCTCAATGCGCGCTTGCAGCTTCGCCCAAGCGCGCGCTCGAAGTCGTCGCCGTTCTCCACTGCGTCGACGCAGAGCTCCCGCCATCTCTTCCGCGAGACCAAGGTCGTCTTCGTCCACGGGCGCAGGGTGACCGCGACATGGAGGATTCCCGCAAGGTCCGTGAGCACGTCGGGCGACGTCTCGTCGACAACGCGATCGAGGACCTGCTGGGCAAGCTTCCGCGCACCGGAAGGGGCGAGAGCGCGCGCCGCGATCTCCCGCGCCGCTTCCTCGTCGATGCTGCCCGTCCTCATCTCGAGGGTGACGGTGCCGTTCTTCTTCAGTCGCGGCGCGACCGGGGGT
>JBIKNA010000495.1:0-5229 GCA_044358965.1 Polyangiaceae bacterium
GCACATGCGCGACGCCCTTTCGGACCTTTTGGGCTTTGGGCACATCTGGGTGGTGTTCGTGTTTCACGAGGCCAAACACTTTCGCCCCCGGGTGCAGCCGCCCCGTAGCCCTCAAAAACGCGGGGTGCTCGCCACCCGCTCGCCGCACCGCCCGAACCCCATTGGGCTCAGCGCCGTGGCGCTGCTCGGCATCGACGATTGCACTGTACACATTGGCGGCACCGACATGCTCGACGGCACCCCGGTGCTCGACATCAAGCCGTACGTCGCCTACGCCGACGCGCACCCGGACAGCGCCCAGGGCTGGCTCGCAGAGATCGGCGATGCGCGCCGCGATGCGGGGTCCCGGGAGCCGAAGGACCCGATTCCGGCGTACCAGGTGCACGTCGGCCCGGACGCCGAGGCGCAACTCGCCTGGCTCGGCGCCCAGGGGCTCGATTTGCGCCCGAGGCTCCTGTCGTCCCTGGCCCTTGGCCCGAGCCCCCATGCCTATCGGCGCATCAAGCGTATGGGCGACCACTGGGTGCTCGGTCTCAAGGCGTTCCGCGCATACTTCCGCGTGGACGGCATGCAGATCACGGTGCTGCGCATCGCCTCGGGCTACTCGCCCCGAGAACTCTACGGCGACCAAGACAAGAAAGGGCCCGGGGCCTCCGAGCTCACCGCCCTGCCGCTACATCGCGCCTTCACGGACCTCTTTGGCCACGGCAACATGGGGTAGGGGGTGTCCCCCATTCCTCCCGTCGGCTTTCCGCTGACTTGCTTTGCATCGCATCGTTGCTTCTCCTTGCCTAGCAACAGTAGGCGTCGTCGTTGCGCCTTGCGCTGCTCGCAACTCCACGAAAATCCTCGGTCCGGAATACGGCACACCCCCTAGCGCATCTGGCGCCGGCGCAACGCGGGCGACGCCCACCTCATGCGAAACGGTGTAGGCTTTGATCGCTCGTTTCCGGCGAGCGCAACAGGGAGGCACCGTGGCGGAGCGAGACGATGAGTACTACGAGCGCGGCGCAGTGGTCGTGCTCGACGAACTGGTGCGACGGGCCGTCACGCAGCGGGCCAGCGACATCCACCTCGAGCCCCGGCGCGACCGTCTTCAGGTGCGCTTTCGCGTCGACGGCGCCTTGGCCGAGGAGCCCTCCATCCCCGGCGATCTGGGCCCCGCCGTGGTGTCCCGCATCAAGGTGCTCGCCAACATGGACATCGCCGAGCGACGGCTGCCCCAAGATGGGCAGATCACCGTCGATGTGCAGGGCCTGCCCATGGGCCTTCGTGTCTCGACGTTTCCGGCCCTCGCGGGCGAGAAGCTGGTGCTGCGGCTCTTGCTCACGCAGAACCAGTTTGCCTTCGAGACTCTCGGCCTCGACCCGGTCATGCAGGGCCGCGTGCGCGAGCTCATCACGCGGCCCCAAGGCTTCTTCGTGACTTGTGGGCCCACGGGCTCGGGCAAGACCTCGAGCCTGTACGCGTTCTTGCGCTTGGTCGACACCAAGGACACCAACATCGTCACCCTCGAAGACCCCGTCGAGGTCGAACTCCCGCACATCACCCAGGGGCAAACGCACGCAAAAATCGGCTTCACCTTCGCCGCGGGGCTTCGCGCAATCCTTCGCCAAGACCCCGACGTCATCATGGTGGGCGAGATCCGCGACAGCGAGACGGCGGGCATCGCCCTGCAAGCCGCGCTCACCGGCCACATGGTCATGACCACGTTGCACACGGCGGACACCGTCGAGGCCATCTTGCGCCTGGTCGACCTGGGCGTGGAGCCTTGGGTCATCGGCAACTCGTTGACGGCGGTGCTGGCCCAACGGCTCGTGCGCGCGCCGTGCCCCAAGTGCATGGAGACGGCCAAAATCGAGGTCGACGTCAAAGACGGCGACGACATGCTGTTGCCCAAGGGCAGCATCATTGCAAGGCCCCGCGGCTGCACGGCGTGTCTACGCACGGGCTACCGGGGCCGCAGCGCCATCTTCGAGCTCCTGGCCGTCGACGACGACCTGCGCGAGCTCATCAAATCCAAGGGCGGCGTCAAACAGTACCGCGAGTACTTCCGCCGCAAGAAGCTCCAGAGCCTGCGGCGCGCGGGCATGGAGAAGGTGCGCCAAGGCCTGACCACCGTCGACGAAGTGCTGAGGCAGACCTGACCGCAGCACGCGCGCCGGACCGAATTGTGGTGTGCGCCGAGGCCCTTGGTTATTTGCAGAGCCAAGAGGCCCCGGCGCACAGCAGCGTCATCACGTCACTGCCAGACGTGTCCGAGGTCCCTTCGCTCGACATGGCCGGTTGGCAAGCGTGGTTCGTGGGCACCATCGAGGCGATCCTGCGGTGGCTGCCGCCGGACGGCGTCGCCATCTTCTTCCAGAGCGACATCCGGCACCAGGGCGCCTGGGTAGACAAGGGCTACCTGGTGCAGAGCGGCATCGCCCGGGCCGGGGCGCGCACGGTGTTCCACAAGATCGTGTGCCGAAAGCCTGCCGGCACCATCAGCATGGGCCGCCCCAGCTACAGCCACATGATCGCCGCACACCTGGGCCCCGCCCGGGGCTTTCCCAAACCTGGACCCGACGTGCTTGCCTCCGCAGGGCACATGGTGTGGAGCCGGGCCATGGGCGAAGAAGCGTGCCGCGTGGCATGCCGTTTCCTGGTCGAGAACACCAGCACACAATGGGTGGTCGACCCGTTCTGTGGCAAAGGCTCCGTGCTGGCCATGGCCAACGCCTTCGGCCTCGATGCCCTTGGCGTAGACCTGAGCGACAAACGCTGCCGCGCGGCGCGCCGCGCGGTGGTCGTAGGCAGCGGAGCGTAGGGGCCCGCTGCCCACGAACAAGGAGCTGGGCGGTCCCTGCGGCAACGCCTCGCGGGGCGGCGCAGGAAGTCCCCGGCCGCAAGCGAATGGAGCGAGCGCGAATGGCGCGCGAGCGTCCGGGGCGATATCCCCGGGCAGTGCCTCACTTCCCGTTGGCGAGCGGCAGTGTCTTCATCCGTTCGCGCACCACCTGCCGGAGCTTGGGTGGCGCCTGCAGTGAGCTGAGCAGCTTTGGCCATGTGGCGCGGGCAAGGGCCACGGTGTCGCGCACAGCACTCCGCACGATACGTTCGGGCAGGTCGTGGGCCCTTGCGAGGGCCCGGTAGGTGTCCAGGGTCTGCTCGCGCTGGAGCTTGTCGATGGCCACGTTCTGTACGAACGAGGCAAACCCCTCGAGCGCGGCAACACAAACGATGTCGTATGCCGGCGAGAGTGAGGGGCGTACGCCATCTAGGTACAAGAAGGACGTGTTCTTGAGGTGAGCGTCGCTGTTGCCGAGCAGCGTGTTCACGGTTTGACGCACGAAGAACTGTCGCACGTCATCGACGCCGTTCTGGCCGTGCCGGTGCAGCAACCGCACAAGGTCCATGTAGTCGTCCGCCTTGCCGTACTTGCGATTTGGCATTCGCGTGAGCACCTGACAGCCGTCTTCGGCGTGCACTCGACCTTGCACCGAGCGATCGAAACGCTCCACCGCAAGGAAGCTCAGGTCTGGGCCGAGGGCCTCGGCAATGCCTTCGATGGCGATGGCCGTCATGGGCACCGGTCGACAAACAGCGGTATCGACCCCGGCGGCCCGCGCCAACTGCATGGACACGAACTCGTTCCACACTTGGGAGTCATCGTTCTTGCTCGGCAACTTGGCGATGAGGTCCGAGGGCGAGCCCCGCGTGGGCAGCGTGTACCTCTTGCCCGCGTGCGCCGTGGAGAGAGCGAGCTTGTTCTGCACACCGGAGATGGATGCGGCCCCTTCGGTATCGCCCTCGACGGCGGCGACCTCGCGCGTGTGTTGGCCGTCCGGAGCAGGCAGTCGATGCAACGACGAAGGGAGTGAGGATAGGTCCGAGGGGCTCATTTGGATGGCCCCGGGAAGATCACGGCCCGCGGCCGCAAGCACGCCGAAGCCGGTGCGGTCTTCGGCGTGGGCGCGGGTCTGCTCGAGGCGCTTGCGCAGCTCGCCCTCGGGCAGGAGCCCGGCGAAATAGGGCGGCAGCTGCCCACCCGTGTTGAAGAGCGCCGGGTGGAAGGGGTTGTCCATGATCTGGCTAGAGATGTGCTCGTCGAAAGGAATGGCGAGGGACAGACTGAGCGTTGGCCTCTGGGGATCCCCGCGGTACGTCTCGGCGGGCACGAAGCGGTAGGTGTCCCCGACCTCGCAGAGGTGGCCACACAGCACCGGCCCCAACCGAACGTCCAGAAACCGGGCAACCGCCGCGCGACTCATCGGAGCTGCTCGCGCAAGAGCTCGACAGAGGTCTTGGCATCAAGGTCGGGTCCGGTCCCTTGGCCTGCAACCAAACGCTGCACCGCCACGTGGTGCTCACGCGGGACGAGAACCCATTCGGCGTCGAGCGCGGCGGCAATGGCCTCGAGGGTTGAGGCGCGAACATCGTGTTTGCCCGAGAGCACGGTGGCCAGGTTGCTGGGGGCCATACCGATGCGTTGCCCCACCTTTGCCAGCGTGATCTTTCGCGCCTTGCGGAGCACTTGGAGCTGGGTCAGGAAGGCCACATATATTACGTAGCATATTATGAATCATATTTAGTATTACAATTCATACTCTTTTCGCGCATTGCCAGCCACGGCAGCCCTTGTAGCGTCTGGTGCATGTTGCGCCACTCCGGCTGGCCTTGTTCGACCCTGCTCCGCGCATGCCTTGCCGCGCTGCTGCTCGCTTCGTGCAACAGCGACGATGGCGCAGCGGGGTCCGCCGACGGAGGCACGCCGAGCAGCAGGGAGTCCCAGGTGGCGGGGATCGACATCCCCAACGGGTTACCCCGGTGCTCCGAAGCCGTGGTTGCGCAAGTCACCAACCTGGATGTGAGCTTCCGCTGGCCCAAGGTGTCCGATGCCAACCAGTACGCCGTACACGTCGGACTCCTGCCCGGCCTCGACCCGGAGCGGACCGTCCTGCAGACCATCGTGTCCTCACCAAGCTTCGTGTTCACGGAGCGGAACCGGCGGGGCCGCTACCGTTTCGTCGGCTTCGCGCTTCGCGACAAGAGGGCGCTGTGTATGCTCGCAGGCCCCACCATCGTGGAGCCCGACTAAATGACCGAGCGCGATTCGACTACAGACGCCGGGCGCCATTTGGGCTTGGGACCCAAATGCAGGAGGTGGGGCCCCAGCGGCTTTGCCTCTGGGGCGGAGGACAGCGTCCTCCGATAACAAAGGAAGCTAAATCGCTGAGCTTGATCGAA
>JBIKNA010000121.1:0-17066 GCA_044358965.1 Polyangiaceae bacterium
CTGAGGCTTGGCTTCGACCGAGAAACGCGAAGAGATGGAGTCGCGGGACCCGACATTTCTACTTTGGACGCGACCCGACATTTCTACTTTGCGTTGACATCGCCGAGCTGTGTCGCTAGCAGCGTCCTGTGGCACAACCTGTCGAACCCCGGGGATGCGTGGACCAACGTGGACCGACGTGAGTTCCTCCGGTTTGCACGCGGTTGCTTGCGAGGCCGCGAGGTGGGCAAGGATCAGCGCTGAGATGGCGTTGCGGGACACACCCACAGCCTACATTGTTGCAACATGACCACGAAATCCCCGTGGCGGTGTTCGACGTGGTGCCGCGCTCAAATCCGGCGGGTCCGCTAGGGCTACGAATTCAAACTCGGCGTCATCGCTCGCTTTGGTGGCTGGCGAGGTTGTGTGGGGCCGCGCACCGCGATCAACTTGATCCACACCACCGCGGAACAACGAAAACGTGCGGATCCGCGCGCGTTGTCTCGCAAGTTCAGGTGGCACAATGTGTGCTGAAAACTCCTGCGAACCCAACGCCTCGCAAGGAGCCCTCTCGTGAAAAGTCTAAAGTCCATCGCTCTGTCCGTCCTTGTCCCCATTGCTCTCGCGGGTTGCGCCGTGGAAGAGGGAACCGACTCCGAGGCGGCCAGCGAGTCGGCGCTCGGCGAGATCACGCTCATCGCGCGTGGGGTGGACGTGGGTGCCGAAGAGAACACCGTTCCTCCGATCCCCATCTTCGGAAAGAAGTTCTCTGCGAGCGCCTCGCTCTATGCAGCGGACGCGAGCAAGCTCCCGGGTGGGGCGTATCGTGGTGCGGTTCTTTTGAACCCCGGCGCCGTGGTCAAGAGCCGCGACATGGCCACCTTCGCCGAGGGCCTCGCGAAGCTCGGCTACATCACCTACGTGGCCAACAACGCTGTCGGCGACGTGAAAGCTGACCAAGGCGGTCCGGTCACTGGGCCCATTCCCCTATTGGTCGGAAGCCTGATTCCGAACCTGGCGCAGAAGCTGGCGTCGGAGCCGAAGAACGTCAAGAACCTGCCCGCAAACATCGCGGCGGTGCATGAAGCCTGGAATCGAGCGCGGACTCCCAAGCTCGTGGCCATCGGTCACAGCCTCGGAGGCGCGGTGCTTGGCAGCGCCGCAAGTCGCACAGACAACGGCCTGTCGCGCATCATTCTCGTTGGTACCGACGAGCTGGTCGACGCAGGGTTTCCCTTCGGCATCGAGGCTCCGCGCCCCGGCGCGACGCCGGTTCCCATCGTCTTTGTTCGAGGCGAAAAAGACGGCCTCGCCGAAGCAGCCAAGACCACCGCGCTCGCGCAAAAGTATCCCAACGCAAAGGTCCTTCCGGCCATTGCCGGCGTGAACCACTTTTGCATCATCGACGGTCTCCCGAGAGACTCGAACGCTGCGGGAAGCAACGCACCCGGCGCGCCCGGTAAGCGCGCCAAGGACGGAGTTTCTACGCTTCCCTCCGTACAGGCGTGTGTCAACGCCACGCTCACAGCGATCAAGCCCTACCTCGACTGAGTCCGAGCGGACCGCCGGGGAACCACCCCAGAAGCAACGAAAAAAGTTTCCCAGAGGAAACGGACGATCACCATGAAAACCCTGTTCCAGATGCTGGACGTTGCGCGCGTGACCAACGTGGCCGTGCTTGTGGCACTGAGTGCATGCGCGCTGCCGACCCAGAGCTCGACGCCAAGAATGCTCCCTTCAAGAAGCTTCCCGCGGCAACAGTGGTCCTCGTTGACGGCGGAGCGGCAAGCGCCGCATCAGTCTTCGTTCGCTTTGCGGCGTTGGCCTCGAACGCGAAGATCGTCGGCGTTGCCGATCAAGGCTCGTACTCGAACTCTCCCGACGAAGTCCCCCTCGTGGGTCCGCCCCCGCTGATCGCGACGATCGACACGGCGCGATGTTTCGACCCCGCTACCGGGGAGGTGGTCGAAGGAAGACCGCTCGAGCCGCACTTGCACGTCGACATCGACCCAGCAGACGTCGTACGCGGCATCGACACGCAGCTCGAGGCCGCAGCAAAGGTCGCGCTCGAATCCGAGCTCGGATCCTCCCGAACATCTCCTTGAGGCAGTACGTCTTGACTGAGTCTAGAAAGACCCGACGCCGGCGGTGCACTGCGCACCGAGCACGTTCTGTCGAGCGAGATCGCCCTTGGCCTTGGCCATCGACGCGCCCTGGCAAGCCTTCATGGTCTCTGGAGAGATGACCTTGGTAGGCGGTGCGGTGGGCTTGGGGTGTTTGTGGTGCTGAACAGCGTGGACCAGGGCGACGACCAAGCGTGCTGGGAAGACATTGGGAACACGTACCTGCGGGTAAGCACACCGGACGGTACCCACGAACTCTTGGACCAGCGCAACGCCTGCAATGGCAAGCCCGGCAACTACGTGGAGGGCATCGACGACGTGACGAACGCCATGCGCGCACTGGTTCCACCAACAACGCCGTAGACATTGCGTATTCCGACCGCACTTGAGCACCCATTCCGGCGGGACTTGAGCACCGATTCCGACCGCACTTGAGCACCGATTCCGGCGCACTTGAGCACCCGGTCCCGGAGGCCGAGCCGCAGCGATGAGATCCCTGTCAACGCGCTCGTTGGCGCCACCGCTGGTGGTGCACCGTGCGCTTCATGGAGCGACTCATCATGCGCAAGGTTCGAGAAGTTTTACGCCTCACGGCGAGCGGCCGCAGCACGCGTCAGATCGGTTCTGCGCTCGGCATCGCCAGCGGCAGCGTCGTGGGCTACTTGCAGCGAGCTCGAGCGGTCGACCTGACCTGGGACAAGGCTGCGGTGATGACCGACGAAGCGGTCGAAGCCATGCTGTTCCGTCCCGTCGCGCTGGGTCGCAACGAGCCGGCGGCGCGAACACCCATTCCGTACGCCTACGTGCACCAGGAGCTGCGTCGCGATGGCGTGACGCTGCAGCTGCTCTGGGAAGAGTACCGCGCCTCCGCTCTCGCCGCGCAGGGGACGACGACGACCACAACGACGCCCTACAGGTACAGCCAGTTCTGCGAGCTGTACGGCGCTTGGAGATCGCGCCTGTCACCAACGATGCGCCAGGTCCATCGCGCGGGAGAGCAAAGCCTTCATCGACTACTCCGGCAAGAAGCCCAGCATCGTCGATCCGGCCACCGGCGAAGTCCAAGAAGTCGAGCTGTACGTGATGGTCCTCGGCGCCAGCAACTTCGCCTTCGCGGAGGCCACGCTCACGCAGACCATCGCCGACTTCGTTGGCTCCACCACGCGCGGCCTCGAGTACTTCGGCTGCGCGCCCGAGGTTCTCGTGCCCGACCAGTTGCGCAGTGCCGTGCGAGCGCCGGACCGCTATGACCCCATCATCAACGACACGTACTTCGACTTCGCTTCGCACTACGGCCTGAGCGTCGTTCCCGCGAGGCCTCGCAAGCCGCGCGACAAGGCCAAGGTCGAAGCCGCCGTGCTCCTCGTGCAGCGCTGGATCCTGGCGCGCTTGCGCAACATCACATTCTTCCGGCTTGGCGATCTCAACGACGCCATCGCGGCGCTGCTTGAAGACCTCAACACGCGGCCGTTCAAGCGTCTCGAGGGTTGCCGCCGCAGTGTCTTCGAGGTCCTCGAACGCCCGGTGATGCGAGCCCTCCCGCCGAGGCGCTACGAGCTTCGCGAGCGCCACAAGGCATCCGTTCACATCGACTATCACGTCGAGTTTCAAGACCGACTCTACAGCGTCCACCACACCCACATCGGCAAGAAGGTCGAGGTGCGGGCGACCGTGGCGCTCGTCGAAATATTTCTCGGCGATGAGCGCGTCGCCTCACACGCTCGAAGCTATGCCCGACGCGGCACGCCGGTGACGTTGCCCGAGCACCGCCCGCCCCAGCACCAGCAAGGATCATGGCCGCCGGAACGAGTGCTCAGCTGGGCTCTGTCGTTCGGCCCATCCGTCGCAGAGCTGGTCACGCGCACCATGGGAAAGTTCAAGCGCCCGGAGCACGGGTACCGCGCCTGCCTCGGCATTCTCAGACTCGCCAAGCAGCATGGAGGCGAGCGCACCGATGCCGCGTGCGCCCGCGCGCTCGCTGCATCGGGCTCCGGCGTTCCGCATCGTACCCACGTCGAGTCCATTCTGCGTCATGGCCTCGACCACGCAGCGGCACTGCCATCTCCGACGCGGCCCTCACGCTCCGCTCCGCTCGACCACGAAAATGTGCGGGGCGCTGACTACTACGACAGAAAGGAAGACCTCCATTGACGACCATTCAAGACACACTCAACAAGCTGGAAGAGATGCGCCTCGGCGCCATGGCAGAGGCCACACGCGAGCTTGAGAGCTCGCCGCCGGACCAACGCCTCAACTTCGAAGAGAAGCTCGCGCTCATCGTAGACCGCGAGTGGATCTCGCGCGACAACCGGAGGACTGCACGGCGCATCAAGGAGGCGAAGCTCATCACCAAGGCTTCGCTCCAAGATGTCGCATGCGACCCCGAACGCGGCATTGCCAAGGCGACCATGCGCCAGTTCGCAACGTGTGGCTGGGTGCGTGAGCACCACAACGTGATCGTCATCGGAAAAACCGGCGTCGGAAAAAGCTACCTCGGTGCCGCGCTCGCCGACGTGGCGTGCCGCAACGGTCACCGAGCTCTCTTCACACGGGTTCCGCGACTCCTCGAAGAGTTGCATCTTGCACGCATGTCCGGAAGCTTCGCAGCGCTCCTCGGCAAGCTCTCGCGCGTCGACGTCCTTGTCCTCGACGACTTCCTTCTCAACCCGATGACCGACGAAGAGCGACGAAGTCTCCTCGAAGTCATCGAGGACCGCTACGACCGAACCTCCACCGTGATCACCACACAGCTCCCGACGAAAACTTGGCACTCTGCCCTCGGAGACCCCACGATCGCTGATGCCATCTGCGACCGCGTCGTCCACAACGCGCACGTCGTCTCACTCGGTGGCCCGTCTATCCGCGCACAGAAATCACTGACCAAAGACACGACCAAGAAGACCTGACCCCAACCCAGATCCGTCGCTGCGCTCCGATCCACGCTCAGATGCGTCGGAACGACTGCTCAAGTTGAAGCGGAACGGGTGCTCAAGTTGGTCGGAATACGCAAGCCGACGGAAGCGCCCGCGACAGCGCCGGCGCGCGGACCTCCGTACTGGAAGAGTCGTATCCTCCGAAGAGCAGCCACCGGCGACGAGGCTGCCGAGTAAGCGCGGCGGAAAGCCAGACGCCCAAAGGCAGGGATCCGTTCGGCTGCCAAAAAGAGCCCAAAAAGAGCCCCAAAAGAGCCTTCGGCCAAGAGTAGTGCCACGCACAGAACTGCTCTTTCGGACCTCCAAACCCTCCAAACCACCGAGGCCAAGCCCAAAGCCCGCCCCCCGTCCACGAATCCCCGTCCGGATTCGCGCTTGTTTCACCTACGCGCCCTCGCCCCTTTCCCTCCTTCGAGGATCGCGAAGCGCGTCAGCTGAATGCCACGAGCCGCGTCTCGTCGCAGCTCCCGCACTTGAGCCGTGCGAACCCTCCAATCGGGATTGGGAATCGAGGCTTTTCCGGGCCCCGGAGCGGATTAGGAGGATCGCCGTTTCGCGACCGCGTCGGCCGCTCGACGCGCGAGGGAGGGAATCGTGTAAGGCTTCCAGAGCACCTCGACCTGGGCGAGCACCGGGGAGAGGTCCGGGTCGAAGTAACCAGTCGTCGCGAGTAGCGCTACATTCGGAGCGAGCTTCCGAGCGGCCTCGAACACCTGTGCGCCTCCGGCGCCCGGCAGCACCATGTCGCTCACGACGATATCGAAGGTGGCACCGTGCGCTTCGATAGCGGCGCAAGCCGCCTCTCCGCTCGAAGCCTCGACGACGCGGAAGCCTGCCGTGGACAGGCCTCGCGCGGCTGCCGTTCGTAGCGAATGATCGTCCTCTACGAGGAGACAGCGCATTCCGTCGACGTGGAACGGCCCCTCCGAGGCCTCTCGGTCCTGGGAGCTGTCGGCTTGTCCTGCGTCCATCGGGAATTCCAGTTCGAACACCGTCCCTCTCCCGGGCGCGCTCCGCACTCGAATGGTGCCCCCTGCCCTATCGACCAGCATCTTCGTCGTCGAGAGGCCGAGCCCCGTCCCCATCCCCCTCGGCTTCGTCGTGAAGAGGGGGTCGAAGATGTGCTGGGTCACGCTGGGCTCCATGCCGGCGCCGTCGTCGATGACCTCGAGGCGCACGCACGCGGGCTCCTCGGCGCCCGCGACCTCGATGCGGGAGGAGCGAACGGTGATAGCGCCGGTGGTCTGGACCGGGCCCGGAGTTGACGTCATCGCGTCTCTCGCGTTCGAGACGAGGTTCATCAGGATCTGCTCGATCGACGTCGGATCGAGTCGGATGGGCGCGCGCGTAGAGTCCAATTCGAATGTGACCCGCGCCATCGGGCTGGCGAGGCGCTCGAGCATGCCGCGAGCCTCGGAGACAACCTGGGTGAGGTCCGACACCACCCCAGAAACAAGGACTTCGCTGCGACGTGTGAAATCGAGGAGTTTGCGGGTAAGGAGCTCCCCCCGCTTGGCGGCACGGATCACCTCCTCCAGGTCTGCGCCGCGCTCCGAGTCTTCGATCCCTTCTCGCGCCAGGCCGGTGAAGGTGATGATGACCGCGAGGATGTTATTGAAGTCGTGGGCGATACCGGCGGTCAGTCGTCCGACGACCTCCATCCGCTGGCTCTCGGCCATTCCGGTCTCGGCGGCGCGCTGCTTCGACACGTCCAGATAGAAGACGCTGACGTGCGTCGTCCGACCATCGCTGCGCGAAATGGGGGATACCGTGATCGAAATCCAAGCTCGCTCCCCGGTCTGACGCGTGATCGTAACCGTGCCTTGACCGGGCTCGCGTCGCTCGAATGCCCGTCGGAGGACCTCGAAGCTCTCCTCGAGCGGCTCTCCCTCGAACATCCAAGGCAGTGCGCTCCCTGGCCCCCCCGCCCCGCCGAAGGCGCTCGAGAGCCCAGCGTACACGCCATTGGTGAGGACGACCTGAGAGGTGCCATCGGGCCCGATTTCGACCAGGGCGATGCCGACGGTAGCCGATTCGACGGCAGCGGCGAGGAGCCTCACCTTCTTGTCGGCCGAGTGTCGCTCGAGCACGACGGTGATGGTGGCGAGCAGCGTACGCTCGTCGAACGGCTTGAGGATGTACCCATAGGGAGACACCTCGGAGGCCCGACGGACGGTCGCGTCGTCCGCAAAAGCAGTGAGGAATACAACGGGTGCATCCCCCATTCGGGTGAGCGCTCGGGCCGTCTCGATCCCGTCGAGCGGGGGCCGAATGAAAATGTCCATGAGGACGAGGTCGGGGGTCGACCGTGCGTAGAGCTCGAGAGCATCGTCGTAGCTATCGGCAATACCAACGACCTCGAAGCCGAGACGCTTCAGCCTGCGCTCGAGGTCGAGCGCGATGAGCGCCTCGTCCTCCACGACCAGGATCCGCTTGGGACGGGCTTGCTTGGAGGGGTCATTCGAACCGGCGGAGGGCGGGGAAGCAGAGGTCATCTGTGGATCCGTGTCGAGTGCGCGCGAGGGCCGGCGTTGCGATGAGCTGCGGAGGGAGGTCGGAATTCGAGTCCAGCTGTCTCTCGGGACAGCTCGCCCCGTTCGAAGCGGGCGTTCGAAGCCCTAAATATTAGACCGAAAAGGTCGAACGTCGCGAGCGACATGTGTGTGAGGAGGAGCGAGAAGCGAGGAGGAAGGCCCGCTCAAGTGGGGAACACGATCCGGAAGGTGGCGCCCCTATCGCTCGTGACGCTGAGCTTGCCCCGGAGCTGGCGGGTCAGCGTCTGAACCAGCTGAAGGCCCAGGCTGGAGGTACGACCGAGCTGGAAGTCGGGCGGCAGACCTGGGCCCCAATCCCGGACGGACAGCTCGATCTCCCCGTCGCGACGTACAATCGTGACGACGACGTCGGGACGGCCGTCGATGGCAGCGGGCGGGGTGGCCGCTTCGGGCCGCTTCGTCCCGTATTTGAGCGCGTTCGTAATCAGCTCGTTCAGGAGGAGACCGATGGGCACCGCGTGCTCGACGGTCACCTCGACGGAGGCGGCCTCGACCTGCAGTCTGCACGTCGGGGCGAGCGCACCATGGAGCGAGTGCGTGAGCTGCTTGGCATAGGCGTGGAGGTCGATACGCCCCAATGACTCGGCGCCATAGAGTTGCTGGTGGATGAGGGCCATCGATCGCACGCGGTGGACGCTCTCGGCCAGCGCCTGGCGAAGCTTCGGCTCCTCGAACTGATCCATCTGCAGCATCAGCAAGCTGGAGACGATCTGGAGGTTGTTCTTCACTCGGTGATGGACCTCCTTCAGGAGAGTCTCTTTCTCCCGGAGGCTCGAGTGGAGCGCCTCTTCCATTCGTAGCTGCTCGGCTAGGGCAGCCTCGCTGGTTCGCGCCGTCACCTCGAGATCGTCCCGCTGCTTACGGAGCGAGAGCTCGCGCTCGCGCGCTGCGGTGACGTTGGTCAAGATGACGGCGAGTCGCCCGGGGCCGCTCCAGTCGACAGGGATCTTGCGGAGCTCGACGGACACGGAGACCCCATCGCGACGGACGAACGTGACCGGATCCTCGAGGTCCGTCGGCACGGGCGAAGCCTGGGCGAACCAGCGGAGGCACTCCGCGTCGGTGAACGCCGGATGGACGACACGAAGCGACCGACCCAAGAGCTCCTCGCGTTGCCAGCCGAGCTCGGAGCATGCCTCCTCGTTCGAGTCCAGGATTCGACCGCGATCGTCGATGACGAACAGCTGACCAATGGCCCCCTCGATGAGCGAGCGGAGCTGCAGATCGGCGGCGCGGAGATCGGCCTCGGCCTTCGCGCGGGCGGCCACGTCCCCCATGCGAGCGTCGAGCAAGGTCTCCAATCGATCGAGCCGCACCTCGGCTTCGCCCAGGCGGTCGGACTCTTCCTCGGTACCGCGGAGCCGTAGCTCCCTGACGATCGCGCGGGCTTCGTCGAGGGGCTGACCGATCTCGCTCCGCACCTCGGCCTGAACGCCCAATCGAGCCGAGGCCCGGCGCTCGAGGGACACGTCCCGAATCACACAGACGGCCTGACCCTCGACCCCCTGGAGTCTGGAGATACTCGTGCCGCCGACAACGAGATCTCCGGTCATGCGCACGAAGCGGAGCTCGCGGCGGGTCGGGCTCACATCGTCACGGAACACCTGGGCCACCATCGTGTTCATGACGGAAGCGTCGGCCGGAACGAGGAACCGGGAGATCGGTTGATCGAGGATGGTGGCGAGCGGCCTACCCATCAATCGCGCGAGAGCAGAGTTTCCGTGGAGGCAGCGCCCCGTCCGGTCGAGCACGGCGAAAGCGAGAGGGGAATCCCTCCAGGTGCGGTGAGCGGCGAGCCCTTCGAGATAGTGATCGACGACGCTCGCGAGCCGCTGGAGGTTCACCTCGTCTTCGCGCGTCCACGCGTGGGGGACATGGTCGATGACGCAGAGCGTGCCCACTGCGCTCTGCCCGGGAGAGCCTAGGAGGGGGATACCGAGATAGGAGCGCACGTGGGGCGCTCCGACGGAGAGCGGATTCTCTCGGAAGCGCTGATCGGCAAAGGCGTCGGCCACGGAGAGCGGCTGCTGCGAGGTCACGCAATGGCCGCAGAAGCTCTCGAGCCGGCCGGTGGAGGTAGCGTCGAGCCCTTGCCGCGAGAGGAAGAACTGCTTGCCTCCGGCGACCAACGACACGAGCGCGATGGGTGCGCGGAGGAGGCTCGCGGCGATCGCGGTCAGCGCGTCCAGGGAGGGGTGACTCTGGGACTCTTCGACGCCGAGGCGCTCGAGGCGAGACAGTCGCTCGACCTCGTCCGGGGGAATGGGGGCTGGCGTCCAGTTCGACATCGTGGAGACTCGCGCAACCGGAGCCTACTGCAGCATCGCTCAGTCGCGTCGACCGTGCAACCAGCCTGTCGATCCACGGTCGTCTTCAGCGTTGGCGCTCAGGGAGGGAACACGATGCGGAACATCGCGCCGTGGTCGCTCGTCATCGGAGTCGGACGGGGCAACCTCTACCTCGACAAGATAGCAGCGATTGCGCACCCCATGCCCGTTGGGGGCGCACCGATTGGCCCCCCGAGCGACCCCTCCTCGAAAGATGGCCTGGGAGGGCGGCCCCGGGCTCGCCATCTCCGACACCATGAGGCTCACGAAGGGACCTGGTGAAGGGGGTTCGCCCGGATGGGCACGACGAGCTCGGTGTGCGCGCCTCCGTCGGTCGTCATGCGAAGCTCGGCCCGGATTTGGCGGGAGAGCGCGTGGATGAGCTGCATCCCGAGAGACGACTCCGACGGGGGACGAGCAGGGAACCCTCGCCCACGGTCCCGCACGCGCAGGGAGAACGTCTCGGCGCCGCCGACGAGCTCGATGGCGACCCGACACCGCCCGTCCTCGGACCTACCGTGCTTCAAGGCGTTCGTCAGCAGCTCGTTCAACACGAGCCCAATGGGAACCGCGAGGTCGATCGGGATCTCGACCTCCTCGGCCGAGAGCTGCAACTCCGCATCGGGATCGAGGGAGTGCTGGAGCGAGGTCGAGAGCGATCGGGCATAGTCCGCGAGGCCCACGCGCGCGAGGTCACGGGTCGCGTAGAGCTGCTCGTGGACGAGCGCCATCGATCGGACGCGATAGACCGTCTCGTCGAGCGCCATACGTGCGCCGGGCTCTGCGACGTGTTCCGACTGCAGGCCAAGTAGGCTGGCCACGATCTGGAGGTTGTTCTTCACGCGGTGGTGCACCTCTCGGAGGAGCGTCTCTTTCTCGCGTAGCGACCGTGTGAGAGCGGCCTGCATTCGCTGCCGCTCGGTGAGATCGCGAATGGCGAAGATCGCCGCCTGCGTGCTCGAGGATGGCGTCACCGAGACGGAGACCTCGGCGGGGAACGGCCCCCGAGCGCCCTTCGCGGGGAGGTGAACGAGCGCGGCCGTGCCGGACGGCTCGCTCGAATGCAACGAGAGGCTTTGCTGCAGGAGGGACGAGCCTCCCTCGATGAGGCCTTCGACTTCGGCCTCCTCCCCAGGAGCAAATAGCTCTTTGGCGCGAGCGTTCGCGGCCACGATTGCGCCGTGTACACCCACGAGCAGGAGGGCGTCGGGGCTCTTTTCGAACACCGCGCGGAAAGCCTTTCGGCTCTGATCGTGGAGCATGAACGCGGCGAGCTGCTCGGCGACTCGCTGAAGGAGCGATGGCAAGAGCTCGTGTCCGGGGTAGTAGCGGGTCCCTCCGATCTCGAGGACACCGAGCACGCCGTTCGGACCGAGAATGGGCGCCGCGCAGACGGTGTGGATGTCGGCCGCGAGGGCCGCCGAGAGCCGCCGAGAGCGCTGATTCTCGGTCGCGACTTTGGAGAACTCCTCGAGCACGAACGGCTGCTTGGTCCCCCACGCCACGCCCGGGATCCCGACGCCGACGACTCGCTCCAAGCCTTCTCGGAACTCGAGCGCGTGCGTCGCCGCGAGGAACTCCTGACCGGCTGGCCCGGAGGCCGCGTCGGCAGCCCCGGCGACGTAGACGAGATCGGGACGCCCCGGGTCGATCACCCAGAACTGCGCGACCCTCACGTCGAGCTCGGAGACCAGCTCGTCCACGAGTCGCCGGCTCGCCGTCTCCACGGAGTCGCTCGTGATGAGGAGCGCCGCCACACGCTCGGCCACGGAGTCCTTCCGCTCCGCGACTCGACGCGCGGTGATGTCCGACTCCACGGCGATGAACCCGGTCGGGCGACCGAGTGTGTCGAGGGAGACGCGCGTCTCGATGTGGACCCAGTATTGGCGGCCGTCCTTGGTGTAATTGAGGATCTCGGCCTCGAAAGGGAGCCCCTGCCGGAGCGCTTCTCGGATGCGGGCGCGCGTCTCGGGATCGGTGTGAGGACCTTGGAGGAACGTGCCGGGGGAGCGACCTTGAACTTCCGCCAAGGACCAGCCCGTGAGGCGGGTGAAGGCCTCGTTCACCCACTCGATCCGGCCATTGACGTCGGTGATCACGACGGCGTTCTCGGTGCGGCTCGCGACCTCGGCGAGGCGTGACAGCTGGCGTGCAGTCTCGCGCTCGCGCGTGATGTCGGCGACGATCCCGCGCATTCGGATGGGGCGCCCGTCGGCGTCGAACACGAGCATGATGGTGTCGCGGCACCAGCGGCCCCCCCCGCTCGGCAAGAGGACCCGGTACTCGTGGATGGCCCGACCTTGGAGCGGAGCGGCCATCACCTGCGCGTAGTCGTCCGGGTGGAGGCGCGCGCCGAACGCCTCGAGGCCCGGGTCAACGGCGCCTATCTCGTACCCGAAGAGCCCGTACATGCCGTCGGACCACACCGTGGTCCCCGTGGCGAGATCGCGCTCCCAGAAGCCGCTCTCGAAGGCCGTCAGCGTGTCGAAGAGCGCCCGCTCGAGCCGCTCTCGCTCGGTGACGGCCGCATCGACGCGGGCGAGGAGACCTGCCTCGACTTGACGCTCGATAGTGACGTCCCGCGAGATGACGATCGCCTCGACCTCGTTCAGCTTCGAGACACGGGCCTCGAACAGCCGGGAGCGTCCCGCCACGTAGTCGAGCCGCTGGGGCTCACCCGTCGCGACCGCGCGCAGAGAGGCCTCGCGGAGTTCGAAGGAGACGTGCTCGGAAAAATCGATCCCTTCCGCGCCGCTCCGCTCTTGGGCGAAGGTGACCGCGCCGTCGACCTTCACGGTGAAGAGCACGTCGGGGAGCGCCTCGCTGAGGGAGCGATAGCGTAGAGCTTCCTGCTCGGCGATGCGCCGACTCTTCTCCTCGAGGATGCGAGCGTCGTAGAGCTCGGCTGCCTTCTCGCGCAGCAGGCGCTCGGCTTCTTTTCGAGCCGTGCGCTCGCGCTCGAGGGCGCGCCTCAGGACCTCGACGTCTTCGGTCACGCGAAGGCCCGGCGCACCGTGATCCGAGCGGTCGTGCCTTCCTCGTCGAGCCGCGCTAGCCGGACGTCGAGCGGGTCGTGAAAGTAGTCTCCGACGCCGCGCGTGATCCCGACGGCGAGGTGCCCGAGCCCGCGCGAGGATCGATAGTCGAGTACGAGCTCGTCACTCGTCCGACTCACGATCTCGAAGCTCGGCAGCTCCGCGTCAGGATAGAGACGTAGGACCTCGCGGTGGATGTAGGACTCGACCCCCGCGATGAAGGAGAGGGCGTCCTTCGTGACCGTGAAGAACTCCGGGAACGACTTCGCAAAGCCGGGTACGAGGTACTCGCCGTAGGCTTCGAGCAAGCTGGGCACGTCGCAATCGACCTCGGCGGAAAGCGCCACGACGAGCGCCGCGAGTTCGGACGACGGATAGGTGCCGACTGTCGTGTAGGCCCCTCCCGAAGGCGGTGCCGCCTTCCGCAGGATCGTGTCGACGACGGACAGCGAATAGCGCTGTTCGACCATTTCGAGGAATTCGGTGAAGATGACTCCCTGCATAGGCGCACGAAAAAAATCGACTCACCATAGCAAATTGCGAGCAGAGGCGCGACACGGTTTTCCTCCTGGCAACGAGAGCTCCGGGCGAGGGCGAACTTCGGCGAGGGCGAACTTCGGCGAGGGCGAACTTCGGCGGGGCTCCGAAGACGGGGGACGCAGACAAGAGGCTCGCAGACGGGTAAAAGAGGGCTTCGTTCATGCCCTCGTTTCCTCCGGCCTCAGGCGATCTGCCGCTTCGGCTCGCCCTCGCGCTCACGTCGAGCCTCGACCTCGACGAGGTGCTCGGCGCGGTCAGTGACGAGCTCCTCGAGGGCCTGGGATGCGACTCCGTCACCCTGTTCGCGGTGCCCTCGCTCCCAAGCCCGGCCGCCCCCCAGCTTCGCTCTCGCCGCGTGCGCTGGGCCGGTGCGACGGAGGACGCCGCTCGAACTCGAGACTTCGACGACGCGGTCGAGCAACTGGCGCTGGGGGTCCACGGGGAGGCAACGACGCTCCGAGAAGCGACGATCTGGATGGACGGAGAGCGCGCCCGAAGGGTGGTGACCGTTCCGGATTTCGGGCTGGTCGAGCTCCGTTGGGAGGCGCTCTCCAAACCACCCGACGCGCTCCTCGCGCAGCTCGCGCCGGGCTTGTCCCGCCTCGGCAACGCGGCCCGAGCTTGCTCCGCCCATGCCATCTTGGGCGACCTCACCGAACGACACGCGAGCGCCGCAGAACAAGCGTCCGGCCTCGAGCGAGAGCGACGAATGGCCTCCCGGACCGTAGCGCGCAGCTCGGCGCAGAGCGGTTGTCCAGCATGGTGGTCTCGGGTGCCCGAGCCCCTTGGGACATCCTCTCCATTCGGCGCTGAGCGCTTCCGAGGCGGGTTTTCCGTTGTGGGAGACGATTGGCCAGCGCATTCCGCCCGCGGAGCGCCTGCATCGATTGGGCTCTCCCGTGGTGCTGCGACACGAGTCGTAGCTCCGATCGACGGCAAGTCCTCCGACGGAGGTCTTCCCCAACGCCTCGTGTTCATCGCGCGCGACCGCGCCCTTGGATAGCTATCTATCCGATGGCGCGACCGCGAGCTGTGCACCTAGTGTCCACACCCCATTCCATCTTCGCCCCGGAGCCATTTCCGGGGGTGCTCGGCCCTCTGGCCCGCCTGTCGGGGCCAATGCCGACAGGGTGACTCCGGTGACCAAGGCTCCAATCGAAGAAGCCTACCGTCACGGTAACCCCCGTCCAGGACGAACGGGGGCACCCCTCACTTTTGGTAGGACAAGGTCGGTCCCTTCAACTTACCGTAACGGTCATCGGCGCGCTCGCGAAGCGATTGAACGAGTCGAGCAGCGTGAACGTCGTGGTGCTCCGGCCGAGCAAGGACCGAAGTTCCGGAAATCGAGACGCATCGAGCGTCGCCGTGGCGCTACCGAAGCGAATCGAGGGAATCGGCGTGCTCATCTTGGTGCGCATGTTCCCGTTCTGTACCCACCAATTGGCGGTGAACGGGATGGCGAAGGTGCCCGGCTCCACGATCGGGGCAGTCACTCGGAACGACTCGTGGCAATCGACCGGGACGTTGATCGACAGGGTTTTCGAGGCTCCGCTCGTGGCGATGGCGTACGTCAGATTGGGGACGTGCTCGGCCGGGACGCCGCGCTTCTTGAGCTCCCTCGCGAGGCGAGCGCTCGTCGTGTAGTAGTACGCCGTGTAGTTGTTGATGTCTCCGGTGCCGTCCGGGGACACGACCGAGATGCCGAGCTGGGCAACTGTGCCCGCCTCGGGCGCCCCCCCGTCGATGCGCACGGCATTGCAATTGGCAATTCGCACGACGAAGGGCGCACCGCTCGCGTCGCCGGCGAGCATGAACGAGCTCGGTACCACGGTACGGGCCTTGGCGACCGAAAGCGTCGTGATGCTGGCCACTTCGGAACAGTTCTGAAACGAGACGTCGAGTGCCTCTTTTTTTAGACCCTGGCTCGTCTCGCCGACGACGGACTCGGGCTCTTCGCTCGAGGGGGCTGTTTCGGCTGCACAACCGAGTGAAGCGAACACGACGGACGCGACGAAGACGGAGGATAGACGCAATTGCATGAAAACCTCGAGGTGTGGTGTGTTCGGGTGCGGCTCAATTCGTCGAGAGAAGAGAAGAAGCTGGAATACCCGGCGCTCGCTCACGAGCGCGAAAGGGTTTCCGTCTTGGGACGAAGGGAAAGGGCTTCTCGGAGGGCATTGGCGAGCGCCGCTTTGGTGAAGGGCTTCGCGAGGAGTGACAATTCGTCCGCGTCCGGGCCACGGGGAAGCACGTCCGCGGCGTAGCCGGAGACGAACAGCACCGCGATGTCGTGGCGAAAGGCGCGAACGGCCTCCGCAGCTTCGACGCCGTTCATCCCCGGCATGACCACGTCGGTCACCAGGGCGTGGAGCGGACCCGGGAAGTCCCGCGCGATGCCGATGCCCTCGCTCGGGAGGGCGGCTTCGAGGACCTTGTACCCGAGCGACTTGAGCATGCGGGAGATGGCCGTTCGTACGGCCGGCTCGTCCTCGAGCAGGAGAACGGTCGCGGTCGGCGGGTGCATCGCGGACGCAGGAGGCCGTACCGACTCCGACTTGCCCTCGTGTCTGGCGGTCGGAAGCGCTACCGACACACACGTCCCTGGGCCGACCTCGCTCGAAACCTCGATGCGTCCGCCGAGCTGCTCCACGATTCCGTAACTCGTCGACAGACCGAGACCGGTGCCGGCGCCGAGCCCCTTGGTGGTGAAAAACGGCTCGAAAGCGCGCTTTCTCGTCGCTTCGTCCATGCCCACTCCGGTGTCCCGCACCTCGAGCACGATCGCCTCGACCGGCTCCGCGCCCGGCCTGAGGCGCTCGTTGCGAATCGAGGTCGAGATTCGGAGCCGTCCGCCGCCGGGCATGGCGTCCCGTGCGTTGACCGCGAGGTTCATGAGCATGAGCTCGAGCTGGTTCTCGTCCACGTGAGCGTGAGCTCCGCCCGCGTGGAGGACGACTTCGAGGCGAATGTCCTCGCCGAGCACCCGCATCAACAGGCGGGCCATGTTCGAGACCAGCGTATCGATGGAGATCGAGCGCGGGCGAGAAGGTGCCCGGTGGGCGAAAGTCAGGAGTTGGCGTGTGAGCGCCGCAGCGCGCGTGGACGCCTCGTGGATGCGTTCGAGATCGCCTTCGGGGTCGCTGCTGTCGGCGTTGACACGCCTGTTCGTCAAGACGGTGCTCGGGTTCTACCGAGAGCGCGGCGGTGGCGCGCCGGGGCAGAGCGGCGCGGTGGTGGCGGTCCAGCGGACGTCGTCGGACTTGAAGCTCAACCCGCACGTGCACGCGGTGTTCTTCGATGGGGTATTTCGTGATGGAGACGAGCTCACGTTCCACGCGCGGGGCCACCTGTCGACCCGCGACGTCGCTGCGGTGCTCGAGCAGACGCGCGACCGGATGGCGAAGTACCTTCGTCGGCGCGGTCTTCTTGACGAGCAGGACGCAGAAGAGGGCGACACGAGCGAGCACGCCGGCCTAACGCGTCTCGCGGCGTCGGCGGTCTCGGGAATGACCCCGCCGGCCGGTCCCGAATGGCGCCGCGGCGCGCTGCCTCTGACGCATCGACCGATGGTGTT
>JBIKNA010000122.1:0-17045 GCA_044358965.1 Polyangiaceae bacterium
CGATTCGAGGCGTCTCCTAACACCGGTCTACAACAGCGGCGCCTTCCGGCGGGCCAACGAAGCGCGCGCAGCCCTACCCGAAAGCGCGTGGCCCCGCAGGACCCTGCACCACGATGGCCTCCACCTAGTCCCAACGCCGAAAAAACCCTTTTGAACAAAACCGAATTCCGAACCAGGCAACGTTAAGCCCCAGCAGGCAGCAACGAAGTTCCGACCAGACAACGTTAAGCCCCAGCCGGCAGAAACCGAGTTCCGAACCAGAAAACGCCTAGCGCGCAGCCCCGCCCCCGCAGGGGCCAGGACACAGTTAAGCCCCAGCCGGCAGAAACCGAGTTCCGACCAGACACCGTTAGGCCCAGCCGGCAGAAACCGAGTTCCGACCAGACACCGTTAAGCCCCAGCTGGCCCCGTCGTGTTGGGAACGTAGGCCAGGGCCGCGCGGATAAGTTTGGCCGCGCGACCGGGGGCTTGGACGTCGGCGTCGCCGCCTTGGAGTTCGTTGGCTTCGACGATGGGGACGCCGCGGGATTCGCAAGCGGCTTGGAGGAGCGCGGGGGCGGTGTCGTCGAGGCGGACGACGATGGCGGTGCCGGCGAGCGCGGCGGGCCAGATGGGGGCGTAGGCGGGGACCAGTGGCAAGAGGGCGATTTCGACGGAGACGTCGTCGCCCAGGCGCACGAGTACGGCGGAGCGGGGCAGTGGTTGCGGGCCGCCGTCGGCGCCGCGGGGTACGGCGTCGAGCAGGCCGAGCACGGCTTGGCCAAAGGTGGATACGCGACCGAGGCTGCCGGCGAAGACGAGGCGAGCGGGCTGTGCGAAGCCTTGGACGCGAAGGCGGGCGGCGTGGGCACGCAGCTCGGGGAGCTTCTCGGTGATGCCCACGACGGCGCGGGCGTCGGTTTGGTCGAGGCGGCGAAGGCGGCCGGATTTGTCGAGCTCGAGCACCGCGCACAAGATCTCGAGGTCTTCGTGCGGAAGGTCGTCTTTGAGGGCGTCGAGGGTGGCGGGCATGCGCAAGCGCGTGGCAACGGCGTGCACACATGGCCCCATGCCCTCAGGCAAGAATCCCTGCACGCCCAAGAGCACGCCGTGCACGTCGAGCAGGGCCTCCTCGGCTTGGGCAATGCTCGCGAGTTCTTGGGTGATCTCCTCGGCCAGGGCCCGCGCATCGCGAGACATGCGCCCCACCAAGTCCAGCGCGTTGGGCACCAACGTGACGGTGCCGTTGCTCTGCGCAAACAGACGATGCAGCGCCTTGCGCCCCTCCACCGGTCCGAACGCGGCGTCGAACACCGCGCCATCGCCCAGGCGGATCTCGCCGCGGCCAAGGCTGCTGTGCACAATCATGGACCCGCGGAAGCCCTCGACGCCGGCGGAGCGCAGTAGCTCTCGCGGTGTGCCGCGGCGCAACAAGTGGGTGCGCGGCACAATGGAGGCTTCGACCTGCACGGGCAGGCGCTCGCGGAGGGCCAGTAGCTTGGCCTCGAGGCTGCTTCGGGTCTCGGCACCGAAAGGTTCGTCCCAAAGGATCACTGGGGGGTTGTCGGCGATTTCGAAGGCGATGGCGTCGATCAGGCCCACGCCGTCCACGTCGGCTTCCGCTGCGGAGCGCCCGGCGACCACAACGCTGACGCCGGCGCGAGCGAGCTCGATGCAATGATGCGGAGCCGACACGACCCGCGGCTCGAACTGATGATCGTGGGCCCAGGGCACGAGTGCCGCGGCCACATCGAGGCTTGGGTCGACCACGAGCAAGATCGGGAGGCTCATCCGGCAGCCACCTCTCCGGCCGCACGCATGCCCTCGACCAACAGATCGGCGAAGCGCGGATCCCACGCGTGAGCGCCGCGGAAACGCCCCTCGGACAGGTTGCCGCAACAGGCCCAAACACCCGTCTCGCCCGACACCACCACGGCCTCTTTGCCGTGGTGATCGGCTTGATTGCGCAAGTCGAACACGTGCACCAAGCTCGCGGGGTTGGACAAGGCCTCCCGTCGCGCAGCGCCCACCGGGTCCGCGGCGTCGGACAGGGTGGCGTGCACCACCACAGGTCCCGCGCGGCCTAGCTCGCGACACACCGACGCGACCACGTCCGCAAACGCCGGTGTGCTGAGGTCGAGCCCGTAGAACGACAGCAACCCGGTGGGGCTCGCGGACTGTTGCATGGAGTTCTGCACCAGCGCCGGCAGCGCGCGCCCCTGCTCGGCCAAGTCCCAGGCCGGCGACGTGGAATCTTCGGTGACGCGATGCACGGCCAGCTGCAAAAGGCGTTCGTACTTCACGCCGTCGTGCGGGAACGTGGCAATGCCGGCGGACACCCGAAGGCTCGGCTTGACCGCCCCGGTTCGCGACGAGAGCACCTGCCCTCGGCGCTCGCGCCGCAGGGCGCGCTCGATGCGACGGCGACAGACATGCGCACCTTGCAGCGGAGTCTCGGCCAGAATGATCACCAGGGTCTCGTCGTCGAGCGCAGCCACCACGTCGGTGTCGCGCACCACTCCTTGCACCTCGTCCTCGAGTCGCGAGCGGCTCTGGGCTTCGCAGCGCAGCACCAAAAACGACAGCCGCCGTCCGTGGCGTTTGGCCTTCTCGATTTCCCGGGTGCTCACGTCTTGCATATAGGATGCAGAGTACACGCGACCTCGTTGGTCCCGGAGGCTGTCGGGCTCGTGGCCGTTGGCCCGATCCAGCGTAGAGAGCACCCAGCGCACGAGCTGCGAGACGCTGCTGGTTGCCGGACGTTTGGGGCCGTCGAGCAGCAACACGCCGAGCGTTCGTTGGCCGTCGGCCAGGGGCTCCACCACGTACGATCCAGTGCGAACCAGTTGCGCGAGCTCGTCCATGGAGCACACGTTGGGCAGCTCGCGCAGGGTGCCGGTTGTGGCGAGCCGAACACAACCGCCCTCGCCCACCCCAACGGTGGCGTAGACGCAGCCTCCGCGCGCCTGCGTGAGCTCCACCAGGCCGTCGGTGACGGTGCGCAGCGCGTCGGTGTGTCCGTCGTTGGAGGCGAGGTGCAACACCCGCTCGAAGAGGTGCAGCCGGCGAGAGACTTGCTCTACCTCTGCGCGCAGGCCTTCGAGCTCCCGGGCCTCTTCGAGCCGCGAGCGGACCTCGGTGATGGCGGACGCCAGCGCGTCGCCGGTGGGCGGCGAGGCGAGCAGTCCCCGCGCGCCCAGCGAGAGCGCCTCGGTTCCCACCTCGGCGTTGCGCCGCGACACCAAGAGGTACACCGCGCAGCCCGGGCGCAGCACCTGCACGTGATGAACCAACGCGAGCGCCGTTGCCGCGTCGGACGAGGCATCCAAGAAGGCAATGATCGGGTTGACCTGCGACAACACGGTCATGGTCTCGTCTGCGGACGTGGCCATGCGCAGATCGTGCTCGACCAGGGCCGCGGCGGCGCGGGCGCGGACGGCCTGGTCCGCAGCAAAAAAGAGCACCGTCGTCGGCGGGGGCGCAGACGTTGGTTTGCTGGGTGTCACGCGAAGGCTCCGAGATCCAAGGTTCCCTCGAAGACCTTGCGTGCGGGGCCCTCCATGAAGGTTTGCCCGCTGGGATCGCAGGTGATGCGCAGGACGCCACCAGGTAGGCGCACCCTGATGGGTTGGCCATAGGGCGACAGCCCGCGATGGGCGGCCACCGCTGCGGCGGCGCAGGCGCCGGTGCCACATGCTTGCGTGAGACCCGAGCCGCGCTCCCACACCACGACGTCGAGACCGTCGCCGGTGTGCCGCAGGAACTCGATGTTGGCCCCCCGCGGGAACTGCGCATGCGTGGAGAGCTGCGGCCCGAGCACCCGATGCTCGTCTGCGGTGAACTCATCGAAGGTGACGGCGTGGGGATTGCCCGCGTCGGCTTCTTGAAGCTGCACCGCGCGGCCGGCAACGTGCAGGGCAACGGCGCTGCCCACGCGCACGACGCCCATGTCGACGCGAATGCTGCGTGCCTCGAGGTCCACCTCGCACAGCCGCGGCCCCGCATCGGACTGGATGACCATGGATGAGCTGCCCCGGGCAAGGTGGAGCGCCAAACATCGAATGCCGTTGCCGCACATCTCCGGAATGGACCCGTCGGCGTTGTAGATGCGCATGCGCGGGTAGCCGCCAGGCAATGGCGGCAAGTTCAGGATCACGCCGTCGGCGCCCACGCCGCGGTGCCGATCGCAGATCTTCGCGGCCAGGTCGGGGCCGAACAGACTGTCGTCGGGGACGTCGACGACCACGAAGTCGTTGCCCAGCCCCTCGTACTTGTAGAACCGAAGCGAAGACATGGTGGCCTGCGCGAGCGTATCAAGAAGCGCGCGGTGTGTCCGGCTATGGCTCATGGGCCCAGCAACCGGGCAAGGCGCGCTTGCAGCTCCGCTGCGGGCAAGTCGTAGAGCGCAACGCGTTTGTGCCGGCTTCCGGCCCCACTTGCGATCTCGAGGTCGCGCTTGGGGTGCCCCAAGACCTCGGCCAAGAACCGCAGGAGCTCGTCGTTTGCGGCACCGTCGACCGGGGGCGCCGCCAGCGCCACCTCGAGGGCGTCGGCCTTGTAGCCCAGCACGCGGCTCGTCTTGGCCTTGGGCTTGGCATGCACCGCAAGGTAGGCCGTAGGTTTGCGCGAGCTCATGCGATGGGCACCCCAGTGTATCGGCCCCCGCCGGCGTTTGGGAAAGTCCTGGAAGCCCGGGACCTGGGCTACGCTCGGCTTCATGTCTCGGCTTCGTTGGTACACCGCAGGCGAATCTCACGGCCCCAAGCTCACGGCCTACCTCGAGGGCGTGCCCGCAGGCCTGCCGCTTCTGGCCGCCGATGTGGACGATCACCTGGCCCGAAGGCAGCGCGGCTACGGCCGCGGCGGGCGCATGAAGATCGAGACCGACCGCGTGGAGTTCGTGGCGGGGGTGCGCGACGGCGCGACCTTGGGCTCGCCCATCTGCATGATCGTGAACAACCGCGACCACGACAATTGGCTCGATCGCATGGCGCCTTCGCCCCTGCCCCAGGCCCCGGAGCCGCTGACGCGTCCGCGGCCGGGGCACGCCGATCTGGCCGGTGGCCTCAAGTACAACCGTCACGATTTGCGCGACATCTTGGAGCGCGCAAGCGCCCGGGAGACCGCAGCCCGCACCGCCGCGGGTGCCGTGGCCCGAAAGCTCCTGGGCGCCGTCGGCATCGATGTTTTCGCCCACGTCGTGTCCATTGGCGGCGTCGAGGCCAAGCTCCCCGATGTGTCCACCGACGAACTCAAAGCCAGAAGCCGCGCGAGCGATCTGGCCTGCGTGGACCCGGAAGCCGAAGAGCGAATGAAAGCGGCCATCAAAGAGGCTTCGCATGCGGGCGACACCCTGGGCGGCGTGTTCGAGGTGGTGGCCACCGGCGTCATGCCAGGCTTGGGGTCGCACGTGCACTGGGACCGCAAGCTCGACGGACGGCTGGCCCAGGCCCTCATGAGCATCCACGCCATCAAGGCCGTCGAGATCGGCGATGGCTGGGAGGCCGCGCGCTCTCGTGGCTCCCAGGTCCACGATCCCATCGGCTTCGACGCCGGGAGTCACTCGTTCACCCGATCCAGCAACCACGCGGGCGGCACCGAAGGAGGCATCAGCAACGGCGAACCCATCGTGTGCCGGGCCGCCATGAAACCCATCGCCACGCTCCGCAAAGCCCTGCGCAGCGTGGATGTTCGAACCAAAGAGCCCTTCGACGCGGCCTTCGAGCGCAGCGATATTTGCGCCGTGGCGGCCGCAAGCATCGTGGGCGAGGCCATGGTGGCCCTCGCGCTGGCCGACGCGCTGCTCGAGAAGTTCGGCGGCGACTCGTTGACGGAACTCTTGCGCAACGTCGCCGGCTACCGCGCGCAACTCGCCGAGTACTAAGGGCGTGTCCCTGAACTCCAAGAGCTGCTTGGGGTGCGTGAGTGGGCCTGCGAGAGGGCCGTGACCTGGGCCTAGAGCTACTCCTGGTGGCAGCCCATGCAGGAAAAGCCCGAGGCCACCATCATGACGCGTTCCTTCTCGCCTTTGGGCGGTGCGCGGAACATGGCAACGTTCTCGTCGGCCTGGGCAATGCGGCGCTCGAGCACCTGGGCGTGGGGCCAGCTGCCGTACTGCTTGGACAACTTGGCTTGGGCGTAGATCTTCTTGGCCACGTCGACCTGCCCCGCCTTGACGAGCATGTCTCCCATGTTCAGAAAGAACCCCTCGAAGTTGTGCGGCGCCGCCCAAGAGTTCCAGCACGCGCGACCGCGGCCCTCGGCGGTCTGCCGGGACATGAACGGCGCGAAGTCCGGGTTGCTGCGGTCGACTTGGGTGCCCGCACAAACGTCGAGGGTGCGCCATTGGTCGTCGTAGTCACCTTCGAGGCGGGCCGCTACGGCAAGGCCGTACGGACCACGGGACAGTTCTTCTACGCGGTCACCAATGGCGTGCAGTACCGGCCCACGCAAGGGTCCGTGAGCTTTTGGATCAAGCCGAGCTTCACGTTGCCGCTCAACCCCCGGCGCATCTTCTTCCGACCCAAGAACAAGGTGGAAACCGGCGGCTCATCCACGGGCTACAGCGTGCAGTCCGAAAACTCGACCATGCGTCTGGAGTTCAGCGGTTTGGGCGGCGGCACCGAGATCCCCCACCAAAACCTGGCGGGTTGGTCCACGGGCACCTGGACGCACTTTGTGGCCACGTGGTTCAACGATGGCAACGACCGGCGCTTCATTTTGTATGTGCGCACCGATGGAATGTCGACCCACGCCAAAGCCAACGACGGCGACCCCACCACCACCAACACCACCACCAACTTCGTTCGCCTTGGCATCGACGAGGTGGCAAGCGCCGACGCCTACGACGACTTCGCAGTATGGCCCCGGGTGCTCTCCGACGCGGAAATCGCCGAACTCTACAGCTCGCCGCAGTCGATTCGGCAGCGCTGTGATGTGCCGTAGCCATCTGCCGTCGCCGGCCTCCCTGCAGGCCCGCGGCGCCTAGGCCACCTTGGTGGACGGCGCGCGACCGGTGCGCTGCATCCACCTTATGATTGGGCGCGCCAGGAAGATGCTGCCACCCAATAGTGGGTAGAACGTTGCGTTGCCCACCATGACGCGAATGGCAAGAGCGCGATCGAGATCGTAGGTTGCCCCCACCCAGGCGTAGAGCACGGCCTTGAGCACGAAGTAGGCCGTCCAGACGCCGCTGCAGAGGCGGAAGTAGTGAATCGTGTCGGGGTTGATGGGTACCGGCTTGCCCGTGGCTTGGGCGCGGCGCTCGGCAAACTCTTGGATGATGGATTTGTCTCGTCGAAGGCTGAGACCAAAGAACGCCGCACTGACCAGGTTGGACAGCACCGCCTCGTAGCGGAACAGAAACGGTCCGCGGAGGTACAAATCGACCAGGCCAAAGCCCAAGCTGACCGTGATGGAGAACTTGAGGAACGACGACACCTGTTGCTTGCGCAGCTTGATGATGACCACGTCGACGACGGACCACACCATGCTGACGATGATGGCGGGGACGAAGCCGTAGAGTCGGTTGGTGACCCAAAACGCGATCAGCGGACCGAAGTCTCGCAGCACCCAGACCAGCAAACCCATCGATGATTGCCTCTAGCACCGTGGCTTGGGGGAGTGCGGACGAAGTCGACGGTCGAGCGGCGGGCTCCGCAGCAAACGCTCGAAGCCCCCGCAATGGCTGTTGACCTTGGGACCGGTGCCAACGATTCTCTTTCGGCCCATGAAGAAGAGCGATCACGACGACGACTCCACGCCCGATTCCAAGGCCGACTCCAAAGGCGCTACGACGGCGACGGCGAAGTCCACACCTCCGGCCAAAAAACCCTCTTCGTCGGCCAAAGCGGCCCCGAGCAAAGAGAGCGCGACGCCACCGTGGATGCTCTACGGGGCCGTCGGCAGTGCCGTGGTGTTCCTGGGGTGGCTGGCGCTCCGTGGCCAAGGAGACCAGGGGCGCGCGGCAGACTCGGCGCCATCGGCCTCGGCTGGCAGCGCGGCGCCCGCAGCCGATGGCGCGCTGGGCAAGCAAGATCTCGTCGAGGGCACCGGCACCGAAGCCGCGCGCGGCGATGTGGTCAAGGTTCACTACGTAGGCACGCTCACCAGCGGCACCGAGTTCGACAGCTCCCGCAAGAACGGCGAGCCCTTCGAGTTCCAGCTGGGCAAGGGCGAGGTCATCAAGGGATGGGACCAGGGCGTCGCCGGCATGAAGGTGGGCGGCAAGCGGAAGCTCACCGTTCCGCCGAACCTTGGCTACGGCAAGCGCGGCAGTCCGCCCGTCATCCCGCCCAACGCCACGCTCATCTTCGAGGTCGAACTGCTCGAAGTGGCCAAAGGCGGGCGCCCCGTTCCCGTCAGCCCCGACGATCCGCTCAAGGGCAGCTTTACCCTCGCGGACGCCACGAAGAACATCAAAGGCGACGGCGCGCTGACGGCCAAGATCGACACGTCCATGGGCGCCATCCAATGCCGTTTGTTCGACGACAAGGCGCCCATCACCGTCGCCAACTTCGTTGGTCTCGCCACCGGCGAGCGCACCTGGAAAGACCCGAACACCGGCAAGTGGAGCAACAAGCCCGCCTACGACGGAACCACGTTCCATCGCATCATCAAGGGCTTCATGATTCAGGGCGGTGATCAACTTGGCACCGGCGCTGGCGAACCCGGCTACGTGATCAAGGACGAGATCTGGGAGGGCGGCAAACACGATCGCATTGGCCTCTTGTGCATGGCCAACCGTGGACCCAACACCAACGGCGCGCAGTTCTTCATCACCGAAGAACCAAAGGCCAGCCTCGATGGCAACTACACCATCTTTGGCGAATGCACGCCGCCACAGCTCATCCACGACATCGCTGGCGTGCCCACGGGCCCGCGCGACAAGCCGAACACCCCGGTGGTCATCAAGTCCGTCAAGATCTCTCGGGCCGCCAAGTAGAACTCCGTTGCTCGCGACGCCCTTTGCGATGGTGCCACGCCACGCGAGGCCCGATGGCCGCTGCACGGCTGACTTTCGGTCCGGGCACACCTGAGAGTACGGAGCCCCGAGCGGTCCCAATGCTTACCGTCGTTTGTCCTCCGCCGAATTCAGGACCCAGCCAGCCCCGTTGACATACTCGTAGCGGCCCTGCTTGCCGCAGCCTCGAACCCCCATGGACCCACGGCCGAGCTCCGTGACCTCGATCTTGTCTTTGTCGCACTGCATGTCGAAGGCGGCCTTGGGCAGGCCCGCGCTCATGAAGTGCGACTGCGACCCAGCCAGAAAGCAACCCGCCGAAACGAGCCCGTACACCCCACACAAGATAAGTTGAACCTTGGACATATTGGCCTCCAACCCAGAGAGGCAGGGGGGTGGACAATGTCGCAAAGGCCGTGGGCGATTTCGACCTTGGGGGGACGGCGGGCCAGGGCTGCCCCGAACGGACCTCTGCGCATCGCTGCGCACAAGGGCTTTCCCCATGGGTGCGCGTGTGGTGCTCTTCGGCGCCCATGACGAAAACCTTCTTGAGCCTGTTTGCCGTCGTCGCGCTCTTCAGCTCTGCCTGCTCGAGTACCTCCGAGGACACGTCCACCAAATACGAGTGCACCAAGTCGACGGCTGGCGACGGCTGCTACTGCTCGGTCTATCGCAGCGGTCCGGCCCCGGCGACGGCGCCCATCGAGTGCTCGACCGCTGCGTTCAGCGGCACCGTGTGCTGCGCCGACCCGGGGTGGCCGGGCACGGGCCAGCCCTCGACGGGATGCTCGTGCATACCGAGGTCCAGCGGCAAGTGCGACTCGCCGCAGACGCCCGTTGCCGACTGCAAGTTCACGGCTACCAGCAGCAACAGCAGCGGCAGTTCCAGCGGTTCGTCGTCCTGCGATCTGAAGGCCGAGAACTGGTACGCCGAGTGCTCCAAGGGCTGCGGCAACGTGATGACGTGCCAGAGCTTCTGCAGCGGCTGCGCTCCCAAGTGCTACGTGACCTGCGAGAGCAACGGAGACTGCGAGGCCGTGGGCGCGGGCGGCTGCGAGACCAGCGCGAAGGGCATCAACAGGTGCTCGCGCGCGCCAACCAAGTGCCGGTGACGGGCCCTTGGGGGACCGGAACGTCGCGGGCCCGGGGCCGGCGCCCATGTAGGCATCGGTTCGTTCCGTGCGCGTGGCCTGGAAATTCCGGGCAATTGCCGCCGTTTGAACCTTTTGTCGCGCTGGCCCGTCTTTACGACTCATGACACGACGGATGCGGCGCCTGTTGCTGGGGATGGCTGGCCTTGGGTTTGCGCTCGGCGCGGCCCGGGCGGCCGATGCGCGATGTTCGTCGCACTTCGTCCAGGTGTTTCATGACGGGGGCAGCCTGCCTCGCAACGGGCGGATCATCGTGCAGGGGTCCATCATGTCGGCCAAGTGGGTCGCAGCCATGCAGGACCCGGAGCTCATCAGCGGCAACGAGCACGTTCCGCTCAGCGTAGTCGAGCCCTACATGTTCAAGAACACCGGCCGTGACTTCGCGCAAATGGTGCTGGTTCCGCAGAAGCCGCTGACCGAAGGCAAGACCTACCGCCTGGCCGTCAAGAACGTCGATACGCAAGATCGGGACGCGATCGCGCGGACGTCTTTTCGGATCACTGCAGGTGACACGCAGGCCCCCACCTGGAACAACGCGCCCAAGGTGCTGGCTACCAACCATGCAGTGCTTGGCTGCGGCCCCTCGACCACGGCGACCATTGGCGTTGACGCCACGGACAACGGGCAGCCCGTAACGCTCTACCGCGTGCACTTCAAAGAGCGCGGCACCAACACCGCCGTGGACTTCTATGTCGAAGCCGAACGCGGCGCGCTCCGCGTAGGGCGCGGCATGTGCGGCGGCCCCGCCGAGCCCGTGCCCGGCAAGGCCTACGAGATCTCCGTGACCGCCGTCGACGATTCGGGGAACCTGACCCCCGCGCCCGGCGCACCGCTGCTCGCGCAGTTCTAGCTCTCCCGGGGCAAGCTGGCTCCGCACCGACACTCTAGAACGCCCGCTCACGGCGACATCGGTGCGCATTGTGTGAATACGGCGGTCCGGACGTCGTCCAAACGGAACATTGGGCGCTCACTCCTCTGGAGGTCCCATATGCGATCGTCGTCTTGGTTCCGTTGCTCTGCGTTCCTTACTTTGGTGTTGGTGTCTGTCGGCCCAGCGGGGGCGGCGCTCGCCGGTTGCGGCGGTGATTCGACCGCCGAGCCACCTCCGTCAAGCCCCGACGCGGGAGGCGATGCCGGAGTCGTGCCGGAGGCCGGCGATGCCGCTCCGGACGGCGGTTCGGACGGCCAAGGTCCGCCCGGTGCCTTTGGACTGGTCGTCGACTCCAACAAGTCTGGAGCCGGCAGCAACGTCTCGATGCATCCGATGGCCGTGCTCGGTGCGTATCAGTACTTCTTCGCCGAAGACGGGGTGCACGGCGCGGAGCTTTGGCGAACCGACGGCACGAGCGCGGGAACCACGCTCGTCGCCGACACGCTGCCGGGGCCCCTTGGGCAAGCGGGCGGCGAAAAAGTCATCGTGCACAAGGGAGCCGTCTACTTTACGGCCACCGACGGCAACAGCGGCACCGAGCTTTGGCGTTCCGACGGCACCCAGGCCGGTACCGAGCGGCTCACGGACGTGTCTCCAGACGGCCCAAGACTCCCGTTTTCCTCCATCAGTGCGCTGACGAGCACCTCCCTTGGTGTGGTCGTTGTTACCGATCGAACCTTGTACCTGTGGAACGGCACCGCGCTGGTCGATCTCGCGGATGTGTCCTGCGGGTTCGGCGGGCAGGTCCTGGAGACCTCAGGAAAGTTGATCTTCTTTGGGTGCGATGCCGCCGCGGGCTCGGAACCCTGGGTGAGCGATGGCACGAAGGCCGGCACGCAGCTACTTGCGGACCTGCAGCCTGGCGCCGGAGGAGACCCCGGGGCCCTCACAACCGTAACGAACGGCGTCTGTATCCTGCGTGGGGACCGCATCTGGTGCACCAACGGGACCGCTGCCGGGACCGAGCTCGTCTACGACGGCGCGGGGGCTCCGCTGACGTGGCTTGGGGTGTTCGGCGATGGACGCGCCGCCTTCGCTGCGGCCGGCACTTCAACCAAGATTCTGGTCACCGACGGCAGTGCCGCGGCAACCAGCGAGCTCGCCTCGTTCTCCGGCAAGCCCGGGTTGCGGCAGACCCTTGGCGGCAAAATCTACTTCGAGTTGGAGCTCTCCAGCTTCAACAAGAAGCGCTACGTCTTGGACGGCACTCCCGGGGGTAGCAAAGAGTTCACAGCAAACATGGTTCCCCTGTTCGAAGGTGGTGGGCGCGTCTGGGCCACCTCATCGTCCGGGCTCGACTTCGTGTCGAGCGCCGACCTGACCACGAGCACTGTCGTTGCGAGCCTGCGATCGCCCTTGGGCCTAACCTCCGTTGTTGGAGGCAAGCTCTTGTTCGGATGCGAGCTCCAATCCGAGACCGTGGGGCTCGAACCGTGCGTGCTGGACACATCGACGTCGAAGCTGTCGGTGGTGAAAGACATCAACCTCAACACCCAGAACGCCCGCATTGGCTCCGCCACGCCATGGAATGACGGCGTCATCTTCACCTCCACGGATCCGACGACGTCGAGGGTCACACTTGCGTTGGCGAAGCGTAGCGAATTGACGACACTGGGGACGTTCTCGACGCTCCAAGGAGCCTTTTCCGACCTCGAAGTCGAGGCCCTGCCCCGACTTGGCAACAAGCTGTTCTTCGTGGCGCAGGGCGCTCAGACTTCACAGGCCGAGCCTTGGGTCACCGATGGCACCCCGGCAGGCACCCAGCGCCTGGCCAAGGTGCTCGCATCACGCGCAAGCGGTGGGGGCGCCGTAGCCGTTGGCAACCTTGTTTACTTCACGGGTTCAAACGGCTCCTCCGGCGACGTGCTCTACCGAACCGACGGCACCGAGGCGGGCACGGTACCAGCCTCGAACAAACGGCCCTTCGGCGCCCTGCGCGTGCTGGGCGACAGCGTGATGTTTGCCACGTCCGACGGCACGTTCTACCGCACCTCGCCGGCGGGCGAGGCCGCGATCACGGGCCCCGGATTCTCCGTGGTGTCGGCCCGAACAACAGCGACGAAAGCCTTCTTGTCCAAAGACAAGGACCTCTACGCCTACGATGCCGCCACGGGTCTGAACAAGATCGCCACGTTCCCACAACCGTCATTCCTTGTTGCCACGACGCCGACCAAGGCCTTCATCGGGGCCAGCACCGGGGCGCCCGACAACCGATACGATCTGTGGGTGAGCGACGGTTCCGTCGCCGGCACCACCAAGGTTGAGATGGGCCTGGTGTCCTCGGGCAACCTCTTGCTGGCCGAGGAGAGCGCGTACTTCACACGCTGCGTCAGCAACGACGACTGCGGGCTGTTCATCTCCAACGGTGTGCCGTCTGCGGCGGTGAAGCTGGCGACAACCAAACGCGTCTTCGTGACGCGGGACTCCATCGGACCCTTGTCCCGGGCGGTTTCCGCGTCCGGCAAGACATTCCTCGCCGTTGCAGACGCAATGGGATCCATCGAACTATGGGAGTCGGATGGAACGGCAACGGGCACCAAGCTGCGGCATGACCTTGGCCCGACGGGGTTCTCGTCGGAGCCAGCGCCGCTAGTGGTTTCCGGGAACACGCTCTACTTCATGGCCAACGACTACAAGGTTGGTCGCGAGCTATGGTGGAGCAACTTGTAGCTCTAGCCTGCCTGGGTCCGCGCACCGCTGCTCGCGCAAGTTCTGCCATTGGCCGTGCCGGCAGCAACCTGTCTCATCATCGGTGACGCTCGGCCTGACGTGTGATCACGAAAGCTCGTCCTGGGTGACACCCGACGCCTCCCAGGCCCGGGGCACGTTGGATCTTCAGCGTGCCCCTCGCTTGCGCGCGATGGCGTTGCCAACAACGGCCATGGCGAGCCCGACCGCGAGTGCAGCGGCACCTGCAAGCCATACCTGGCGTCTGCTGGAAGCGTTCACGGTGGCGTCGAAGTGGACCAGGCTGGCTACGAGCGCGGCGAGCGTGGCCATGGCGCCGCCGATTCCCACGAGGAGCAATGTCCATAGGCTGTGGCGTGTGGGCACACCTCTACGGAGCGAGCCAGGAAACCACGAACGACGCGCCACCAGCAGCGCCACGCCGCCGAGGAACGACAGCCGGGCGCCACTGGGCAAGTCGAAGGCGACCATCACGGCCGCCGGGGACGGCCATGCCTGCAACAAAGATCAGTGCGTCCCAACCATCGAGAGCCACCTTGTCGTTCGGCGGTGCCATCGGTGAAGTCATAGGCGACGCTGCAGCGGAGGTGAAGCGGGCACCCCGGCGACTCGCCTGGCCTGTTTCGATTGGCCCACTGGTCGCTGCGCCATCTGGGGCAGCGGCCTATGGCCTTGCAGCACATTGCGCCGCGATGGTCTTCGCAAAGTCGGGGAACCTGGACTTGGCCGTGGCCAAGATCTCCCGCCGGGACTTTTTGCCCCCCTGTGCGTGTTTCTTGGCGAACGCAGCGAACACGCGGTTTGCAACCGCGCGCGGGGGCAAGTCGAGCATCGCCTCGGCCGGGCCCACGCCGCCGGCCAGCAGCCAAAGGTAGTCCGAGAAGTTTCGCGCCACGACACCAGCAAGGCGTGCGGACGCGCCGCCACCAAGGTAGACGATGGGCTGCTGAAGCACCGTCACACCAACGTGCGTCAGGAAGAACGCGGCCCGACCGCCGGTCTTGTCCTCGCCAAAGACCGCCAACGCCAGCGAGGCCTCGGGGTTCCTGGTCCAGGTGCGAAGCCAGTCGTCGGTGTCTGCTCGCGACAGGAACTTGTCGAAGGGCGCGAAGTCCATGCCCTGCGCTGTCGCGCCGAAGGGCAAGGCGTGCAACGCCGTCAGCACCGGCGGGAACGCGCGTTCGAACGCAACCATACGACGACACGCTAACAGAAAGAGGCGGGGCGTCTGGCGCGGGCCGCGGGGACTGACCCCGGTGGGACGGGAACGTCGACCCGCGACACCTGGCCTCGATGATCAATCTGGCGATACGCACCACCAAGCTGCGCTAGCGTCTGCCTTCGTGAGTTCTCGGTCGGTCTTTCTGTCGGGCTTTATGGGCACGGGCAAATCCACCGTGGGGCCGCTGTTGGCCGCGCGCCTCGGGATCCCGTTCGTGGACACAGACAAAGAAGTCGAAGCGCGCGCGGGGCGGCCGGTGCCTGAGCTGTGGCAGGCGCTCGGCGAAGCGGGGTTCCGGGCCGCGGAGCGCGAGGTGGTCGAAGGTCTCTTGCAAACCCCCGAGGCCCGCGTGGTCTCTCTTGGCGGCGGAACGCTCACGCAGCGAGATCTGCGGCACCAGCTCTTGACCCGTGGCCTCGTTGTCACCCTCGAGGCCACCACCGACGCGCTGATGCAGCGCCTTGGCGACGTGCAGGCCAGCCGTCCCAACCTTCGCGGGCCAGATCTTCGCGCGCGCATCGATAGCCTGCGAACCTTGCGCGCCGGCGACTACGCCGAGGCCCATGCCAGCATCGACACCACGGACCGCTCCGCAGACGAGGTATGCGACCTCATCGAGCGCCTGGCCGCCAACGCCCCACCCTTGGTCATGCCCCTGGGCGAACGCAGCTACCGCATCGCGCAGACCGTGGGCAGCCCCGAGGTGCTCACCGATTGTCTCGCCGAGCTCGCGCCTTCGCACCTGATCGTGGTCACGGACTCCAACGTGATCCGGGCCCGCGGCGCGTACCTCGATCGGGCCTTGGGGCATCTGGCCATCGAGTCCACGCGCATCACCCTGCCCCCGGGCGAGCTGCACAAGAACCTTGGCAGCGTTGGCCTGATCTGGGATGCCGCCCTCGGGGTTGGCATCGACCGCAACGCCGTGGTGTTGGCCTTTGGCGGCGGCGTCGTGGGCGACCTGGCAGGCTTCGCGGCATCTACCCTGCTGCGCGGCGTGCGCTTCGTGCAGGCGCCAACCACCTTGCTGTCCATGGTGGACTCTTCGGTGGGCGGCAAAACGGGCTTCGATCACACCGCGGGCAAAAACCTGGTCGGCAGCTTTCATCAGCCCTGCGCAGTGGTCATCGATACGGAGCATCTGATGACGCTCGCGCCGCGCGAGCTGCGCGCCGGCGCCGTCGAGATGATCAAACAAGGCCTCATCGACGACGCATCGTTGTTCGAGGCCCTGGAGACGAGCCCAGAATTAATTGCAGAATGCATGTACAGAGGTTTGGCGCCGGTAATTTCCCAGGCCGTAGCGGGAAAGATTCGCATCGTTGCCGCCGACGAACGCGAACAAGGCGTCCGGGCCTTGTTGAACCTTGGGCACACCATTGGCCACGCACTCGAGAGCGCCACGGGCTACCGCACCTGGTTGCACGGAGAGGCCGTGGGCCTCGGCCTGCTGGCAGAGATGCGCTTTGGCCTGGCCCAAGGGTTGAGCCCCGAGGCGCCCATCGAGCGCGTGCAGACATTGCTGTCGAAGCTTGGGCTCCCGATCTCCATTCCCGACGCCACGCGGCTCCGCGCCGCGGGGCACCTGCGCGCCGACAAGAAGCGAAGCGGCGACCACGTGCGCTTGCCCCTTTGCCAAACCGTCGGCCGCTCGGACTTGCATCGCGTATCCATCAAGAGCCTCGAGAGCGCGCTGCGCGGCACTTGAGCGAACCCGAACACCATGTAGGCGTCACTTCGCTAAGCGAGGCCAGAGCTTTCCGTCGTTTGTTTGGCCCATGGGGAGCGGCACGCTACGCTTTCTCTGCATCGGACGGAGAGGTCTGTCCCGAGGAGGAAGAGAGACATGAAGCGCGCGTGGGCGAAGGCCCTTTCGTTCGGAATCCTTTCCGTCGCGGTTGCGGCGCTGTCACCGGCCTGCGCCGACAACAGCGAGTCGCTCTACATCCAAGGGGTCGTGATTCCGCCGGCGGTCACCAATGGCCCCTGCGTCTACCAAGCCGATGCGCAGGCAGGCCTCTTGCTGTCAGGCAAGCTCGACATCGCTGCACGGAGTGACTACTCCGCGCCGATCATCGTGCGCAACCAGCTGCAGTCCAGGGTCAACCGCGA
>JBIKNA010000496.1:0-5213 GCA_044358965.1 Polyangiaceae bacterium
CGAAGAGCATGCTCGGTGATTTAGCGCGGCGCTGTCGCACGGAACGAAAACTCCCCGGCGGCATGGGGCTCGCATCCGGGGAGTTTCTCTTTTTTGCAACCGCGGGGCGAGCCGAGCCGGCCTTGTGGCCGACGTTAGTACGCCGCCACCAGCATGCCGCTTGGCAACGCGCAGCGGCCCTCTTTGTTGGGCTTACCTACTTGCCGCAACACCTGTTGGCTCGACGCCTCGACATAGCGACCGCCGAGCTCCACCTGAATCATGCGCGTGATGGCGTGGTCCAAGCGTGTGACGTTGTAACAGGGGATGTGCGGTTCGGCGTGGCCGTTGCCCACGCCGGAGTCGTCCGTCAAGAACACATACCGGCCACCGGTCATCTGGGCTGCCGCGCGCATTTGGTACTCGGCCATGGGATCCGTGTCGCTGGATGCGATGGGATAGATGTGCACGCCGCGCTTTTGTGCGTCACGGATGGCCGCCGCCACCGCACGGCCCTCGCCAGGGTGTGCCGGGGCGTCGGCGACCCAGAACGCAACCTTGGCAACCTCCTTGTTGGTGCGCCAGCCTTGCGAGAGGCCGGCGCGAAGTCCCTCGACCACTGCCTCGGGGGTGTCGCCGCCACCGTTGGCCGACTGGGCGCGCAACGCCGCTCGGAACGAGTTCGTGTTCGTCGTGAAATCCGTGCCGCGGGCCACGTAGGCATCACCATGGTCGCGGTACACGACGAGACTCCAGCGAGGTGTCACCTGCGGGAACTTCTCTTTGACCTGCGCAGCAATGTGGTCGAACTCGCTTTGTAGGTACTGGAGCTCGTCGCCCATGCTGCCCGTGGTGTCCAAGATGAGCTGCACGTCGAGTTCGCTATGGGCGTCGCGTTGGCCCGCAAACAGCGACCGAGCGGTCTCCTTCTCTTGCAGCGAGAACATGTTGGCGTCGTCGTTGTTCTGCGCGAACGCCGAGGCGTAGGGCTTGAAGAAGTCGAAGTTTCGGTTGTCGTCCCAAACGCCAGCGGTGAGCTGACCGGCCTGCGGAAGGCGAGGCACCTCGGGCAAGACCGGGCGCGCCATGGGCGTCTCGGGGGCGGCCTTGGGTGTGGACACGGGAGGCATGGCCACCGGGGACGGCGCGCTGCCCGGCGAGGGAACGCCAGCGGCACTCGGTTCCGACGCTGCAACGCGCGCAGGTGCGTCGGCAACAGGGGCAGCCGGCGCCGGGGTGAGCCCACCTGCGACAGCGGGCACGCCCGGTGACGCCGGATAGCTCGCCGGGGCCTTGGTGGCCTCGGCGGCATAGCGGTCCTCGGCATACGAAGCAGAGGGCGCGCGGGGCCGACCGGACTCCGCCGCGCCGCCACACGCTGTCGCCAACAAAAGGACCGCCGTTACCCCAAGCTTGCTGTTGTTCATCGTCTTCATGCCTCGTGTGCCAGGCAAAACGTCGCACCGGCGGCGGGCCTTACAGGGGACCGCACAAGAATCTCCAAAGTTCGCGCAACTTCCCGAAGCGGCTTGGGAAAAGTGACGTTCCACAAGGGGTGCAATGCTGCTATTCGTCGCACCTCAGTGAGCGCGGCAACGACCAAGGGCGAACGCAAGCTCGGCGCGTACCACCTCGGCGCCAAAATTGGCCATGGTGGCATGGCCGTCGTGTTTGTCGCTGCACACGAAGACCGCCCCGGCCGTCCCGTCGCGCTCAAGTGCATTCATCCGCGCTTCGCTGTCGATGAAACCTTCCGCGCCATGTTCGCCGACGAGGGCAAGACCCTCTCGCGGGTGCAACACCCGAACGTGCTCAAGTTGCTCGAGCACCACGCCGGCGACGACGAAGAAGTCCCGTTCATGGCCGTCGAGCTGCTCTTTGGCCATACGTTGGCAGAGCTCATGGAGCGCATGAGCGAGCGCGGCGAGAAGATGCGTCCAGACTTGGCCGCCGGCGTCGTGCGACGCATCGCAAGCGGTTTGCACGTTGCCCACGAGCTACGCGACGACAACGGCGAGCCCGAGGGCATCGTCCACCGCGACGTGAACCCCACCAACATTTTCGTGACGCTCGACGGCGACGTAAAGCTCATCGACTTTGGCTTGGCCAAAGTCCACAAGCCCAAACGCAAGACGCAAACGGGCATCATCAAGGGCAAATACGCGTACCTCGCGCCAGAGCACATCGAAGGCAAACCGGCCGATCGCCTCATCGATGTCTTCGCCCTTGGCATCACCCTGTGGGAAGCCATCGCGAGCGAGCGCCTGTTCCGCCGCGACAACGACATCACCACGCTCGAAGCCGTCAAGGCCTGCATCGTTCCTAGCCTCAGCGAGCGGAACCCAGCCTGCGAGAAAACGCTCGAGCTCGTGGCGAACCAAGCGCTCGCCCGCAACCCGAGCGCGCGATTCCAAACCGCGCTCGAACTCTCCGAGGCGCTTGCCCCCTACGAGCCCGACGATTTCGACCAAGGTCTCCAAGAGCTGTCCGAGCGGCTCTTTCCCGACGCACGACAGTCGTTCGCCGATTGGATCCGCTCCGTCGCCCAAAACAAGAACGTGAAGGTCCCCGATCACACCGTGCGCCCGCCGGCCCCGATCCCCGTGGGTCAGGTCGATGGTCCGGCGCTACACGTGCCACGGTTGTCGTCGCGACCGCCGCCGGGCTTCGAGATGCCCGCAAGCGACAGGTCCCCCGGCGACAACGCGTCCAAGGTGGCCCCTACCGGTGGTCCTGCCACGCCAGCACCGCCGCCATTCCCCGTCGGGGCTTGGTTCACCGCGGCAGCCATCACTCTATTGCTGCTGGCCCTGTTGCTCCTCGTCGTGCCGGCCCTTACCTCGGTTTTGCGCCCCTAAGACCCGAACCGATCCGCGACCTCGGCGCGTTCTGCCATCATTTCGGCCTGTTACGGGCTCAGCGAACCCAACTGGCGCACCTACAATGTAGGACGTAGAGTACATCGAGGCTGGCCCCTTCTCACCGACTCCGGAGCCAACCTCACGCGGTACCGACGTACGGGCTTCATGCGAACCAAGCCCCGAGGGACGTACCTGATGCGAAGCCTGCTGCCCTTCTGTTTGTTGACGCTCGTTGCCGCCACGAGCGCTGCCTGTGCCGACGCGTCCGGTACCGACGAGGAATCTCCGCCGGACACGAGCGCTGAGCAGGCTTTCTCACGCAACAAGTCCGTTGGCAAGCCGCCGATGGCCGAAGCCGAGCAGCCCGAGGGGCTTCCTGCGGGCTTCTACCCGCAAGAGAACGTCAGCAGCTACTACGGCCCCTGCGGTCCGGTGTCTGCCGTATACCTGATGAACATCTACGTGGGCCGCGGTCCGGGCAGCACCGGCGACAACCAACGCGCCTTCGACCGGGCCTCGGACCTGGCCCAAGGAGACCGGCTGCTTCCAGGCTCTTCGCCATCCGGGCTCGTGTACGCGGTCAACACGATGCTGGGCACGGGGGCCATCGGCCAAAGCGCGCGCTACGAGAGTGGCGCCAGCATGGAGCGGATCCGCGAGCTGCTTGGCCAAAACAAGCCCGTCATCGTCCTGATGGGGTGGCAGGATCCGAACGCCTCGTTTGTGACCATGCACTACGTGACGGCCCTCGGGTACCGAGTCGACGGCGACAAGCGCCAAATCTTGGTGCACGACAACGGTGCCTTCCGTGAGATCGACGAGGCGGTCTTGGACAACGCCCGCAATACGCCATTTCATCGCAACAGCATTCTTTGGATCGACCGCACTGCGCCGGCGCACTTGCCACGCCCCTAGGGGCCATCGGCCCTCTTGTTGACGTTTCATTGAGCCGCAAACACCTTCCTTTCGGCGCGCCGTTCGCATAGGACGGGCCAATGATGCGTTCCCCTCTGTTCGTTGCGTCCATCTCCGCCATCGCCCTCTTGGGCCCTTGCGGCAAAAAAGACGACGACGCGAAGCCCGCTCCGTCGGCCAGCGTCAAAGCCGCCACCGTCGGCACCGCCGCGGCCAGCACGTCCGCCACCCCGGAGAAGCCCAAAGAGGTGCCCTTCGAAGAGGCGGTGAAGGCAAGCAAGCCCCTCGACATCAAGACCGCGGACCAAGACGCGGCAGGCAGCAAGATCACCGCCGAGGTGTGCACCGTCGAGGGTGGGCCCTTCGTGCACAAGAGCGGCATGGACGTTCTCCGCAGCATCCGCGCCATCGGCGATCGCGTCTTCACGGTCAACGACGATGCCGCCGTGCATGCCTACAAGCTCGACCCGGGCCCCAAGTGCAAACTCACCATCGACAAGACCTTCGGCGAGGGCGGTGTCGCAAAGTTCAAGAACAAGATCGACCGGCTCTCCGCCGATAGCGCTGGCAACCTGTTTGCCACCAACGGCGTCTTCGCCTCCTACCGCGTCGACAAAGACGGCAAACAGGTCTTCGAGTGCACGGGCCGTCCCTTGGGCTACCTGTTTGTGAACCCAAGCGGCAAAGGCGGCATCGGAACCTTCGCCAATGCCACGGTGTCCAAGGTCACCCTCGACGCCAAGGGCTGCAAGACCGAGCCCTGGGTGTTCCAGGATCTGAGCACCGACGACAAGCGCAAGGGCAACCTGACCAACGCCCAGGCCGTGGGATACGTCGGCGACACCATCTTCGTTGGCGGCAAGCTCGCCAAGAGCGCCGATCCCAATGAGTCCAACGTGGTGCTCGGGCTCGACCAGGCAGGCAAAGAAAAGGTGCGCTTGGGCAAGACCGACAAGGACTACGCGTCCAAAGACCGCTTTGGCTGGGTTCACGCCATCGGGCCTTGCAAGACCGGCGTGTGTGTTCTCGACTCGAACTACCGACGGCTCACCATCTGGAAGACCGACGGCAAGTTCGTCGCGAGCGTCGACCTCAGCGCGCTCTTTGGGCTCAAGTACCCGTGGATCGCTGACTTCGACCGCAACAAGACCCACACGTTCTTTGTGGCCGGCCAAGACCGCGACGTGAAGGGCGTGGCCGAGGGCAACATCTACCGCGTCAGCGGCCTGTAGAACCCAGCAGCCTCATCGAAACCAAAAGCGCGCTCGGCCATGTGGCCCGGGCGCGCTTTTCTTTGTACAGCGTGGCTCAGGCCTGTTTGGTCTGCCGCCGCCGGCGGGCGAGCAATAGTGCCGCCGCAGCAAACACCGGGGCGAACTCCATGCCGGAACTCGTGCCACCGGCCTGGCAGCCGCTGTTGCTCGTCTTCTTCTTGGTCTTGTCCGTAGAGCCCGACGA
>JBIKNA010000497.1:0-5207 GCA_044358965.1 Polyangiaceae bacterium
GGCGGGCCCGTGTCCGTCGACAGGTCCGTGGACCTCAACGTGTCATCATGCGGCGATGGCGCGAGCGCCGACAAATCGGTCATTGTGATGCCCCCTGCACGCCTTGATGCGCGGTGATTCGTGAGGTGAGCAGGCGACGAAGCGACCGCGCAGCGTCGAACAATGCCGGAGCGCGAACCCGCGCGACGTCTTTGGCCCGGGCCAAGATCCGCTGCGGCAAAGGTGGCCTGCCCAGCGGACCAAGCACGCGCCCGTGGGTCGCGTACAGCATCTTGTATTCCTCGGCCCCCACGGAGAAGTCGAACTCGCGGTGTTTGCGCCGAAAGCTCTCCTCGAGCATGGCCCGCACCAGCTGATGTCCGGCGGAGTACTTTCGTAACGCTGGGTTGAAGGCGAACACCCAGCCAGACCACACGCCTCCATGAATGAAGCCGATCCATACGGCAGCGATACGCCCTCCGCCGCGCAACGTGGACACGGTCAAGAGCCCTTGGCGTTGAAGGCTCATGAGCAGCGTCAGCGTCTTCGGATCAGCGAAGTAGTCGCGCAGTCCCGTCTCCCGCAGTTGCTGCCCCTTCCAGCGGCGCGCAAAGGCAAAGACATCGTCACCAGCATCATCTGCGGTGAACACCAGCTCGCCAATGTGCTCCGCGAGCCTTCGTCCTCGGCGTTCGCGCTCGCGAACGAGACCGCGACCACGCGCCATGACGTGCTCATGGTAGTGCCCATACGTAGGAAACGCCGACCAGTCGATGTACGGCGCCAGGTCGAGCCCCGGAGAGGCCTGCGGCACCCAGGAGGCAATCTCGATGGTGCTTCGTACGACAGACTTGGCGTACCCAAAGGTAAGCCTCACCGTTCTGGCTTCATCGGCGGCCAAGGGCTCGTGGTAGTCGAGGAACATGGAGTCGGTGATGGCGTGTTTGCCGTCGACCACAAGAAGACGAAGCAACGCGTCGCCAATGCGCACGTCTTCGACGCTCGTGTGTCGTCCACTGAAGTAGGTCGCGGCCACGGCGCCCAGATACCCGGGCGATGCATAGAAGTTCATCGCCTGGGCCTGAAGCAGGTTGCGTGCCGTCGTCGCAGCCGGGGGGCGGGAAAGGGGGAGCAAAAGGTGGCCCAGAAGCTGCACCGCGCGCTGCCCAATGAAACTCCGCGGTCCCCTTTGTCGGCTTTCGGTTCGAGTCGCCGGTCGTTTGCTGCCCCAACGGGCGCTCGAGAGTCTCTTTCGCCACGCCACAAATGGATATGGCACAGCCGTCTGTGTGCATCGTATTGGCCCGCCCACCAAGCAGCGGAAGTTCAACCCGGCGCCAGAGATGACCACGCCGGAAGCCCACATCGACAAGCTCCTCGCACTGGTCCGCGGTGCTGGGCGACAAAGCTCTTTTTCCCTGACCTTTGACGATGGCTACGCCGACAGCGTGGCGTACGTAGCAAGCCGCGCACCCGCCTACCCCGGGGTTCGGTGGCTCGTCTTTGTGTGCCCCGAGAAGCTCACGCGACGGGCCGGATTTCGCTGGGATCACTACGAACTACGGACGCGCCGAAACCAGCCGACACCGCCATTTCGAGTCTTCATGGCCCAGGACCTCGACGTACAGAAGGAGAACCACCGTGAGGACTTGCATGAGGTCGCGGACCAGCCAGAGTTCCAGCTCGCGACCGTGGAGGCCTGCAAGCAGCTCTCGAAGCTCGGCAATGTGAGCCTTGGGGGGCACACCAACGCGCACTTCAACTTGTGTTTGCTCTCGAAAGAGGCCGCGGAGTACGAACTCCGCACCTCGACGGCCGCGTTCGAAGCCACCTTCGAGCAGCCCCTCACACACTTCTCGTTCCCCTTTGGGCATCCCGGCGAGCATTTTACCCTCGAGCACACGGCCTACCTGAAAGCGCTACGCAATCCGACGATGTGGAGCACTGGCCAGCGCCCCTATGCGCTCGACGACGAGCTTCTCGTGCTCCCTCGCTTCGCGTTTCACGGCGCGTGGAGCGGCGAGGCCATGCTCTTGTGGATGTCGCTGCACGCGGTGCGCGCAAGGCTGCTTCGGACGCTGACGGAGGTGGGCGCAGAGATCGCCGGGGTAGCGAAGGTCGCCCAGAATGATGGCGAACCGTTTCACTTTGACGCCATCCGCCCGCCCCCTCCCCCGCCGCCGGCGAGCGAGACCCGTTACAGGCCTGCGTCCCTTGAGGCACCAACCGCCCTTCGCGCCTGAGCGGCCCGGGCCGGGGCATACGCTTGCCGTGCGCAACGGTGCTATACGGGCCCGATGGCCGCCGCCCCAACCCGTGACCGTCTTGGGTCCATCGACCTCTTGCGCGGCGCCGTCATGGTGCTCATGGCACTCGATCACGTACGCGACTTCGTCTCGAGCGCCACCTTCGACCCGACGGACCTCGACAAGACCACGCCGGCGTTGTTCTTCACGCGCTGGATCACGCACTTTTGCGCGCCGGTGTTCGTGGCGCTGGCCGGCCTCGGCGCGCACCTTCAGGGTGAGCGAGGCAAGAGCAAGGGCGCGCTGTCCCGGTTCCTGCTCACCCGCGGTCTGTGGCTCGTGGTCCTGGAGCACACCTTCGTGCGCTTTGGCTGGGCTTACAACATGACCTACAACATGATGGTTGCGCAGGTCATCTGGGCCCTTGGATGGTCCATGGTGGTGCTCGCGGGGCTCGTATACCTGCCGCGGCCGGTCGTCGCCGCCGTCGCCATCGCGGGCATCGTGGGGCACAACGCCCTCGACGCCGTGCACAGCAAGACCCTGGGCGCCTGGGCGCCTGTCTGGACACTGCTGCACGAGCAGGCCCCGATCTTCTTGCCGGGCCGTCGGGTATTCTTCGTTCCCTGGGTGTTCGTCATGGCCGCGGGCTGGGCCCTCGGCGGGTGGTTGCTTGCCGGCAGCGAGGTCGAGCGATCACGTCGCTTGCTCCGCGTGGGTGCGGGCATGCTGGCCGCGTTCGTAGAGCGTAAGTAGTCCAAAGCCACTTCCCGCGAACAACGCCCGGACGACATAACCGCCCATTCCGCGCCCTGTGCCGAGCCGCGCCACTTCCGCCCGTCTGGCACAAGCTGGGCCAGCCTTGGGAGGCGTGAACCGACGTGGCGTAGTCACGTTTGCCGTCACTCTGAGCGTGGCTACGACGCTATGTTTCCCGTCGTGGATCCTGCGGCTCCCAACACCGTGCAAGAATTGCTGCTTCGGGCCCAGGGCCTGGCCGGCCAGCGCCTGGGCGAGATTGCCGCGCAGGTGGGTGTTGCCGCCAGCGCCGATGGAGTGCGCACGAAGGGCAAGTTCGGCCAGATCCTGGAACTCGCCCTTGGGGCCACCGGCAAGGGTGCAACCCACGACTTCGAGCAGCTCGGCATCGAGCTCAAGAGCATTCCGATTGGGCCCCGCGGTCCGGTGGAGTCCACCTACGTGTGCACCTTGCCGCTGTCCGAGGCCTCGGCGCTCGAGTGGGAAGACTCGTGGGTTCGCCGCAAGCTCTCCCGCGTGCTTTGGGTCCCCATCTCTGACTTTGGCGAGGCCACCTGGCAAGACCGGCGTGTAGGCGCCCCCCTGTTGTGGTCTCCAACCCCCGCCCAGCAACAAGTGCTCAAAGCCGACTTCGACGACATCGTGGGCGCCGTGGGCGCCGGCCAGGCCGAGGGCGTTACGGCTCGCCTGGGCCGCTGGCTCCAGCTCCGCCCAAAGGCCGCGCATTCCGGCATCAAGACCACCCTCACCACCGAAGACGGCGAGCGCCTCCGCATCGGCCCCAAGGGCTTCTATCTACGAACCCTCATGACCCGCGCCATCCTCCAGGATCCCAAGGCCCTCCCGTCTCCCCCCCCGTAAACGTGCCCGTGCCCCTGACCGTTCCCCGTGCCTCGTGCACGCCTCCCGGGCTTCGAAGAGAAGCCGGGCGCGCAACGGTGTCCCTCACGGTCACGTTTCAGGGAAAAGAGGCCGGGCAAGGGCACGTTCACGTTTTACGGGGAGTGAGGAAGAAGCGTGGATCCCGAGTCCATCACCCCGGATCCAACGTGCACCTGTAAGACACCCGCGAACTACGCGGAAATCCGACCATGGAACCGCGAAGCACCATGGAGCGTTTCATGCTGAGTGAAAAACTTCATGAATACTGGAACCAACTCCCGACGAATCGGCACGGATCTCAAGACGGAGCTTGGGGCACCTCGCCAAGCGTTCGACTCCCTCAAGCCCGTCGAGATTCAAGACTCGGCACCGGTTGATCAGCTCGAGCATGAGCTGGCGGGCATGCGGCAAGTCGTCGCGGCGCAGCGTACCCGCGCGGCGATGCTTGGCGGAGGCGCGCTCGGAGCGATTGCAGCCCTCGGGTTCGGCCTCTTCGGCCTGGTGTCCGCGCAAGAAGAAGCCCGCGCCCACCTGCGCGTCCAGAGCCATATCGCTGCGGCAGCTGCAGCGCGGCCCCCGGCCGCCATGGAATTGCCCAAGGCTGTAGAGCCCGTCAAACAGCCCGAGGCGCCGGCGCCCAAGGTCTCGGAGATCCCCAAAAACGGCGGCACGCCCGCATGGGTTCTCGTGGCCCCCGGTGATCGCAACAAGGCCACCTTGCGCCGCAAGAAGTGATCACGTGCCGCGCGTTTTGCGCACACGCGAAATGAGCGAGAGAAGGCTCTTGGTACCGGTCTTTCGCAAGATGGACGACACCTGGGTCTTGTAGGTGGCCAAAGCCACGCGGCGCACCGTCCGATACGTCTTGGGCTCCATGCCCATCAAGATCGCCTCGACCAGCGCCAGCTCCGCGGACGTCAGCGCATACGCAGGATCGGCGATGTCGATGGGGTCGAGCGGCTGGTGTCCGGACTCCGGCGAGCCGTCTTCTTCGAGTTCCCTCGGAGAGACGTGCGACGGGAAGTTGAGCTGCCGTCGAGCTTCCACTGTCTGTACATGCGTTGCGAACGCGTCGAGGCAATCGGGGACGTCTTGCTTGGAGAGCAGGAACCCGCCCAGCGTAGAGGCCTCAATGGTCAAGCGGGGATCATCGTGGAATGTGAGGATCGCCGCCGGAGCATTGGGGAACTTCGTGCGCGCATGCGCGAGCAGTGAGAAACCAGCGCGGCGTTCATTCTGTCCGAGCGACAGGAGCGTAGTCAGCTGTAGCAGGCTGCACTTCGAGATGGTGGTGACGGTCGGTTTGGGTGAAGGCGGAGCGAAGCGGGCCGCGGAATGGCG
>JBIKNA010000498.1:0-5205 GCA_044358965.1 Polyangiaceae bacterium
GCCCGATGCCGGACCACTCGACACCCTGATTTCACACCTGCGAAAACGACACAGCGCCCCAAGGCCAAGTTTCAAGAATTGGGTGGTCCCAAGAAGGCAGGCAGGTCACCACTGATCCCGACGGCGGTCCGCGGTTGACACATAAGCGTCTGCCGACCGGTAGGCGTGCTCTACATTGCTGCAGGCCAACTGCAGCCGCTCAAGGAGGTATCTTTCCTTCGGCGGCAAATACTCGAACAGCCATTGGTGCTCGCGCGCGCGTGTCGCGACGGACTCGCTATCTCCTTGCTTCCAGAGAGCAACGCAGGCGGCCAACTCCACACGAGCCTGTGTAGACAAGCTCACCGCCAAAGCGACCGACGGTCGAGCCGCAAAGGTCCGTGACAGTGCCGCTTGACCATCGAGAGCGGCAACGAGCGCCGCAAGCGCGAGGATTTCGGCTTCCTTCTCCGAACACGGGTCCGGCGCCGCAAGGGATTCGAGAAGGCGCGGCTTTGTGGCCAGTGCCTCCTCTGCCGCGCGCGCAGCGAGCGTCAGCCGTCCACAGTGCAGCGCCACCTCGGCCTTCATGAGGAACAGATCGCGGCCCATGTGGCCCGATGTTGAGCCGGGCGGCACAACAGCGAGCACTGCAGCTGCAGCCTCGTGGTTCCCCTTGTGCAGGTGCTCTAGGACGCGATTTCGAATCGACGCGTAGGAGTTGGCAGAGCCAAAAAAGCGCCCAGACCACGCGAGCATACCGGCAAGGAAACCGAGTAGCAGCGCGCGATGCCAATCGCCACGTGACACGTCGAAGACAGCCAGCCCCAAAGCGACGACGGCGAGAGCGTGCTTCGCCGTTCTCGCAACCCCAAGTGTGCTGATTCGTTTGGCCATGGATCGGCTGAGCGCAGGGTAACAGCAAGCGCATCCACGCACCGCAACAGCGAGCCTTCCGTTGCCCGTGGGTGGCCCGTGCCAGTTGCGGGAGGGGGCGTGCTAGTGCGAAGCACTTGGGGGTGCCTCCTCGGCGCCACCGCCCGTAACAGACCGGCGAACGCCGAACGATGCCTGAAGCTCATGGACGCGTCGGCCACAGGTGTGACCGACGCCAGAAGAACTGCTGGCCTCGAAGACGCTTAGAGGCGCTTAGAGGCGCTTAGAGGGCGTCGAGCACGGCGTAAAGGGCATCCACGTCAAGGCGGATGTCCGCTGTCTCCGCGACGTGCCCAGAACGAAACTCTGTTGTCTGCCAGCCCGTGTCCGACCGCGCGACGACCGTAACGCGCCGCTGGTCGTGTGCCAGGATGAAGACGGTCTGTAGTGAGGGAAGCTGCGTGTAATGACTTAACTTCTCGCCGCGGTCGTAGTCTTTGCTTGAGGGACTGGTGACCTCAACAAGGATGCTCGGATTCGTGATGGCAGTGGGATCCTTCGTGTCGCGTTCCACCCGACCGCACACAACGGAGACGTCTGGGTACGTCGAGAGATCACTCGCCTGGATTCGCACCTTGACGTCGGAAGAGAACACCGTGCAACTGGATTGAAGCTGCGACCGAAGCTGCGCGATCACCGCGGCGGAGAGCGCGCCGTGCTCCGGAGTTCCGCCTGCCATGGCATAGATTTCCCCATCACAGTACTCGTGCTTGATGGGGCTGTCGCTCTCAAGTCTCAGGTAGTCGTCGTACGTGTGGTGCAGCCGGCGCGCCGAGAACATGTCTCCACTGTACTGCTGGTCTGTGTCGCACGCCACGAGCTTGAGCGCTGCGCTTCGCGGGTACCCGCGACACAGGTCTCGCAAACAACGCTCGGAGCAAAAACGTGCTCACTGTCGCGCTCGGGCAGCCGACTTCACTTGCCGTCTCGGCACACCCTGGCGATTCATGGTGACGGCAGCGAGCCGAGCGGGATCGTGTGCGACTCGTGTGCCGGCAACGCGAGCACGTACAAGAAGAAGGCCGCAGCAACCGTTCCCACCGCGGCGAGGGGGACGCCGACGCCGTAGCGGAAGCTCGAGGTCGTGTCGTCGACGGCGATGATGGCGCCGCCCCCGGCCCCGATCACGACCCCCGATGCGAGGCCCATCCAACCGAGCCACCGAGGTCGGGTGATGGTCTCGCGGACCTGGCGCACATTAGTTGTGGGCGTCGTGAGCACCAGGTTGTAGGCGACGAGCGCGCCGGGCGTGCGCGCGCTCTCGCCGTGGAGCACGTGGCTCAGCTTGATGTCGACCGACGCCGGCGTGAGCGTCGCGCCAAGGAAATGTAGGCCCTCGAGGGCTTCGGAGCCGGGGCTTGGCTGTGCCGCCGTGAGGCGTCCGGTCTCGTCGACAAGTGTGTCGCGGCGCGCGGTGCCTTCCTCGGAGAACGCCGTGTGGAGCGCGCCGTTTGCGTCGCGCTCGACCGCGTAGGTGTGCGGCACGGAGCGGAGCAGCGTCTGGCGCCGTGCGGCGATGCTCTCTGGCACGCATGCCTGGCCTCGCGCCGACGCACACGCGAGCGTTGTCGACGCGCGGCCGTCCCACGCGTCGGCGCCGCGCACGGACAGGCTCGCCGGGTCGTTCAGTTGGACCTCGTAGGTACGCAGCCCCGGGTTGCACCCGGCGAGAGAGAGCCACAAGAGGACGAGACCGCGGCGCAACCGATGCCGCATCGTGATCGAACCGAAGTGCGCTCTGTCGTCCGTCAATGTCGCTCTGCGCAGCGGTACGCCCGCCCACCAAACGCCGCGGAGCGGGTGGAACCCAGGTACACGCCGAGCTGCGGCTTGCCCACGTAGACGTAGTCTGCGCCGCGCGCTCCTGCCTCGTTGCGCGCGTCGTTGAGGGCTCCCGCAATAAGTGCGTCGTTGTCGACGAAGGCGCCGCCAAGCTGCCCGCCTGCGCGTCCGGCAACGTCGCCCAAGGGTTGGCAGTTTGCCGGCGGAGGCGACTCGCTTGCGGTGACCCGCGCGCCCGCCGCGGTGATGCGTGGCGAAGCACACGCCATGCAAGTGGCCCCAACAACGCACAGGACGCCGAGCATACGGACGAGGCGACCCGCGGGCCCCCAGCCCACTGCGGCCATGAGGCTGGTCGCAGGCTGTTCAGAGGTTTTGGACTTCGGGCGGGTTGCCGACTTAGACATTACGTATCGGTAAGGTTGGGCCGGCGCATCGTCAACCCTCCCGCGCCTGCGGGGGCAACCACGCCGCCTCCTACATCCACCCCTCAATTCGGCGATGCGTGCGAAACTATCGGCGCGCTCGAGCGTCACACCGAAGACAAACACCACATGTGCTGCTTCTCCACGACGACCCAGGTTTTTGGCACCAAGATCTTCGCCCGAATGCTGCAGCCCGGCGTGCAAGGGCTGGTCTACCAAATGGACTACAAGGCCGACAAACCAACGGCCATGATCTTGCCGTTGCCCGTGCGCCTGCCCGCCGGTGAGCAGGCTGTCCGCTTCAAGAACCTCAAGGCGTACCCAACGTTCTTTGGCGATCTGGCGGCCGGCTTTCCGGAGCTCGAATCGTTCTCGTTGTCGCGCTCCAAGTCGGCGGCCGTTGCGTCGATGCCCGCGGGGGCCCTTGCGGTGCACGACGTGGGGGACTTCGTGGCCACATTCGTTCCGTCGCAGGCCGACTTTGGGCGCGTCGACCCCCGCTTCGTCATCGCCAAAGAGGTGTGGGCCAAACTGCCGCAGTACGCCGACTACGGCTTTGCGGTGTTTCAGCTCAAAGAACTGGGGGGCGCGCCGCACCCCATCGCCTTCGACTTCGACACGCGCACAGCCGACACCGTGTTCTTCCCCACGGTGCACATCCACGATGGCAGCGTGCACGCCCAAGACGAGTTCGACCACGTCTTGTATGTGCAAGATGCAGTGTTCGACCAGCGCGCCTCGGGCTACGACGGGCCCTCCGCTGTGGATTCGGCCACGGGGTTCGTTCGCTCCAAAGAGAAGGCAAGCTCCTTCGCGCGCCCAAGCGACGCCCAGGGCCTCATCGCCCCGGACTTGCTCGTCCACAAGAGCACCCTGCGCGGCACCCTGCCCAACCGCGACATGACCTTCGATCTCAAGGCCATCGCCGCGCGCTCGCGCGGCTGCGCGCGCTGCGACGTCCATAGTTCCGGTAGCGTCGGTCTCGGCAGCATTGGCCACAACCTGCCCACCGTGGCCGCCATGGCCAGCCTCGCCTGGATCTTGGGCCGCCGGCGCACGGTGGGCGGTCGCTAGGAGGTTGTGCTTCATAGGGCCTTGGACGAGGTCGTGTCGCCAAGTTGTGGCGCGTCTAGGCGCGCCGAGCCCCTCAGCCCGACCCCAGGCGCTTACGGGAAGCCTGCACCCGCACCCGCACCCGCACCCGCACCCGCACCGGGCCCTTTCAAGCGGCGACGAGATGTCTGCGGCTTCGCCAAAGCTTCAGTAGGTTGTGGCATAGGCAGACGATGCCCCACTCATGCGACACCTTGGAAAGGCCGCGCAGCGAGAAGCGGCAGAAGCCCATGGTGCGTTTGATCTGTCCGTAGACGTGCTCGACGATGGCTTTGCGGCGCGCGTAGATGGCTTTGCCAGTTTCGCTTGTCAGCTTGTCGGCCATCTTTGCGCGCGCTGCCGCTGCTGGGCTCATCGGCAGCCGACCGACGAGTCCGTCGACCTTGCGCCCCACTGTAGGACTTGCTCATCAGGCAAGACGATCATGCCGCGCTCCGTCTGTCGATCCCCCTTGCCGCTTCGGGGTAGCGATAGCGGCTGTCAGCCCCACCGCGCACGACGACGTGCCACGGTGACGTGCGATGCGACGAGAACTGCACGACACCGTGTCACGCGTCCTGCGCGACGATGGGCATGACAACCACTATCACTACCCCTCGCTCAAGACTCCCGCACCATCGACTCGTGGCCTACGAGGTGGCGCTCGCCCTCCTCGTGGCCGTCCGCGATGCTGCCATCAAGGACCCCAAGCTCCGCGACCAGGCGTTGCGCGCCGCCAAGAGCGCCGCGCTCAACATCGCCGAGGCTGCGGCGCGCGTCTCACCCGCGGACCGGGCTCGCGTCTTTGGCATCGCTCGCGGTGAAGCCGGTGAGGCTGCCGCAGCCGTCGAAGTCGCAGCCACTGTCGGGGATGCGTCCACCCAGGCTGCTGCCAACTGCGAGGCACTCGCCGATCGACTCATGGCTCTGCTCACTGGTCTCGCGCGCAGGTAGCCTCCGCCAAAACCGCGCGCACCGGGCATCGGGCTCG
>JBIKNA010000123.1:0-16992 GCA_044358965.1 Polyangiaceae bacterium
TCGGCAGACCTCGATGCCATCGAAGGCCCCGGGTAGGTTCAGGTCCAGGAGCACGAGGTCCGGCGTTTCTTCGAGGGCACACTCGAGTCCGCGGGCCCCGTTCGAGGCACCAGTCACCTTGTGTCCGCGCGCCGACATCAGCGCTTCGATCATCTTTCGGATCGAGTCGGTGTCTTCGATGATGAGGACGTTCAGGCCCATGAGCTGAGCTTACCGCGGGAAGGCCGCCGGTGAGTGGCAAATGCTCGGGGAGGCCCCGCGTCGCCCGCGTTTAGGTGGGCGGGGGGCAACAGAGCGAAACGCGCAGTCCCCCTTCTGGAGCGTCGGACAGCTCGAAGCCGAACCCCTGACGCAAGGCGATCTCTGCGGCCATGAGCAGCGGCGCCGAGGTGGGCCGCCCGAAGGCTCCGGGGTCTTGGATGCCCGTGACAAGGGTTTTGCGAGCCGCCGCCGGCATGGCCGGACCGCAATCGTCGACGTACAGCCGCAGCTCGTCGCCCTTGCGATCGCCCCGAACGACGACGGTGGAGCCCTTGGGAGACGAATGCAACGCGTAGAGAAGTACTTCGCGAAGCAACACGGCGCTGGCCCTTGGCATGGCGCGGACCTCGATGTCTTCGTCGAAGGACAAGCGCATCTCCACACTGAGCGCTTCGGAGCGCGCCGCGAGGCCTTGCACAGCCGTGGCCGCAAGCTCGCGAAGCGACACCCGGGCCCACCCTTCGTCGGCCTCGACTTCGCCAAAGCTGCCAAGCTCGTGGGCCAGCTCCTGGAGCCGTTGCAGACGCTTGCGCAATGCCTCGGTGTGCTCGTCCGTGCTCATGGGCATGTCGCGCAACGCGGGGTTCACGAGGGACTTCGTCTCGAGGGCGATCATGCGCGACAGCCGCGTGAGCACCCCAAGGCGCTCGGCCTCTTGGGTCATGGGCGGCGGCGGAATGCTCGACAGTGCGGTGCTCTCGTCGCCGCGCTCGAGCACGGCGGCAAGCTCCCGGGCGTACGCTTCGCCCTGGGCCCGGGCCTCGTCGAGCTCCTTGCGCAACGCGGCGCGTTCCTCGTGGTCGTCGTTGGCCGGCAAGACCAGTACTTCCATGCCGCCCTCGAGTTCGTGGCGGCCGCCGTAGCGGGTGGCCATGCGGCTCAGCCAGGCGCGCTCGGTCTCCATGGTGGGCGAGGTGTCGGGGCCCAGGACGACGCCCATGCGAATGTTCTCGCCATCGCGACGAACGGTGATGGACGAGCCCATGCCGCCGCCGTGCCCCACCAGGATGTGCAGCATGCGGCGCAGCTCCGCCTCGTCGCCAAACACCTCGGTTCCAGCGCCGGGCTCGATCTGCACCCGCGCCTCGGGGGCGATCTCCCAGAGCAGCGCGGCCAGGTCGAGACGGCCGCGGCGAGAGTGCGCCCCGGGCAAGGACTTGGTGTGCAGCGTCGAGAGCATCTGCATCATGTCGTCGAGGGCGTCGAGAGAGGCGCGAATGTCTTCGTCGCCTCCGACCGGCGGCGGCACGGCAGCTGGAGGGACACTACGCATCACGGCCACGCCCTCGCGGAGCCGCGCAGCGGCCCCTTGGGCCTCTTGTGTGAGTAGCCAGCCAAGCTCTTGGCGCGTCAGACGACCCTTGCTCATCGCCCCGGAGAATACACGGCAATGGACGCCGCCCGGGGGGATTCTCACGCCGAATCCCCGAAGCTTGCCCCAGTAGGCCCGCGCGCAACGGTTGCACGAAGGCCCCTTCGTGGTCACAGTAGGCCGCATGCTCCGACAGTGCACCGTCACGCGCTACGAGTACGATGCGGGCGCAGACACCGTGCGCCTTCACACCGACGGCGGCGCCGGCCCCAGCGGCCCACGCACCGCGTCGCTCCTGCTGGGCCGCACAGGAAGCCTCATCGGCGTCGATCTGCGCCAAGCGTCCGACGGGATGGGAGACGTCGTCATGTGGGGCCCGCACGAGGATGTTGCCCGCACCGAGCGTGCCAACGTGCACCTCGAGGTGGCCAAGGGTGGCGAGCTGTGCCGCGTCGACATCCCCAAGGCCACGAAGGCCATCAGCGCCCCGGAGCGCACCCCCTACGGGCCCTAGGACAGGCCCAACTACGGGTCGAAGTCAGCCGGGGCTGCGCCACGGATCTGCGGGGATTTGCGCCGTTGTGGCCCGGGGGCCGCGGTTTTGTGTTCCGCGGCGAGAAAACCGCATATCCTGGTGAGCATGTTCCAGGACGCGTTGCGTGAGATCGTCGAGAAGACCGAAGGCGGCATCGCTGGGCTCGTGATGGACTCGAGCGGCATTGCGCTCGACAGCTACACCAAAGACGACGCTGCCTTCGACATCAACACCATTGGCATCGAGTTCAGCGTTGTCGTGGGCGGCTGCAAGCGCGCCGCGGAGATGCTGGAAGCAGGCGGCGCCAACGAGATTTCCGTCAACACGGACAAGCTCGTGACCATCATCCGAACCCTTGGCGAGCAGTATTTCTTGGCGCTGGCCATGGCCCCCGAAGGCAACGTTGGCAAGGGTCGTTACATGCTTCGCGTGCAGGCCCCGCGCATCCTCTCCGAGCTGTGAGCACCCGCGCGTCGCGCGCGGTGTGGGTGATCTCGGGCCCCAACCTCAATCTGCTCGGCAAGCGCGAACCTCACATCTACGGGGCCGAGACCCTGGCGCAGATCCATACCCGCCTCAAGGCGCGGGCCAAGGCCCTCGGCGTCACGCTCAAGACGTTGCAGACGTCGTACGAGGGCGTCATCGTCGATGCCTTCGCCAAGGCGCAACAGCAAGGCGCTTTGGGCGTCGTGCTCAACGCCGCAGCGTACACCCACACGTCCATCGCCATTCACGACGCAATCAAAGGCACCGGCCTACCGACCATCGAGGTGCACCTGTCGAACGTGCACGCGCGGGAGGAGTTCCGTCATGTGTCTCGGCTCGCCCCGGCGTGCGTGGGCGTTGTCTGCGGCTTCGGCGGCGACAGCTACACCCTTGGGCTCGAGGGCCTGGTTGCACACGTGGAGCGCCGGGCGCGCACGCCCTGAGCGGGCGCGCCCCGCGGCATACACCGCGCACGACTCTACGCACCCGGAGCACCTTCCCTCGCCGGAACAAAGCGGGTTAGAGTCCCCGCGCCCTCCACCAAGGAACGCATATGCACTGGGATCTAGCGAAGCTGCGGGAATTGTTCGACGTGATCAACGAGCTCGACATCGCCGAGTTCGAGCACGAGGCCGAAGGGCATCGCGTGCGCATCGTGCGTCGACCCGCCGCCCCGGCGGCCTACGCGGCACAAGCGGCCCCCATGGCTGTCAGTCACACGGCCCCTTCGGCCCCAGCGTCCGACACCCGCTTGCCGGACGACGTCATCGACGTCACGAGCCCCTTCGTGGGCACGTTCTATCGGGCGCCGAGCCCGGACACCCCGGCCTTCGTCGACGTGGGCACCGTGGTGCGCCCAGGGCAGCCGCTTTGCATCATCGAAGCGATGAAGCTCATGAACGAAATCGAGGCCGAGTTCGCCGGCACCGTCGTCGAGATCTTTGCGCAGAACGGCAAGTCCGTCGAGTTCGGTCAAAAGCTCTTCCGCGTCAAGAAGGCATAAGGCCCGCAACGTGTTCCGCAAGATCCTCATCGCCAATCGGGGCGAGATCGCCCTCCGGATCATCCGGGCGTGCCGCGAGATCGGCATCAAGACTGTGGCCGTCCACTCCGAGTCCGACACTCGGGCGCTTCATGTGCGCTTCGCCGACGAGGCCGTGTGCATTGGCCCGGGCCCGGCGGCCCGAAGTTACCTGCACATTCCAGCCATCATCAGCGCCGCGGAGATCACCGGCGCGGATGCGGTGCACCCGGGGTACGGCTTTTTGTCCGAGAACGCCGAGTTCGCGCGGCTCTGCGGCAAGTGCAACATCACCTTCATCGGGCCCACCCCCGAGGCCATGCGCGCCTGGGGAGACAAGGTCACCGCACGTACCAATGCCGCCAGATTTGGCCTGCCGCTGCTGCCGGGGTCTCAGGTGCTCGAGAGCGTCGAGCATGCCCGCGCCGAGGCCGCACGCATCGGATACCCGGTCATCGTCAAGGCGTCTGGTGGTGGCGGCGGGCGCGGCATGCGCATCGTCCGCAAAGAGAGCGAGCTGGAGAGCGCGTTTGGCCAAGCCAAGCGCGAGGCCGAAGTAGGCTTCAAGAACCCCGACGTGTACCTCGAGCGCTTCATCGAGCGCCCGAAGCACATCGAGTTCCAAGTGCTGGCCGACAAACACGGTGGCATCTGGACCCTTGGCGAACGCGAGTGCTCGCTGCAACGGCGGCACCAGAAGGTCATCGAAGAGGCGCCGAGCCCCATGATGACCGCCGAGAAGCGCCAAGAGATGGCCGAAGTCATCCGCCGGGCCATCAAAGAAACGGGCTACACGTCCCTCGGGACGCTCGAGTTCGTGATGGACGAGAACGGGGACTTGTTCTTCCTGGAGATGAACACCCGTGTGCAGGTCGAGCACCCTGTCACCGAGATGGTGACCGGCCTGGACCTCGTGGCCCTGCAGATTCGCGCCGCTGCCGGCGAGAAGCTCGACCTGCCCGACACGCGCCCGTGGAACTTCCGAGGTCACGCCATCGAGTGCCGCATCAACGCCGAAGACCCTCGCACCTTCGCGCCATGGCCCGGCCTCATCACCGAGTACTTTCCTCCGGGCGGCGCCGGTGTTCGGGTCGATTCAGGCGTCTATGGGGGCTGGACGGTCCCCAAAGACTACGACTCTTTGCTCGCCAAGGTGATCGTGCACGCCCCCACGCGCGCCGAGGCCCTGGTTCGCATGCGCCGCGCCCTCGACGAGTTCATCGTCGGGGGGATCCGCACCAACATCGAGATGCACAAGCTGCTCCTCGATGCCGACGACATGATTTCGGGTCGTATGTGCACCCGGACGGTCGAAGAGGTTCTGGCCGCCGCGCACCCCAAGCCCGCACGTTCCTGAACTTTCGCCGCAAGGCCGGGAACAAGGCTGAGGAGTCGCGTGTTTTGCCGGTATGCCGCGTTTCGTCTGGTCTGCCAACCTCGCTGCGGGCCTGCTTGCGCTGGCCGCGGTCACCGGCTGCGCGGCAGAGGCCCCCAAAGAGCCGGCAAGCGTCGAGTTCAACTGGTCGGACGGCATGATGTCCGGACCCGAGGCCCATGGGGCACCGGTGCAACGTTTCCTGGTCCGCGAGCCCGAGACGCAAAGCCAAGCCGCCGCCCCGGTCGTTGAGCCCATCGTGTTCGTCGGCGTCGAACCGGGCCGCGTGCACACCTTCGAGATCGAGGGCTATGTGGCCGACGGCCAGAATGGCGAGCGCCTGTGCTGGGTTGGTCGCTGCGACGTGGTGAGCGATGCCCAAGGCGGCGTCGCGCCAACCTGCGACGGCACGCTAAAGAACGTGTGCGCTGGCCCGCAGGCGACCGCCCAGTGAATCGCCTTGCGGCAGACGCCACTTCGATCCGGCGCACGCGCCAGCATCGGCCGCAGGCGACCGCCCAGTGAATCGCCTTGCGGCAGCCCCCATGCTCCGCCTACAACTCTTTCTGTCTTGAGACCTTGCAGTTCTATCGCGGGTGTTTTCGCTGCTGCGCTCCTTGGCTTGGCCTGTGGCAGCACCAGCAGTGGCGTGGCCACGGGCTTCGAGCCGGCCACCGGCATTTTGGTGCGTGCCCGCGACGTCACCCAGGATCGCGGCTGCGGAACCGCCACTGGGCAGATTGGGCGCTACCAGGTGGCCCTCACCTTCACCGGCGGAGCGTCGTCCACCAGCACCGACTGCTTCGCGGACACCCTGCTCACGGACGTCGAGACCATCGACCCGCCCACGGAGAATGGTCCCACGACCCTGGTGGTACGCGCGCTGCAGGGCGCAGAAACCACCGTGCAGAACTTCGACGCGAAAAAGCGCGCAGCGCGGCCTACGCTCGCCCGCAAAGCGCCCGACGAGCGCTTCGCGCTGCTGGAAAGTCGCTGCCAGGCCGACATCATCGCTGGTGTTCGCACCGTGGCCCGTTGCGGCGCGCTTGGCCCGGTGCCCGCCATCCAGGTTCCTACCCGCAGCTTTGGCAGTCTCCGCTGCGGCACGGACTACTCTTACGTGGTGCTCCGATACTCGTCGGACCTGCAAACGGCGGCAGTCAACGCGGGTCAACCCGAGAGCCTGGCCGAATCCCCCGCCTTCGAAGAGATCGCGGCCCCTTGCGGCGACAACGTGTCGTTGGCGGGCCTGCCCGCCGATTTGCGCCAACGCGTCATCAACGTCGTTTTGCGCGATGAGCGCCAGCTCAGCGTCGATGGCAGCCGGGTGCTCGACGTCGAGGTGGCCAAGGCCTCGTGTTTTGCCGTATCCCCCTCGCTGGCACGCCCCACGCTCTCCTGCGTGTTGCCCTGAGCGATCTTCTTCGCACTGTTTCGCGTGAGGGTGCCTTGCGGTGGCCAGCGTCGGCCGTTACCTTTGTCCTAGATGAGCGAGCGCATGGCCAGCCTGGGTCTGCCCCGACCGTCGCGTACGGTCAAAGCCGTGCTCGGGGTGCTGGTCGCTGTCTCCGTGGCGTTCGCCATCATTTGGAACTGGCTCCCCGGCGGCGAGGCCGGAGTCAGGATCTTCTCGTTGCTCACGTGCAACCCCGCCGACGTTGTGGCCGGGCAGATCTGGCGGCCCTTCACGGCCATGTTGCTCACGAGCCCCGAGCACGTCGAGCACGTGCTCTTCTCGGCACTCGGCATCTACTTTGCGGCGCCGGACCTTGAGCGACGTTGGGGGCCTGCACGCCTCATCCGCTTCATGGTCATTGCCGGTGCCGTAGGCTTTCTGCTGGCCACGGCGGTGGACCGCTTGCCCCTATCGCACGCGGTGTTCCACGGCCGCAACCTCTTCGGCCCCACGGCGGCCATCACCGCGCTCTGGGTGGCCTGGTCCCGCGAGAACGAGAAGCTGCAGTTTCGCTTCTTGTTCGTGCTGCCCATGACAGGCAAGCAACTGCTCTACCTTACGGTGGGCATGTGCGTGCTCTACGTGGTGTACTTCCAGCGCACCAGCGAGGGGCCCATGGCGCCATTTGGCGGCATCCTCACAGGGCTCGCCCTCGCGGGCTCCCCTTCCCCGGCGCGTCGCTGGTTCTTGCGTCTCAAGCTGCTCGTGCTGAGGCAGCGCAAGCACCACTTGCGTGCCGAGGATTTGCTCGACGACGAGCCCAAGAGCAAGCGTCGACGCCCCGGAGCACCAGCGCTGCGTGTTGTGTCCGGTGGCCTCGAAGACGAGCTCAAGAAGCGTAAGCCCCCCAAAGACCCGCGCTACCTCAACTGAACCCGCGAGCGTGGGCCCACGGGGGGTTCAGCCGGGAAGCGCCACCAGAGGCTGCGTGTGATCGGCCGAAGCGCGCTCGCTGGACAGTGATGCGGCTGGCGCTTGAGCCGCCCGCGGCAGGAACAGAGGTCCGCCGATGGGCAACACCACACGGCCTGCGGTGGGGTTCAGCACGAGTGCAAAGGCGATGTAGAGCGCGAGGGCCATGAGCAGTACCGTGCAGATGCCGATGGGCAGGGCCAACGCCTGGACGTGCGTGAGCTCTTTGGTGATGCGCAACACGTACAGCGCGTCGATATCGAGCAGGAACACAAAGAGCAGCCGGGAGAAGTACCCAAAGGCGACGGTCATCACCAAGAAGATGCAAAGGAAGCAGCAGTCGACGGACAGAATGATGCTGGCGTTGGGCACGCGCCCCTGGGAGAACTCCGTGAGCGACCAGTAGTTCATGACCCAGTTGAACGAGAACGTGGTGAGCAACGTGCCACCCAGCATGTTCTTGTTGGCAAAGCTGAGCATGCCGGCCAGAAACTGACACCCGGCCCCGAAGAGCAAACAGAACCAGGCGGCGATGCGCAGGCCGTCGGCATTGAGGGCGCCCTTGACGCCGAAGGCGATGGGGAGCAGCGCTGCGCACCCGATGGCCAGGCCAAAGAGGCCGAGCGCCGTGGGGTCGGCAAAACGGGGGCTTTCGGGGGCGGCGGCGGCGGTAGACGGCTGCATGAGGGCTCCCTTAGCCCCAAATTGCTGCGCCGCAACACAGATTTGCCATTTTCTTGAATTTGAGACAATTCAGCGGTCCGGAGTGCTTGTTGCGCCGCAACAATTCGCCCTCCCAAGGCCTTTCGTTTTAAGGGAGCGTCACAGGTCGATCCCGACGGCGCGCCCACACAACTTGCCGGACAGCTTGTTGCCGTTCTGCCCGAGGGACAGGGCGCAGGCCTTGGCCGCATAGGGCAACGACGGATCGTACACCTTCCCCTCGACGGTCATGGCGTCCGAGGCCATGGTGAGCGCTGTGGTCGAGGTCGGCTGCACCGCCAGGGTTCCCTTCTGGACGACCTTGCCGGACAGGACCATGTCGTAGTTCTCTTTGGGCTCCGTGTCCTTCTCCAGGTAGCCGCAGCGGTCGAACTCGTAAACCAGGTCGATCTCCGTGGCGCCTTGCACGGCATTGGACGAGGCCAAACCGACGATGTGAACAGAGCCACCCTGCGGGCACGGAGCGCGCTCATCGTGCGCGCCAACGGGCTTGCCCTGAAGGGTCAGGTTGAACGCGAGCTTCATGGTTTCGCGAATGGCGCGAACGGCAACCTGGTCTTGGCATACTTCGTCGCATGGCGGCGTGTTCTCGGCGTTGCTGCGCGCTGCGCAGCCCCAGAAGACCCCTGCGGCAAGGGCGCCCTTGAGCCACGCTCCGCGCATCTGCATGTGCCCTCGCCGCTTGCTCTGTTGATGCATCAAAAGCCTCCCTCCACGCCAATGCTCGGAATCGTAATCGGTCCTGCCTTGGTTTCTTGGCAACCGTTGAGCGTGCAGTTGGTGCCCACGGACTCCTTGCTCAGGGTCGCGTTCATCCACTCTGCCACGAAAGATACCCAAAACCCGCGCCCCATCTCCCAACGCTTCTCGAGACGCAGGTCGAGACGGACAAAGGGCGACAGGCGCGTGGCGCCGGGATCCGTCGGATCTTGGGCTTTGGGCAGGCCCGTATAGAACGTCACACGGGAGCCCGCCCGCCAGTTTCGTCCCAAGTCGAAGGCAAGCGCGGTATTGAGCACATGTGTGCGGTCGAAGGACGCGATGAAGGCCTGGTTGCCCGTGCTTCGGGTGGACCGCGACAAGGTGTACGAAACGAAGCCACCGATGCGGCTGGTCATCTTGCGCTTGAGGAACACCTCGAGCCCATAGGCCGAGCCCCGGGCCCGCGCCTCGAAGGCCGCGCTGTTCCGCGCATCGTTGGCCGATTGCGAGGCTTGGCCCCCACCGCCGCTGCGGTCCGAGCCGATGGTGCCTGGCACGAAGCGAGGGATGCCACAGGTTCCGGCATTTCCCGTGGGCTGCGTGAGGCGGTCTCCGGCAATGCTGCCGGCGGGAAAGGTGCCCGGCGCGCAGCCACTGATGGTGGGCGGCGTGACGCTCAGCGCGTCGCTGAGATTGAAGAAGCCGTTGTGAAACACCGTGGCCGTGGCCGTCGTGGACTCGCCGAGCTCCCACTCGAGGCCCAAGCTCTCTTGCACTGCGCGTTGCAAGCCCCCGCGGAGCCCTCCCGGCTGAAATCCTGGCACCGGGATCACAAATGCGGGCGCCTGGTGGGCGATGCCCAAGGCCGAAAGCACCGACGTGCCCTTGGCGATGCGCACCCGCGACGCCACCCGCGGGTCCGCGGCCACCTCTGCGGCGCCGTCCGACGAGAACAGATCGAATCGAACGCCCGGCGTGATTTGCACGTCGCGCGTGACATCCAAGACCAGATCACCCCGGACCCCGGTGACAAGGTCTGTCCGCGACGGGAACGCACTGGCGATGCGCGCATTGGCGGGGCTTTGGTCTTGGCTGTTGAGCTCGATGTCGTAGGCGTCGATCTGCACATCCGTGCCGACGCGAAGCTGCGCGGAACGCCCGAGTCGATAGTTCAGCTCGTTGCGCAGCCCCGCCACGCGGTCTCGAAGAAAGCGCTCTTGCGGAAGGCGCGTGCGATCGATGCCAAGCATCAGCGCCGTACGGAGGTTGCCATCGTTCCCCAGGCGATGGTCGTGGCGCAGGTCGATGCGGTGAAACTCCGTGCCGAAGAGCGTGAGGGTCTCCGTGGCCGTGCGTTGCCCTAGATAGTCCAGTGCCCCAAAGCCAAAGACGCTGAGGGTGTCTCGGTCCGATAGTTCGTAGCTGGCCCGCGCCTGGTAGTCCCAATAATCGAGAATGACGTCGGGCGAGAGCAACGAGAGCACCGCGGCGGTGTACGAGTAGCGGCCGCCCAAGGACACGTTGCCGCGACCGTTGGCGAAGGGGCCGCTCGCGAGTACGCCGGCGTCGAAGAGCCGCAAGTTGTACTCGCCGTGCGGCTCGGGCCTGGGCCCGAGCGTCTCGCCGGACACGATGCCACCGCTGAAGCGACCGTAGCGCGACGGATAGCCCCCGGGGTACAGATCCACGCGGTCCATGAGCCCCGGGTGCACCACCGACGGGCCGGCCCCTACATGGAACAGGTACGGCACCCGAACGCCGTCGAGAAAGTAGCCCACGTTGCCCGGCGGCGCCCCACGGACGAAGAAGAACGGAAGGCCAGACACGATGGGCGTCACCCCGGGCATGATCTCCACCGCCCGGAACGGATCACCGAAAGTGCCGGGGATCTGCCGCACCTCGGCACGAGTGAACGACGCGGAGCGCCCCGCTTCGGCCTTGGCGCCGACGACTTCGACCACTTCCACCTTGGTTGCCCGTGGCACAGACTGGGGGGACGCCGTTGCGCCGTCGGCACTTGTGCCCTCGGGGCCTGCCGGCGCGGGCACGGGGTCTGGTGGAGGCGGCGCGAACGCAATGACCACACGCGTCCGCGAGCGAATGGGTTTGCCGGCGCGGGTGGCCGGCCGGAACCGGAACGCCCATGCCGCGCGCACCGCCGCGATGGCAAAGGGCCCCTCCGCAGGCAGGGCCGTCACTTGCTCGACGCCCCCCTCGGCTGTCACGCCAATCGTCAGCGTGACGGCAGCCTCGCCCTGCGCGTCTGGTGGATACGGCACCTCCGGCGACGTCTCCAGCTTGGGCGGAACCAGCTGCTCCGTGGGCGGAACGTTGGCTGCCTGCACGTCGGCGCGCAGCCCCCGAGGAGCGCCTAGTGTCACCCAGGCGCCGGCAAGGACCATCAGGAGCCAGCGTTGGCCGAAGCGCACGTCCCTTAGGTACACGTCGTCCCGGTCGAGCGCGAGCCCAGCCGACAGCCCCGCCGGGCCCCCCATTTTTTCCGCCCCCGGTGCAAACCACATGGTCGGCCGCATCCTCAGGGTGTTTTGGCGCTATCGCCCTACATGCGCAAAAGCGCAATGCTTTCAGACCCCTGTCGGCCGACGAAAAGGCTTCGCGGCCGGCATCAGCCTTGCTGGTATCCTTTGGCAGACAGCCCTTTCGGCAATACCGCCGACGTCAGCCGCTCACCGACGATGGACCCGCTCACGAGTTCCGAAGTCACCGTAACCGAGGTGCCCCGCAAGTCGGTCAAGGCACAGAACGCGGATCGTTCTGCGTCGGATTCGCGCCTTCGTCGGGGTGACGGCGATCGCTACGAGATTCTGAGCGAGCTCGCGACGGGTGGCATGGCCACGGTGTACCTGGGGCGCCTTCGCGGCCCGCATGGTTTTGCACGGCTTGTGGCCGTCAAGGCGATGCATCCCCAGCTGGCCAAAGACCGCATCTTCCACGACATGTTCTTGGACGAAGCGCGCTTGTCTGCCCGCATCCGGCACCCCAACGTTGTCCCAACCATCGACGTCGTGTCCGAGCGAGGGCACCTGCTGCTCGTCATGGAGTACGTCGAAGGCGAATCGCTGGGAGCGCTCGCCCGGCTCCATCGCGAAAAGGGTGGCTTCCCTCAAGCCATTGCCTGCGCCATTGCCCACGACATGTTGGCGGGACTTCACGGCGCCCACGAAACCACGGGCGAAGATGGCAAGGGACTCGGACTCATCCACCGCGATGTGTCGCCGCAGAACATCTTGGTGGGCGTTGACGGCCTTGCCCGCGTGCTCGACTTTGGCGTCGCAAAAGCTGCCGGGCGCGTTCATGTCACGCAGAGCGGCGAGGTCAAGGGCAAGATTCCGTACATGCCGCCCGAGCAGCTGGCCGGTGAGGATCTAGACCGCACCGTCGATGTCTACGCGGCGGGGGTGGTGCTCTGGGAGATGCTCACGGGTCGTCGTCTCTTCGATGGCCCCAACGAGGTGGCCATCAGCCTCAAGGTTCGCTGCGACGAGGTCCCCGCACCAAGCTCCATCGTGCCCGGCATTCCCAAAGAGCTCGACGAACTGGTGCTCAAGGCCATCTCCCGGGATCGAAGTCAGCGTTTCGCCACGGCGCAAGACATGGCCGCCAAGCTGGAAGACGTGGCCAAGCTGGCCACGCGACACGCGGTGGCGCAGTTCCTCCGTGACACTGCGAGCGCGCGACTGGCCGAGCGCGCACAAATGATTCTGGCCATCGAGACGGGACGCCCAAGCCAAGCGCCGGCCCGCGACGTCGAGGCCGTGTTGTCCCTCGCCGCCACCCCAGCCACACCGGAGTTCGTCGGCGTCGCCACCAAGCGTGAGGTCCACGGCAACAACCGCAGTTTTGTGATCGGCGCCCTCAGTCTTGCATGCCTTGCCGCAGCCCTCGCCTTCGCCACCGTGCGCGGGTCGCGTGAACAGCAAACCGAGCATCGCAGCGCAGGCTCTGCGGACAATCGCGCTCTGGCCACGCAGCCCACGTCACAAACCGCCCCTGGGGTTGGGGCCCAGCCGAGCGCCGTCCCGGTGGCCATCGAGGCACCAAAGACCGAGGCGCTGCCCACTCCCGAGGCACCGCGCACGGCTCCGCCCAAGGGGCCTTCGCCCGCACCAAAACCGTCGCCGCTCGCACCTGCCAAGTCCGCGGCGCCGGCGGCCGATGGTCCGTGCCGGCTCCCCTACACCGTGGACGCCGAAGGACACCGTCACTACAAGGCGGAGTGCTTGTGACCGGACGTGTCTCTGGGGTTCTGTTTGCCTGCGTGCTCTTGTTGCAGACGGTACCGGCGATGGCGGAGCCCCTCGACAAGGCTGCGTGCATTGCGGCGGTAGACCGCGCGCAGAAGCGCGAGAGCCAGAAACTACTCGTCTCCGCACGGGCAGATTTTGTGGCCTGCGCCAGCGACACGTGCCCCGCAGCGATTCGCGAAGACTGCGCGCGCAGCCTGCTGGCCGTCGACGCAGCGCTCCCCACGGTGGTCTTCTCGGCCGTTGCCGATGGCGGGGGCGACGCCACGGACGTCAGTGTCACCATCGACGGCGTGCAGGTTTTGTCGCAACTCGACGGCAAAGCGCTGGCCCTCGACCCAGGGCCGCACGCGGTACGCTTCCAGCGCAGAGGCGGGCGCGTCGTGGAGATGCAGGTAGTGGCTCGCGAGGGAGAGAAAGCCCGCGTCATCCAGATTTCTTTCAAGACCGAAGACACCGCGTCTGCTCCTCCTCCCGTGGCACCGGCCCCGCTCAGTGTTGCGACCGCACCGGTCACCAAGCTCGACAGCCCCAAAGAGCGCGCCCCCGTTCCCGTCGTTCCGGTGGGTCTCGGGGTTCTTGGCGCCGTTGGGCTCGGCACCGCGTTGGTGCTGCGCCTCAACGCCAGTGCCGAGGCCGACAACCTCAGGAACACCTGCGCTCCGGCCTGTGATCCTGGTGCCCGAGACGCATTGTCCGACCGGATTGTGCTTTCGAACGTTGCGCTTGGCCTTGGCCTGTCTTTGTTGGCCGGCGCAGCCGTGACCTGGCTCTTGAGCCCCGGTCGCGGACCAACAGCCAACGCGGCGGCGAAGGTCTTCGTGCGATGAGATACAGCTTCGCGGTGGCCGCTGGCTTGCTCGCCGCCGCAGCGTACGCCTGTGTTCCGAGTTCCTTCGACAGCCTCACGGGCGGGGCCCCCGCGGATGCCGGTGCCCAAGACAGCGCTCCGGACGTCAATCTTGCAGCCCCGCGCCCCCTCGCGCCCATCAGCGTCTCGTGGGTCAACACCCTGCGTCCAGAACTAAGGTGGTCCCTGCCCCTCGCTGCCACCGGCGCCGTCGTGGAGCTATGCAAGACCCGTGGTTGCGAGCTCATCGAGCATAGCTACGAGGTGCGCGGCGCCACGTTCGTTGTGCCCGACGACCTTACTCCGGGGATGTGGTTCTGGCGGCTGCGGTCGATGGCTGGCAGCAGCAAGGGTCTGACCACCAGCCCCACCTGGCAATTCCTGCTGCGCGGGCCCGCCGCCAAGGGTTCGTCGACCGTTCCCGAAGGGGCCATTGCCGACATCAACGGCGACGGAATTGCTGATCTGCAAGTCGTCAACACGTTGGGGGAGCTCGAGGTCTACTTCGGTGAGCTCGATGGCCGGTTCACCTTGGCGAGCCGGATCCAGGTCGAGCGGGGTGCCATCGACACCGCCACACAAGTCCGCATCGCAAGCGGCATGGACATGAACGGCGACGGCTACGCCGACACCATCTTGGCCCTCGGGCCCAAAGAGCCAGGTGACGCCGGCACGGACTACCCCTTCGTTCCGTTCTTCGGCTCGAGCACCGGGCTGAAGCGGGCACCGACGGCGCCGCGGGTCCCTTACTCTCCCGGCATGGGCCGCTCGCTGAGCGGCGCCGGGGACTACAACGGAGATGGCTACGGGGACTTCATCGTGGGCTCCAATGGAGCTGCGTACGTGGTCTTTGGGGGCACTTCGTTCGGCTCAGGCATCATCACGACCACGGGCTTTCTGTCGGAACCGCTGTCGGGGCACTTCGTTCTGGGTGGCTTCGATTGGAATGGTGACGGCTTCTCCGACGCCATCACGGCGGTACATGACCGCGACGGCCACGGTGTTCGCACCTACGGGGGCGCGGTTGGCCTGGTGGACCTCCTGGACTCCAGACTGGACGCAAAGCCCCCGCGCGCGCTGACCGCCGCCGCCGCCCTGGACATCGATGGCGACGGGCGCTTAGACCTCGCATTTTCCCCTCCGTTTGCACCGCCCTGCCCTCCACTCGATGGCAAAGAGGTCCTGCGCTGCGGCGGCATATGCGCGGTAAAGTCTTCGGACGCGCGCTACGACTACTGCGTGGGGTACGTGGCCTTGGGCCCCTCCCTCGTCGGCGTCAGCAGTGTCATGACGGCAGTGGACCTCGATGGAACAGGCAAGGACACATTGCTCTTCGACACCGTGACCAAGAGCGGCGATGGCACCCAAACGGCCGTCACCGCGTTCGTGTTTCCGGAGACGGACTTGGACATCGAATCGGAGCGGGTGATCCAAGCAAGCGTCACCTACGGCACTCAGCTGACCACGATTTATCCCGGGCGCCCGGGAAAGGGACGCTGGGCAGCGACCCGCGCCGATGGCGCCTTTGGCGTGATCATTTTTGACGGCGATACGCCGCTTCGAACCCTCGGCACCATCGCCGCTGCGTTGCGCTGAGCGGGGCTGGCCGCGTGTGGCAGGGCCGCGCCGACGCCAGCGGGCGATGGCCGCCTCCGGCAGGTCCCGCGGCCGCGTGATCTATCGCTCGCCTCGACGAGCGGGAGATAGCTCGACGGAGGCCGAATACACCGGCGCCGGACCAAACGGCGTGGGGAGCGCGAAGACCTGCTCCTCGACACGCTGCCCCGAAGGACGCAGCACGCGGGAGCCGCCCTGCCCTCGCACCCGGATCTCGCCTGGGCCCCAATTGGCATTGACGACCCAAAGGTCGTGGCGCCGCGCCAGGCCGCCGAGCAGTTCGTCACGAAGGTCCGTATCGCCATCGTCGACCCACGCCGAGGGGAAGTAGAGCACCTTGGCCTGGGCCAGCGCCTCCGCCGCCTCGTCCTCGAGAAAGTGCGCATCGAAACAGATGGCCAAGCTCGACGGCACCCCAAGCCAGCTGACCACACCAAAGGGCTCTGGGCCCGGCGTGGCCCAGGTCTCGGGGTACCAAGGGTGACGCTTGCGGTAGCGGTGGACGAGGGCTCCGTCGGCGTCGATGGCGATCAGGGTGTTGTAGACGCCCTCCGGGGCGCGCTCGATGTGGGGCGCGAGCAAGGAGGTCCGGGCCCCACGAGCAAGCTCGCACAAGGCCCGGAGGTACTCACCGTCTGGGCCTTCGGCGAAAGCTGCGGGCGTTCGGCTCTCGTCGATCCCCGTGGCGGTGACGGCGAGGTAGCCCGTGAGCGCCGTCTCGGGCAGCACCAAGGTGTCCCAGCGGCCGGCCCCCGCGCCGAGGCATGTTTTCACCACCTGCAGCATCGCCGCCGGGTGCCCAAAGGCTGCGGGAAGCTCCAAGATCCCAACGCGCAAGACGAGATCTGCGCCGGAATTCGGAGCGCCCTCGCGGCGTTCGGTTTCCGCACTTTCACCCATCTTTTTTCAGTGTTACACCCTTGCTCGTCCCATGTGGAGCCATAGGCACTTGCTCGGCATCGATGATCTGTCCGAGACGGACATCGTGGCGGTCTTGGATCGCGCCGAGACCTTCTTCACCTTGTCCCGCGGCGCGGCCAAGAAAGCCGACAACCTCCGCGGCAAGACCATCATCAACATGTTCTTCGAGGCGTCCACGCGCACCCGGAGTTCCTTCGAGGTCGCCGGCAAGCGCCTGGGCGCCGACGTCATCAACGTGTCGTCGTCCGGGTCCAGCGTCAGCAAAGGCGAGACCTTGCTCGACACGGCCAAGAATCTCGAGGCCATGCGCGCCGACGCCATCGTCGTGCGGCACCAGGCATCTGGCGCGCCACACTTCTTGGCCAAACAAATGGGGGCCTGCATCGTCAACGCTGGCGATGGCGCCCACGAACACCCCACGCAGGCATTGCTCGACGCCTTCACCATTCGCAAGTCCAAGGGCAAGCTCGCTGGGCTCACCGTCGCCATCTGTGGAGACATCGCGCACTCTCGAGTGGCGCGCTCCAACGCGCTGCTGCTCGGCAAAATGGGGGCC
>JBIKNA010000124.1:0-16868 GCA_044358965.1 Polyangiaceae bacterium
CTTCAAGCGCGAAGGCCGTCAGCGCGAAGAAGAGATCCTGAACTGCCGTCTGATCGATCGACCGTGCCGTCCCTTGTTCCCCGAGGGCTTCAAGAAAGACACGCAGATCATCGCCACGGTGCTCTCGTCCGACAAGGTGAACCCCACGGACGTGCTCGCCCTCACCGGCGCCAGCGCGGCCCTGCACATCTCGGACATTCCCTGGGATGGCCCGCTCGTCGGCGTGCGCGTCGCGCGCATTGGCGGCGAGTTCATCGCCTACCCCACCTTCGAGCAGCAAGCCCAGGCCGACATCGATCTCGTGGTCGCCTGCACCAAGACGGCCATCTGCATGGTCGAGGGCGGCGCCGCCGAGGCCAACGAGGCCGACGTCATCGACGCGCTCATGTTCGCGCACAAGTCCGCGCAGCCCATCATCGAGCTCATCGAGCGCATCCGCGGCGCAGTGGGCAAGGCCAAGCGCCCCTTCGAGCCCGCCAAGCTGCCCGCCGAGGTTGGCACCCGCATCGCAGCGCTGGTCGACAAGGGCATCCTCGACAGCTCCCTCATCAAAGACAAGGCCGCGCGCTACGCCGGCTACAAGACCGTCAAAGACACCATGGTCGCCGCGCTCAAGACCGAGCTGGGCGAAGAGACCTTCGTGGGCCTCGAGAAGCTCATCAAGGCCGAGTTCGATGAGCGCAAGTACCACGTCGTGCGCGAGTACGTGCTGGGCGAGAAGAAGCGCATCGACGGCCGTGATTCCAAGACCATTCGTCCGATCATGACCGAGGTGGGCCTGTTGCCTCGCACGCACGGCTCGGCGCTGTTCCAGCGCGGCGAGACCCAAGCAGTGGTCGTTGCCACCCTGGGCACCTCTGCCGATGAGCAGAAGATCGACGGGCTCAACGGCGAGAAGTGGAAGCGCTTCATGCTCCACTACAACTTCCCGCCCTTCTCCACCGGCGAGACCAAGCCCATGCGTGGCCCCGGTCGGCGTGAGATTGGTCACGGCGCCCTGGCCGAGCGCGCCCTCGTGCGCATGATGCCCGACCAAGAGAACTTCCCGTACACCATCCGCATCGTGTCCGAGACCCTGGAGTCCAACGGCAGCTCGTCCATGGCGAGCGTCTGCGGCGGCACCTTGGCGCTCATGGACGCTGGTGTCCCCATCAAGAGCGCCGTGGCGGGCATCGCCATGGGCCTCATCTCCGACGGCAACAGGTTTGCCATCCTCAGCGACATTCTCGGCGACGAGGACCACCTGGGCGACATGGACTTCAAGGTCTGTGGCACCGACAAGGGCATCACGGCCATCCAGATGGACATCAAGATCGCCGGCCTTTCCCGCGAGATCTTGACCCAGGCGCTCGACCAAGCCCGCGAGGGACGGCTTCACATCCTGAAGAAGATGACGGAGTCGCTGTCGCAGCCCCGCACGGAGCTGTCCAAACACGCGCCGCGCATCACCACCGTCAAGGTCAAGCCCGACCAGATCCGCATCATCATCGGCCCCGGCGGCAAGACCATCAAGGGCATCATCGACCAGACTGGCGTTGCCATCGACGTGAACGACGACGGCACGGTGAACATCGCCTCTTCGGACAGCGATGCGGTCAAGAAGGCCCTCGACATCATCAAGGGCCTCACGCAAGAGCCCGAGGTCGGCGCCACGTACACCGGCACCGTCAACCGCGTCACGGACTTCGGCGCCTTCGTCGAGCTCATGCCCGGAACCGATGGCCTCTTGCACATCTCCGAGATGGCACACACGCGCGTCGAACGCGTCGAAGACGTCATCAAAGAGGGCGACGTCATCGAGGTCAAGGTCATCGACGTGGGCCGCGACGGCAAGATCCGTCTGTCCCGCCGCGAGCTGCTTCCGCTCCCCGAGGGCGAAGAGGGCGAGCGCGCCAAGGAGCGCATGCTCCAAGCGCGCGAGGCCGGCCCGCCGCAGCGCCGTGAAGGCCCCGGCGGCCGTGGTGGTCCCCGCGGTGATCGCGGTGGTCCGCCGTCCCGGCGTCGCTAGGCTGACGGGCCCCTAGGGGCTACACGCGACAAGCGCCAAGGTCCCCGGGGCCTTGGCGCTTTCGTGTTTTGTCCGCTGGCACGCAGGCCCGAAGGCAGCACGCCCGAAAGCAGCACGCCCGAAAGCAGCACGCCCGAAAGCCCGCGCCCCGCGCTAGCCCTTGTGCTTGAGCCGAAAGTACACCGTGAACGCGACGCCACTTGGCGTGGCCGGGCATGTGTATTTGAAGAGCTTGCCGTTGAACATGTCGACGTTGATGGGGAGCTTACAGCCGCCGATGAAGTCGTTGTAAATGGTGTCGCTGTCCCAGACTTCGACCTGCGTGTTGGCCAAGAACTCACTGGCAAGGCCGCTCATCAGCACGCCAGGCCAGGCTGGCACGAACGAGTCGGTGACATAGGCCGACTGCGCGGTCTTGGCGGCGCCCGTGGCGGTCTGCGAGAACACCTTCACGAACGGGTCGGGGCCATTGCCCCAAAGGTCCCAGGAGCCGGCGTCTTTGTTCAAGGCGGGCACGTCGGCAAAGGGGACCTCGAGGTCCCAACTGGAAGTGGGGTCCAGGATGCACTTGGCGGCCCGGCACGCGCGCCCAGCGCCGCAATCGACGCAGGCTTGGCCAGCAACGCCGCAGGCTTTCGGCGTATCGCCCTTCTCGCAACCGGTGCTCGAACAGCAGCCCTGGCATGTGGCCTTGCACGAACCATCGACGCAGGTCTGATCCAGGCAGATGAACGATGACTTGCAGGACTCGCAAGTCTTGCCGCCGCCACCGCACGCATTGGTTTCATTCCCCGGAATGCAGTCGCCAGCGGCGTTGCAGCACCCCTCGCAGGTGTCCGGCCCACAGGGGCGCTCACAACGGTCGTTCCGACAAATCTCGTCGGGGGTGCAGACCTGACACGAGAGCCCGCCGCGGCCGCAGGCCGTCTTGTCTTTGCCGGGCAAACAACTGTCGGTCAGGCAGCACCCGCCACACGTTTCTGGCGAGCAGGTAATGACGATGGCGCCGCCGTCGAAGGCCACGGGGGTCTCCGCCTCGCCGCGCAGGTTCTGTCGTTGGCACTTGGCCACCTCGGGGCCAAGGAGCTCGTCGCCAAAGGTGCGCAGCACGCCGCCCGCGCATTGCTGGAACCCGCCTGCGCAGTTGTCGGCCTTGACGCACTCGTTCTGTACCCGCTGGGCTGCGGCCTCGGCGTACGGGTAGACCGAGGCTCCGGTGGCGTCTTTGCCAAGGTAGAACGCGCGCTCGCAGCCGGAATCCGCGGGGGCGCAGGTTGCACAAAAAGCCTGCGCCAGTGCCGTATGCGCGGGGGTCGCTTGGGCGGCGCCCGCGGCCCGGCCCAGGCACACCGACGCGGAACAGATGCCACTCTGCAGACACCCGGCGGCAGCCTGCTCGACACCGGGGTTCAGGCTCTCGGTGATTTTGCCGCAAGCCGCAAAAAGCTGGGCATCACACGGCCGCTCTTCGGCGCACGTGTCTGGACCTGCGGCAAGGCGCCCACAGAACGAAGGATCCGTGGCGGCCTGCTTGGTGCCACAGCCCGCAAAGAGCCCCCCGGCCAAGATCGCGAGCGCCCCCGTGCCTAGGTACCTGCGAACCATGTCGCTTACAGCGTACCACGGCAGGTTGCGCGGGGCGATTTTGGCTACTTCTTCGGCGCCGACTTGGGCCCTGCGCTCTTGCCCATGGGCATCTGCTGCGAGGGCTTCTCGTCGCCGCCAAGCTCACTACTGCCTTCGGAGATGGCGGGCTTGGCCGCGGAGGGTTTGCTCGGGCCCTTCATGAGGGTGGTGGGGACTGGGAGCGCGCTGGGGGCCGGCGTGGGAACCGGCGCCACCTTCGGCAGGTTGACCGAGTCCTTGCTGTCGACGGGACCGGGCGCCGACGTGGGCACCGGCGCCAAGTTCAAGGGGGCGTCCTTGGTGATCGGCAAGGGTTGCGGGGCACGCTGGTCTTGGGATGAAGGCACCGCCGAGGGCGAAGGCGGCACGAGGGCGTCCATGGCGGCCTTGCGCGCCGCTGCGACCTCCGGATCGCGCAGTAGGCTCGGGTCGAGCCGTTCGACCCGGTCCAGATTGTCTTTGCACACTTGGTGCTCGCCTTTGGTGCAACGTGGCAGCGTCTCGCGCAAAAGCTCGCGCGCCACCTGCTCCTGTGTGGGGGGCGCCGGATCCCTGGCGATGGGCCCTGGGTCCTTACGAAACTGCCGCGACAGCAGGAACGCGAGCACCCCGAGAGCGGCGACCAGCGCAAGCTCTTTGGCCCAATGTTCCCGCAGGTGTTTGCGCAGGCGACTGACGCGCTGGCGCACCCGCGGCGGGGGCAACTTCTCGGCGGCGGCGATGGCCTCGAGCTTCTCGCCTTCCCCTTCGCGCATCATCCAATCGAGGGTCTTGGCCGCCTCTTTGGTGTTGGGCAGAGATTGCTCCGCCCAGCGACGCACGTCCTCGGCCTCGATGCCCGGGTCTTCGGTGGCGAGCTCGGGCACGTCGAACTCCAAGCGACGCCGCTGCCGGAAGTGGTCTGCCACCTTGTGCCGCGCGATACCGAATGCGTACTTGCGCAGCTCTTCTTCTTGGTCCGGTCGGTTCTTGGCCGAGACCAGCTCGACGAGCGTGGCTTGCACGATGTCGTCCACGTCGGCGGCATCAGCGCCGGCCACTTTGCTGCGGACAAACTTCGCAAGGTCTGCGCGCAACAGGTTGGAGTCGAAGGCCGGCATGGTCCGAGGCAGGTAGGCGTGCACTGCTCACCATCGCAGCGCGGCACCGAAGTGTGACACGTCTTGTCGCGCAACTCTTGGGATCCACCCAAAAACGCACACAAACAGCCGATTACATTAGTTATTGTTCCGACGCGTATTCCGTCTTGGGGCGGTACCGCCATGCGCGCAGACGTGCCTCGGCACGCTTCGGATCGCCCCCCTCGCCGGCAAAGCCCACACGGTAGATATGGTTGTCGAACCAACCCGTCACCAGGGCGTAGTGCCCATCGGCGGACACCGTTACGCCGCACCCGCGGTCCATCCCCGGCACCGCGAAGGTACGGGGCACCCAATCTCGGGTATCCACCGCGGTGATGCTGTGCGATGTGCCAAAGTCTGCGGTGTACACGAAGTTCCCATCGGCAGACACGGCCAGGGTCTTGGGCGCGCGCCCCACGGGCACCCGGTGCGACACCTGCCCCGTCCCCACATCCACAGCCGCAAGCTCCGATGCCGTCAGGCACGCGATGTAGAGCGTCCCCTGGTCCGGTGACAGGGCCAGGTGCCTTGGGCATTTGCAGACGGGCATACGGCGTTTGGTCTCGAGGTTGGGCCCCTCGAACACATCCACCGAGTCGTCGTAGAAGTTGGCAACGTAGAGGACGCCGGTTTTCGACACCACGATGCCGCGGGGCTGCCGGCCCACGCGCAAGGTGCGCGTCACGAGCGCGGCCTTCACGTCGATTTGGGTCACATCGTTGCTGGCCCAGTTGGCCGCAAAGAGCTGGGTGCCATCGGGCGACAACGCAAGGGTCTTCGGGTGTGTACCCGTTTTGATCTCGTGTTCCACCTGCTTTGTCACCGTGTTGATGAACATCACGGAGCTGCGCCGGAAGTTGGACACATAGAGCGTGCCGCCATCCGGAGACACCGCGCCCTCGACCACGTTGCCCGGCACATCGATGGTCCCTTCGGGCGCCAACGTCACGCCGTCGTACACGCTGATGTTGCGCTGGTTTTCTTGGCCGAAGTTGGTGACGTAGACGTATTTGCCATCCGGCGACAAGAAGGCGCCCTTTGGCAGCGAGAAGGTGGACTCCACCTCTTGGACCTCGAGCACCGGAGGCGCAGCCGCCGCCGGGTCGCTCCAGCAAAGCGCGAACATTCCAAGGACCACCCAACGGGACAGCGCGCGCATGCCGGGCATTGTGGCAAAGGCGCGCACGATGGCGCAAGAACGCTACGGTCCCGGCCGCGGCAAGAAGCGCAAGCCTTCGATGTCCCAACGGCCTCGCTGCAGGCACGGGTTGCCGAGGCTGCCCTTGGGCGCCAGCGTCACCACGTCGCAGGGGTGCGGGTTCTCGAGCCCCTCGAACTCTTCGACCGTGAGGCGCAAAAAACGCATCACGAAGCACCGTAGCGAAAGCCCGTGGGTGACCACCAAGACGCGCTCGGCGTGTTGGCGCTCCACCTGGCGCATCAAGCTCTCCAGAAACCCACTCACGCGGTCGAAGCAGTCTGCGGGGCTCTCGCCGCCCTCGTAGCGGTAGTAGAACCAGCCGTGGGTGGCACGCAGGGGCTCTTGCTCGCGCACATCGGCGTAGCCGTGGTCCACCTCGCGAAGCCTCGGGTCTTCGTACACGCTCTTGACGATCCCCTCGGCCTGGGCGCCCTTGAGCACCCCGGCCAGCGTCTCTTTGGTGCGCACGTAGGGGCTCGCGTACACCAGGGCATCGCGCAAGAAGTTGGCGCCAATCTGGGCACCGGCCGCGAGGGCCTCGGCCTTGCCGCGCTCCGTGAGCGGCACACGGTAGTCGCCCTCTTTTTGCGGGTTCACCGCCAACACGTTGGCCTGGGACTGCCCGTGCCGCATGAGTTTGAGGGTCAGAGGTGCCATGGGCGCCCTTTTTCGCCTCTTTCTTGTGCGTCCGCAAGGTGTGATACCTTCGGCGGGCCCGATGGTCGTGAAGAAAAAAGTCTCCCTGGGGGGCCAGAGCGAGGCCACCCGTGACCGCCCCACGGCACTCAGCCCGAACCTCGAGGTGCTCGAGCTGTTCTTCAACACGGGCATCGTCTTCCACGAGGTCGCGCGCGGCGCCGCCCTGCCCGATACGGTATCGAGCTTCAAGCTCATGGCCGATCCGCGCGGGGGCGACGCCAAGGCCGTGCGCCGGGCGGCCCCCGGCGAAGAGCCGGACGTGGAGATCTCTGCGGCGGACCACCTGCCCATGCTCACGGGCCACTGGTTCCCGGTTCCCTACCAGCTGTCGAACCCCTTCGCGGTGCAGCTCTACCTGGGCCCGTCAGACCGCGGCGTCGACCTCATGCTCGCCGTCGACACCTCGGAGCTCGCGGGCTCCAAGGGCCAGTGGCTCGACGCCGCTTTCGACGAAAACCGGCCGTTCCGGGCGCTCAACAAAGACGAGCTCGGCGCGTTTCTCGAGCACGCCGAGGTCAAAGAGTACTGCCGCAAGCTCGAACGCATGGGCGTCGATCGCGCCCTGCTCAAGCTGGCCGCGGTGCTCGAAACCGTCGCGCCGCTGCTGCCCAAGGTGCTCTTTCGCAAGGTCACCGCCGACGAAGCTCTGCCGGTGTCCCTGGTGGTGGATTTCGGCAACTCCCGCTCCACCGCCGTGTTGGTCGAGGCGCACGATCAAGGCATCTCGGCGGTGCCTCTCGCCCTTCGGGACTTCGCCTCCCCCCTGCGTGTCAGCGACGAGGCCTTCGACTCGCGTGTCACGCTGCTTCCGCCGCTGTTCGATCGCACCCTCGATGCGTTCGCCACGGCGCAGAGCTTTCAGTTGCCCAGTGTGGCGCGCCTGGGCCGCGAGGCCACGGACCGCGCCCTCGAGACCCCGCACCGCTATGCCTGCACGCTCTCCAGCCCCAAGCGGTACTTGTGGGATGCACGCAAAACGCGCGATCGCTGGCACTTCGGGCTCAAGCTCGAGGGCGAGTACCGTCCCATCTATGGCAAGCTGCTCAAGTACATCCCCGACGAGTCCGGCGGCGTGTACCTGCGAGAGGACGGCCCCTCGGCGCCCGCAGAGCCGCGCTACGCCCCGCGCACCATGATGCTCTTCGCCCTGGTGGAGCTGATCTTCCAGGCGGTGAGTCAGGTCAACTCCATCGGTTACCGAAAGTTCCAAGGTAAAGAAGGCCGACCGCGCTTCATCAAGCACCTGGTGATGACCTACCCGTCGGCCATGCCCGCCGACGAGCGCGCGGTGTACGAGGCCCTGGCACGCAACGCGGTGCTCCTGGTCGGCCACATTCTGCACCTTGCGCCCGAGCACCGCCCCAACTGGAACGCGCAGACCCAGGCCTTCGACCCGTTCTTGTTCGTCGACGAGGCCATGGCGGCCCAAGCGGTGTACCTGTACCAAGAAGTCAGCCACACCTTCGACGGCAGCATGGAAGAGTTCGTGCGCATCTATGGGCGCGCCGACGGGACCATTCGCATCGCCTCCGTCGACATCGGCGGCGGCACCACCGACGTCATGGTGGCCGAATACGAAGACCGGCTGCCTGGGACGGGTACCGCCCTCGCCATCAAGAAGCTCTTCCAAGACGGGGTGAACATCGCCGGCGACGAGGTCTGCCGCGGCCTTGTAGAAGACGTGCTCTTGCCTCAAGTGGCGGCGCAGCTCCCCGACGCAGCGGCGCGGCAGCGATTTTCGCACCTGTTCGGCGCCGGCGACGCTGGCCATGGCTCGCACTGGCAAACATTGCGCAGCCGCTTGGTGCCGTTTCTGTGGCTCCCGTTGGCTCGTTGCTTCTGGGCCATCGCCGAGGGCCACATGCCCGACGGCGCCAACGAGACCAGCGCCCAGGCCGTCCCGGAGCTGCTCGCGCTGTTCGGACAGTCCATGGGCGAAGGCGCCGTGTTGGCCGAGGCCGACGCGTTCTTGGCCAGCGCCGTCCCGGGTTTCCCCGGCTTGCGCAACCTGATGTTCCGCCTCGACCGCGCCGAGACCGAGCGTGCCATTGTCCGCGTGCTCCGGGAGCCCCTGCGTCGTTACGCCGACATCTTGGCGCAGTTCGATATCGATATTCTGGTGCTCGCCGGTCGCGCGTCGGCGCTTACCTGCGTGCAAGAGCTCTTCGTGCGCGAGCTGCCCGTGGCCCGGCCGCGCATCCGCACCATGAGCGACTACCGCGTCGGCGAGTGGTATCCGTCCAAGTGGAAAGACACCGGGCGCATCAAAGACGCCAAGTCCACCGTGGCTGCCGGCAGCGCCATTTTGCACCTAGCCTCGCGCAATCGGCTACCGGGCTTTCTCATCGACTCCATCACGAGCGCCCCGGACAACCCGGTGTTTGGCCTGTACCAAGACACCGAGCCGCACATCGCGCGGCAGAACGAGCTCTTTCGCGATGGTCCCGCGAGCCCACCCTTTGTGTACACCCACGGCATGCGCATCGGCTTTCGCAACGTCGACTCCGAAGAGATGGACGGGGCGCCTTTGTTCGAGGTGCACCCGGCAAGCCCCGAGGTCGAAAGCGCTTTGCTCGAAGATCGCGTAGCGCTTTCCTTCGTACGCGGCAAAGACGGTCGCATCTCCATCGGGAAGATCACGAGCCAGCGCGGCGAGTACCACTACGAGCCCACGGATTTCGAGCTCCGTCTGCGCACCGCAACCCACGACCGGTATTGGCTCGACACGGGCTCCTTCATGGTGGCGGGGCGATAGTCATGGCGGCGGACATGCTTGATGCCATGATGCAAGCGCTCGCCGCGAGCGTGGATCGCAGCGCATTTTCGGCGCGCTTGGCGGAGCTGCAGCCTTCCAAGGCGTCATCGGCGCGCCCCGCCCCGTCTGCCGCCAGTGCCGATGCCACCGCGCGCTTGATGTTGTCGGATATTCTGGACGACGGCATCTTGGCCGCGCGCTCCGGCGACAAGAGCTTTCCGTTGCGGCTTCTGCTCTCGGAGATCGCCACGCGCCTGCCCAGCTCCGACGAGGCCATGGCGCTGGCCGGCGGACTCAACCTGTTCTTTCGGGCCGATCTCGACGAAGAAGCCCGAGTGCAGCTCGGCACCACCATCTCCCGGGCGTATTACCGCTTCGTGCGCAAGGAGCGCATCGATGCAGATCTGGTGCTTCGGGCGTCGCCGTTGCTGTCGCAGCTCATGAGCACCCAGGTCGAGCGCGTTCGTTTCGAGAGCGTCGATCACGCGCCACACTTCGATTCCAAAGATCACGAACGCTCCGGGGCCTCGAACGCCACGGAGCGAAGGATCTCCCACCCCGAGAGCTTCCTCGTGCGCGTCAGCGCCACAGGGCTCGTTCGAAGCAAGGCCCTGGTGACGACATGACGCACAAGACCGAGACGTGGCTGCCCAACCTGGTCGAAGGCGTTTCCATCTGGAAGCTCGCTCGTGATCTAAACGAGCCGCAGCTCATGGACGGCCGCTTGCTGGTGCCCGAGGTCGAGGGCAGCGAGAGCATGCCCACCACCGTGCGCTGGAATACCGAGATGCTATTGCCTCTCTCCGAGGCCAAGGCGCAGCACGGGGCCGCGGTGGACACCGCCACCAAAGAGTTCTTTGCGGCGCTCGACCGCGTGGCCAAGGTCTTTGCCAAAGAAGCTTCGGGCTACGACAGGTACCGCAGCGCCTTCACGGTGCCAGCGCAAGACGCCGACGGGGGCGCGCATTACTTCTACGATACGGAGAAGAAGAAGCTACTCGTGGCCAACTGGGGCGCATCGCCCCGAGACTTCGGCGCCAAGAGTCTTTTCTTTGGCTGGGAACAGTTTGGCCAGTGGGGCGCTGCCGCTGCCGTGGCTTCCGCCGCCGCTGCCACCGCCGCTGCCACCGCGGTCCCGACGCAGGCAGAGGCCCCCAAAAACAGCGACGAAGACAAGAAGCCCGACGAGAAGAAGGAAGACAAGAAGGGGCGCCCGTTCTGGCATTGGCTCCTGCTCATCTTGGGTCTTCTCCTCATCGTGCTCCTCGTCCTTTGGCTGCTGCGCGGCTGCGACGACCCCAATGCCCCCAAAGACGCATCCCCCGACGCCATCAGCGACGCATCGCTCGACGCTGACGCCACGCTCGATGCAGCACTCGACGCCGATGCCGACGCGGCACTCGATGCGGCGCAAGATGCCGACGCCGATGCGCAAGATGGCGATGCCAGCAAAGACGCCGACGCCAGCAAAGACGCCGATGCGAGCAGCGATGCCGGCGACGACGATGACGACGACGACGATTCGGGAGGTGGTGGCGGCGGCGGCTCCGGTGGCGGTGGCGGCTCGGGCGGTGGCGGCTCGGGCGGCGGCGGCTCCGGTGGCGGTGGCGGCTCGGGCGGCGGCGCCAAGGTCACCATCGGCCCCGCGGGCAAGAGTCCTGCGGGGACCAAAGGCGGACCGCACCGCAGGCACTATCACAAGGACGCCGTGGGCTGGCGCGTGGCCCAGGGATACGAAAAGGTCGCCAAGACCAAAGAGGATGGCGCCCGCTACGACGTGTATCTCGGCGCTGGCAAGACCTTCGACCAGGTACGGGTAGAATACAAGGACAAAGCCGGCAAGTGGCACGTCCACTGACGCAAGAAGACGAGAGCGAGACCCGCGTGCAACAGCTAACGCTCCTTCAACAGACCATCGAGCAATGTCTAGAGGCCGCCGTGCGCCGCGAAGGCGGACACGGCAGCGGCGAGGCCGTGTCGCTGCAGGGCCTGGCGCTGCGCACACAAAAGCTCCGGCGCGCCTGGGATCGGCCGCAGGCCGTTGGGCTCTTTGGCCCTTCCCAGGCTGGCAAATCGTTCTTGGTGGGGGCGCTCTTGGCCCACGAGATGGGTTCCTTGGCCGTGCAAACGCGCAGCCAGACCCTCGACTTCTTGAAAGAGATCAACCCCGCCAAGGGCGTCGAGTCCACCGGCGTGGTCACCCGGTTCACCCAGCGTGACGACCACAAACTGCAGAAGGGCGATTTCGTCTGCCGCCTGCTGTCTCTCGAGGTGCTCCTCGAGTCCATGGCCACGGGCTTCTTGGTGGAGTGCACGGCCCCGGCGCCCGACGCCGAACGCGTCGAGCGCACCTTGCGCGATGCACGCATGGCCCAAGGGCCCGCAGCGTCGCCGCGTTTCGCCGAGGCCTGGAAGGCCACCTGGCATGATCTGGGCAAAAAATACAAAGACCGCCACGCGTACCTGAGCGAACTGCGCCGCTCGGCCACGCTTGGCAAGGGCGACTTCATCAACGACGTGCGCTCCGTGTCCGGTTGGCTCCTCGTGTTCTCGCTCCTTTGGGGCGGCCCAGGCCACGCCCCGGATCTCGACGCGGTCATGCGCATGTTGGTCGAGGGCCTCATCACGCTCGACTTCGCCGAGACCGTCGAGGTGCCCTTGGCCCACGTGCGCGCGTCCAGCGACAAGCCCAGCATCATCGACGCGGCATGCCTCAATGCCGCGGGGCACCACGGCAGCCAGGTTGCCGTGTACACCGATCGTGGGCGCGACGTGACCCTCGATCCCGGCGTGCTCTCGGCGCTCATCGCCGAGATCCGCTTGTTTTTCCCCCCGGTGCAAGGGTCCTTGCTCGACAAGGCCGACGTTCTCGACTTTCCCGGAGGCCGGGCGCTCAAGGGCATCAACGGCTTTGGCAAGGCCGAGCTGTCCACGGGCAAACTCGAGCATGCCATCGAGGTCTACAAGCGCGGCAAGCTCACGTTCTTGTTCGAGCAGTACGCCCTGGACCGCGAGATCACAGCCCTTGTGCTGTGCTCGCCGGGCCCCACCAAGCCCGAGGCCGTGCAGCTCCAATCCCAAGTCGAGAGCTGGGTCGAGATCCGCAACGGCTCCCCCACCCCGCATGCGCCCGAAGAGATAGAGAGCCCCTCGCTGTTCTTGGCCATGACCAAGTTCGACATGAGCTTGGGCGCCTTGCGCAGCGACAACGCCAAAGACCGCTGGGAGGCCCGGGTGCAAGAAGCCTGCATGGACTTCTGGACCCGGTCCCAGAGCGCCTGGACCCAGAACTGGGGAGGCAAGGCCCGCCCCTTCAACAACCTGTACTGGATCCGGAACCCCTACTCCGACCAGATGCAGACCCTGAAGCCCGGCGATGCGGACTACGAGCGGGTCAAGGAGGGCTACTTCGGCGCCCGGGCGGTAGAGCGCCACATCAAGGCCGCGGACGTCAAATGGAGCGCCGTCGAGGGCAACGACGAGTCGGGGACGCCCCGAAGTGGCGTGCCGCTGCTCTCCGCGGACGTCAAGCGCAAGCTTGCCGTCGACATCAAGCGCATGGAGCTTGCGCGCGAGGCCGAAGCCATTCGCAAGGAGCTGCTCACGGTGCTCCGCTCCCTTGTGCCTTCCCGGGACGAGGCCGAGGCCCGAGCACGCTTGGTGGACAACGCCAAGGTGCTCACGGAAGCCATCGATGCCGAGATGAGCCGTCGTGCGTCAGGCACCCCCTTCGGCCAACTCGTCGACGCCTTGGTGGTCCCGACGAGCGAGATTCGTGCGGAGCTATCCCTTGTGATCGACACGGTCATGCCCATGTCCATCAAAGCCAGCGACAAGGTCAAGAAGGTGCTCGTGCACATCCTCAAGTGGTGGGACAAGCGCGCCCGGGAACGCCTCGGAGAGTCGGAGCTAGGCGTTCCCCAAGCCTCCGTCGATTTCTTCCTGCGCGAGCTGTGCACCTCCAAACTTCTGGTGCCCGTGCTGGGCAACGCGCTTTTGCCCTACTTCTCGCGCACCCAGGTCGACGTGGCGCTCTTGTCCGAGATCTTGCAGGTCAAGATCGCCGACTCGATGTTGTCGCTGTTCGCGCCGCGCCCGCGCGGCACCCCCCAAGGCCCCGTCAGGCTCAGCTACTCGGAAACGGCCGCGGCTTCCGGCGGCGCAAGCGTCGATTGGAGTGATGTGTCCTTCGACGACGCGGTGTCACCCGGCGCGGCCGTGGTCTTTGCAGGCCGCGCGCAGTACGAACACTGGAAGATGCATCTGGGCGACTTCTACCTCAAGAACATCGGTGGCAAAGACGCCACCGCCGCCAACGACCCCCTCATGGCGGCCCTGATGCAGGCCATGACCCGCATCGAGCAGCTCTCGCTGTAACCATGACAACTGCGCCCCGGCCCGACACCGAGTCCGACGAGGAGCACGACGCCGAAGAGGCGCCGGAGCTCGTGACGGACCGGGCGCAGCTCAAAGATCTGGGCGACACCGACGGACTGCTGGCGCTCGCCCGGGCCTACCGCGGCGGTACCCAAGGGCTGCCCAAAGACATGGCTCAGGCGTTCGCTTCGTACCGCGACGCCGCCGAGCTAGGCAGCGCCGAGGCCGAGTTCGCCGTCGCGCTGTTCCTGATGACAGGCGGTGTGGTGTCCAAAGACACCAAAGAAGCCACGACCCGCCTGCGCAGGGCCGCAGAGCTTGGCTCGGTCCCGGCCAAGATCTACCTCGGCAACCTCTACGAGCAGGGCGTGTACTATGCACGCGACGCCGAGAAAGCAGATGTGTGGTACCGAAGCGCCGCACGCACGGCCGGCATTGCAGCCGAGGCGGGCACCCCCGAACACCTGCAGTCCATGGCGGATTTGGGCAGCATTCGCGCCCTTTCTGCCCTCGAAGCCGAGGGCAGCGTGGCCCCCGAGACCATGGACCGCTACCGACGCAAGGCCAAGGCCCACGGACTGGGCGTGCGCGCCGAGGCCGACGCGCCCTTGTCTCGGCAGGACGCGGCAAGCGCTGCACGCGGGCCCACGCCGGTGCCCCCGCCGGCCGCGGCCAGCGGGCCCGCCGCACAGGCCACAAGCGCGCCGGGCACAGCCCAGAAGGCAGCACCGGGCGTCGACGCAGACGCGCCAACCACGGCAGTGCCACGCGAGCCCAAGGCGGACAAGCCCAAAGCCAACGCCGCCGAACCCAAGGCAGACAAGCCCAAGGCAGACAAGCCCAAGGCAGACAAGCCCAAGGCCAAGAGCAAGCCCGTGCTTCTGAAGGACGCACGCGCAACCATGGCCACCACCTTCGGTGCGTTTGGCTACGCTCTGCTCTTCCTGATCGCCGCGTATGGCGTGGGCTACGCCGTCACGGCGCTTGCGCACGCGGGGCCCGTTGCAGGGGTCTCGTTGCCCGTCACGAAGGAGCAGATTCCCTGGCTTCTGCCAGGCTCCCTTCTCTTGCTGGGCGTTCTGCCGCAGTTCTTCTTCTACCGTGCCGGCGCCGTGCTCAAGTCCTTCGCAAGCGGTCTTGTGCTTGCGGGCATTGGCTTCTTGGCCTGGGGCACCGGCAAGAACATGGGCCAGGTGCTGACTCTTCGCATCGACCAAACACTGGCCTTTGGTGTGGCTGGGTTCGTGGCTGTTCTGTTCGTGCTCGGGTTCCTGGGCGGAGCGCGCCCCAAACGCGCAGACAAGCGCCCAAGCATGACGCTGTTTCCCGACGAAGACGACGACGCGTGAGTGCGCTCTGCCCCGTGCGGGCTCGCTGCACTACGCCTTGCGGTGCTTCTTGCTGTCGCGCATGAGGCCGTGAACGAAGTGGTCCCAGGTGGCGCGACCTTGGGCATCGAGGCCCCAGAACTGCACCCCAAAGCCGCCTTCGTGATGCTCCTCGGCCTTGCGCACGTGCACGACCATGGCGTGGGTCTCCACGAACTCGCCCCCAGGCAACGAGAAGGTGAGCTTGACCAGCTGCCGCTGGCCCGGCGGCTCTTCGCACTGAAGGAACGCACCACGGAAGCCCACGTCTTGCGTGTGCAGCGACTGGCTCTGCTTGGAACGCTGCCAAAGCACGTTCAAGCGGCACGTCAGTCGGAATTCGCGGCGGTCGGGCTCCAGCATGGGCTCAGAGCAGAGCATCCTAGTCCTATGGTCCGGCCGTTTGGGAGGCATTTGTGGCGCATGTAGAGCCCATTGGCGCCACTTTTGCTGCCGCGGTGGCCGCGCCGCGCTCAGGGCTCGTTTGGGCCGCAGCGGTACAATCGGTATCCGTGCCTGCGCGCCGGGTTCGAGTGCGCCATGGGCAGGAAGGCCTCGGGGGTGCAGTGGCGCAAAAAGAGCGCGTCCCGCGAGAGCCGGAGTTCGGCGTCTCGCACCGGTGACAGCGCTCCGGAAGCGCCTCCGACCTCATAAATAAGTACCGTACGGGCACCGCGTCCCAAAAGGTATGCGCCATCGATGCGCTTGCTCGTGTGCCCCCCGGGCAAGGAAGCGATGTCCGCATCGGTCACCCCTGCAAGGTCCAGCACGTCGCCCACCGTCGCGCTGACCCAGCCGATGTCGACGCTGGCCACCCGCCCGAGGCCAGGGCGGGCCGCAAGCTCCCGGGACACGTCATGGCGGGCCACGGAGATCCCTCGGCCCTCGCGCCCTGCCCCAAAAAGAAAGATAGCCCCGATGAGGATCGCAGCACCGATACGCATGGCCCCCCCACGGCCCACGGCGAGCGGGACCGCCGCGAGCCACAACCCCGGCAGCACCGGCACCAAGAGCCGTGCGTAGGGCATCCAGTCGCCCCCCACGAGCAGCACCACGAGGACGTGCGCGACAAAGGCCATGCCCACGACGAGCGTCGGCCGCAGCGTGATCTCCTCGAGGAGGAGCGGTCGACGAGACACGAGCAGCAGCGGCCCTGCAGCAACCAGGCACGCCGCCGCGACGTACACCGCCCCATGCGAGACATCGCTGGGCTTGGCCAGGAGCGAAAGCGGATAGGGGCGCCCCCAAAGAAAGAGTCGCGCAGCAGCGCACCCAAGGAATGGCACCGCCGCGAGCGCCCCGATGGCCACTCCGCGCAGCACGGCCCTCGGGGCAACGGAACCTTGCGCAACGAGCTGCGCGCCAAAAGCGATGATGACGGCCCACGGCGCAAGCTCCGGCCGGAAGGCCGCGGCCAGCCCGCCCAGAACAGCACACAGCGCCGGTCGATACATGCAGAATACACAACAAGTACAAAGAAGCGTGGGCACGGGCGTCTCCATGCCGCTCACGGCATAGGCCGCGACAGGCAGACACAAGCCCATGCTTGCGCAAAGGAGATACCCCAAGGCCCCTTGGGCCCGGGCCGCACGGATGCCAACCAGCAGAGCGCAGCCGAGCGTTGCCAGAACGCCGAGGCCCTGCGCCACCCGGAGCAGATCAAAGGGCCCGAGCCGCCCCAACGGTGCCAACAAGAATGCCCAGGGCAGTGGCA
>JBIKNA010000499.1:0-5142 GCA_044358965.1 Polyangiaceae bacterium
TGAATGACCTCACGCCTCGTCGGCTCCCGCACCATCGTCTCGTCGCCTACACCGTTGCGCTCGAACTCCTTGCTCTCGTGCGCGACGCAGAGATCAAGGACCCCAAGCTCCGTGACCAAGCCCTGCGTGCGGCCAAGAGTATCTGCCTGCCACATCGCCGAGGCCGTCGGACGCCGCAGTCCCGCCGACAAGGCGCGGGTCTTCGGCATCGCCCGAGGTGAACTCCTCGAAGTCGCTGCTGCCCTCGAGATCGCCGCTATCGCCTACGACACAACATCCGCAACCAATCACGCTGCCGCCGTCATCACCGACCGCCTCTACGCCCTTCTGACGGGCCTTTCTCGCTGAGTCCCGCTCCCGCTCCCGCTCCCGAACTCGCCCCATTCCGAGCGGGTTCGGGCTGCCGCGAGCGTGAGCGGGGATCGGGGATCGGGGCCGACTGGCCATTTATGACAACGCGCTCTAGTCTGAACAGACATGCCTCGGCGACGCGCTCTCACGATCTTTTGCACGTTGCTCGCGCCGGCGCTGGCGCTGCACTGCGGCCGTTTTTCTGGCTCGACGGGCTCGGATACCGCCGATGCATCGTCCGACGCCTCGCCGTCACCGTTGGACGGCAATGGCGGAGAAGACTCTGCGCCCAAGCCCAACGCGCCGGACGCTGGCGTAACGTTCCAATGGGCTACCCTACTGTTGCCGGTGGCCACCGCAGCATTTGCGACACCCGCCACCTTCGCCAAGGGCATCGTCAAGCTGGGCGGAACCAATGGGCAGCTCGTGGTTTCGGGCACGTTCGAGGGGACACTTCCGGGATCGCCGCCGCAAATCTCCAATGAGACGGATGTACTGTACTGGTACCTCGACCAGACGGGAGCCACGAAGAAGGTCGACGTGGACGTGCAGCCAGAGGCGCAAACGGGCGGCGCCGTCATCGCAAGCGAGGAGCAAGGTCTCTTTGCGCTCAGTTTCTTGGACCCGGACCAAAAGGCGCATGTCAGCTTTGCGAAGCCCCCGGAGGCCTTTGGTGCGCCGCTGGCTTTGGCCGACACCCGCAAGTCGGGGCACCTGGCACGCGGAAAGGGCAATCGGCTCGTCTACGCGGGCAACAAAGAAAACGGCGACTTGTTCTTGGGATGGGTGGAGCCCGGTAAGGCTGAGCTCGAGGGCTTCGGACCCGTGGCCGTGCAAGCGAGCAGTCGCCTCGGCACAAGCTTCGCTTTGGCGGGCAGTGCCAAAGATGGCTCCCTCGACATCATGTCTTGCGGCGTGGCTCCGTCGCCCCACAAGCAGTTTCTGGTTGCCCTCGGCGTGGGAGAGCTGCTCGGCGACAAGCCACAGTCGCAGTGTACCTTCCGAAGCATCATCACCGGCTTCAATGTGACCGTCGACGTCATCACCGAGCTGCCCAACTCCGCTGCCGCTGACGACGACGGAGGGTTGCTCGTGGTGGGGCGCGCCGAGGGCAACTTCCACTACCTGCTGGGGGACGCGTCGCTCGACAGCACTAACGCCAAACCTAGCGCCGCAAACGTCAAGACCATCGACGCAGGCAGCGATGGTTCTATATTCCTGCTCAAGGTGCGCAAGGACGGTGCGTTTGACGACGTACGCCTGATCCCCCGCAAGTTCAACAGCGCCGACTCGCAGGTGACCGCTGCCACGGCGCGTCCAGATGGGCGTGTGGTGCTTGTCGGAACACTGGGTGCGTCCGTGGACTTTGGCGGGGGTGCGCTCCCGCACGTTGGGAACGCGGATGGCTTTGTGGCCTTGCTCAACCGCGATCTGACGCACCGCTGGAGCACAAGTTTCGGCGACAAACGAAACCAGTTCGTGCACGCCGTAGCGGCTGACGAGAACGCCATCTACGTGACCGGTGAGACCGATGGCGCGCTGGGGCTTGGCACCGCCGTGTCACCGAACAACTTCATGAGCGCGTTCGTGGCCAAGTTCACGGCGCCCTGAATCGCCGAGCACAATCCTCGATCAAGCTCGCCGCTCGGGCGGCCGGTGGTCGATTCGCGCTCGGGCACTCAGGCGGTATAGGGATGGTCGCGTGCCCAGGGCGCTGCGCACCTTCGCGGGCATTGTTGCTCGATGTGCAGTGCGCTCAGGCCTCATGCACGCGCCCATGCCGGCGACCGCGCACGAATCACGAGCCTGTGGTGTCTCCGACCGGAGACACCCTTCGCGCTTGCACGGCCACTTTCCGTTGCTATGCCCAAACGCTGTTGGAGGCCCTGCCCATGAAACACTTGGTCGCTCTCACCACCCTGTTCATGCTCGCACTCCAAGGCTGCTCCGGCCCCGCAGACGACGATGGCGATGACGGCGATTTCGAGTCCTCCGAGTCCGCGCTTGGCGCGTCCAGCTTTCGCTGCCACGCGGCCCAGATCCAGGACGACTTTCGAGAGCCGCTGGTCGACACGTTCATCTTGCGGTTCACCAAGAAGGGCATAAGCGTGCGAACTGCGCAGGGCACCACGAGCGGCGCCAAAGGCGCGCCCATTGGCCCCCACAGCGCCTACGACCGCTACTTGATCGGCACCATCAAGACTGCAGAGGGCGCGCTTGGGGCGTCGGTGCGCGTCGACAGGCAACTCGCGGCCCGCGGTTGGGGCAGCGTGTACGTCGATGCGAACGGCTACAACGATCCCGAGCGACCGGCGCCGGCCAAGCAGCGCTACTCGTGCGGGCGTTAGCCCGGCACACTCGAAGAGTGCCCCGGGCATCTTGCCATCGACGGCGCGCGCGACGACGCCCTACTTTGCGCCCACGGCCTCGGTCATGAGCGCGGTAACGCGCTTGGCGAAGGCATTGGGATCCGGCAGCGGACTGCCCTCGGACAAGAGCGCCTGGTCGTACAAGAGCGCCATGTACTCGCCCAGTTTGCCTTGGGCGTCGGCGTCCGTGGCCATGGTTCCGAGCTTCTGGATCATGGGGTGCTTGGGGTTGAGCTCCAAGACGCGCTTGGCCTGCGGCACGCTGCGCCCTGCCTGCCGCAAGATCTTCTCGAGATGTGCCGGGGTGGCGCCAAAGCCGAGCACCAGGCAGGCCGGCGAATCGGTCAGGCGGTCCGAGAGTTTGACCTCGCGCACGACGTCGGACAGCTTGCTCTGGGCCATCTTGACCAGGGGCTCCAGTGACTTGAACTGCTCTTCGTCGGCTTTCTTTTCGTCGTCGGTCTTGGGCACCGACAAATCGGCGCGCATGGCCGACACGAGCTTCTTGCCCTGGAACTCGCCCAGGCCCTCGGCAGCCCACTCGTCGACGGGATCCGTCATGAGCAGCACCTCGTAGCCTTTGGCCGTGAGTGCTTCGAGGTAGGGCGACCCGGCGAGCGCCTGCTTGGACTCGCCCGTCAGGTAGTAGATGTCTTTTTGGCCTTCGGGCATGCGCGCCACGTAGGCCTCGAGCGACACGAGCTCGTCGGGCCCCGTCTTGGTGCTCTCGTAGCGCACCAGCTGCGCAACCTTGTCTTTGTGCTCGTGGGCGTCGACGGCCAAGCCCTCTTTGAGCACCTTGCCAAAGGCCGCGTAGAAGGTCTTGTAGTCGTCGGCCTTGTCGGTGGCCATCTCTGTCAAGAGGTCGAGCACGCGCTTGGTGGCTTGCTTCTTGATGGTGCGCAGCACGCTGGACTCTTGCAGGATCTCGCGCGACACGTTGAGCGGCAAGTCATCGGAGTCGACCACGCCGCGCACAAACCGCAGCCACTGCGGCGTGATCTCGTCGCAGTCGTCCATGATGAACACGCGACGCACGAACAGTCGGACGCCCTTGCGCTTGCGCGGGTCGTCCAAATCGAACGGCGGGTGCTTGGGCACATACAAGAGGCCAACGAACTCGACGTTGCCCTCGACGCGGAAGTGCGTGTGGGCCAACGGCGGCTCGTAGTCGCTGGTGAGGTGCCGGTAGAGGTCGTCGTACTGCTTGGCTTCGATCTCGCTCTTGGAGCGCTGCCAGAGCGCACTGGCCTGGTTGATGGTGACCAGCTCTTTTTTGGTCTGCTTCTCGGCGCTGGCCTCTTTGTCTTCGCCCTCTTGGGCGACGGCCGTCTCTTCTTCGAGCTTGATGGGGTAGCCCACGTAGTCCGAGTACCTGCGCACCAGCTCCCGAAGTTTCCAGTCGTCGAGCAGACCCTTGTGCTCGTCTTTCAGGTGCAAGACGATCTCGGTGCCGCGGGTGGTCTTGTCGGCGGGTTCGACGGTGAAGCTGTCTTTGCCCGCAGACTGCCAGCGGAAGGCCTTTTGGTCTGCCCCGGCGGCCAGGGTGGTGACCGTGACACGGTCCGCCACCAAGTAGGCGCTGTAGAAGCCCACGCCAAACTGGCCGATGATGTTGACGTCTTTCTTTTGGGCCTGCTGCTCGAGGGCCTGAACAAACGCTGCGGAGCCCGAGTGGGCCACGGTGCCCAGGTTCTTGACCAGCTCTTCTTCGGTCATGCCCACGCCGGTATCGGCGATGGTCAGGGTGCCGGCCTCGGCATCGGTGCGCAGGTGGATCTCGAGCTCGGGCTGACCGCCCAGGAGCTGCGGGTCCGTAAGCGAGCGAAAACGCAGCTTGTCGAGCGCGTCGGACGCGTTGGACACCAGCTCGCGCAGGAAGATCTCTTTGTCGCTGTAGAGGGAGTTGATGACCAGGGACAGGACGCGGCTGACCTCGGCCTGAAAGGCATGTTCCGTCATGGCCGGAGACATAAACACTCCCTGCCCGCTTGGGAAGAGGCAGCGGGCGGGCTCGCGCCCCCTCTCCGGCGTCCGCGCCCCCGTATTTCGTCTAGACGCCCACGTGGAAGCGCTCGCGGTAGGCCTTCTCCAGCTCGTCGCGGTGCGACGGGTGCGCCAGGCCAATGAGCAGCCGGGCTCGCTCTTGGAGCCCCTTGCCGTACAGGTTGGCCACGCCGTGTTCGGTGACCACGTACTGCACGTGGCCCCGGGTGGTGACCACGCCGGCGCCGGGATTCAGCTGCGCCACGATGCGAGATACGCCCTTCTTGGTGGTGGACGGCAGCGCAATGATGGGTTTGCCCCCCTCGGACAGGGCCGCGCCGCGCATGAAGTCCATTTGGCCGCCGATGCCCGAGTACTGGTACGTGCCGATGGAGTCGGCGCAGACCTGCCCCGTGAGGTCGATCTGCAGCGCGCT